>DASYEG010000154.1:0-7552 GCA_036499145.1 Micropepsaceae bacterium | reverse complement strand
ACACAGTATGATGGATTGACAAAAAAAAGGGAACTAACTAGTTTCCAAAATCAAGGCACATTTTCGAGCGCATAACGACATCCGCCGGCGGGGAACATCTGCAGAGGCTTAGGTCGGCGGTTAAGCATTTTTCGGCTATAGGTCGGATGCAATTGAGGGACTTTTAGCGTGCGCGATTCCATTCGTAGACTTCTTTTGGCTTCCACGGCTGTGGCCGGACTGACGGGCTGCACCGTGCTTGGCCCCGATTTTGCGCGGCCCCAACCGCCTATGGTTACCGGCTATACGGCCGATGCGCTGCCACCGGCCACTGTTTCCGCCGACACCCCCATCGCCGGCGATGCCCAGCGATTCCTTCAGGACACCGATGTGCCCGGCCGATGGTGGGACCTGTTCGGTTCCCCTTTGCTGAATGACCTCGTGGAACAGGCGTTGCGGGCCAATCCGGACGTCGATGCGGCGCAGGCGACCCTGAGGCAGGCGCATGAAAACCTCATCGCTCAGCGGGGCGCGCTGTTCCCCCAGGTCAACGGGACGGCTCAGCTTGGACGTCAGCAATCGGTCACAACGCTCGACACGCTGGATCTCTTCAACGCATCGGTCAGCGTGTCCTATCTGATCGATGCCTTCGGCGGTGTGCAGCGTTCGATCGAAGCGACCGGCGCGCTGGAAGAAAACTCGCGCTTCACTCTCGAGGCCACCTATCTCACACTGACTTCGAACGTGATCACCGCTGCGATCCAGGAAGCATCGCTTACCTCTCAGATCGCGGCCATTGGGGACATCATCACCGCCCAGGCCCAGGAACTAGATCTCCTGAACCAGCAATTCGAACTCGGCGCGGTGGCGCGCGGCGATGTGCTGGCGCAGCAGTCGCAGCTCGCCGCCACGCAGGCGAGCCTGCAACCGATCCAAAAACAATTGGAACAGGTGCGCAATACGCTCGTCATTCTGACCGGCCGTTATCCCTCGGAAGGCCCGGCGCCGAACATCCAGCTTGCCGATCTGCGATTGCCGCCGGACCTGCCACTGAGCCTGCCATCCAAGCTGGTCGAGCAGCGGCCCGACATTCGTGCGTCTGAAGCGCTACTGCATAATGCCAGCGCGAATATCGGGGTCGCCACGGCCAATCTCTTCCCGCAATTCACCGTCACCGGCAGTCTGACCGACAGTGCCTTCCAGGTGGGCGATTTCTTCACCGGCGCCAATACGGGCTGGAGCCTGATCGCGGGCGCCACGGCGCCGATTTTCCGCGGTGGCACGCTGCGCGCGCAGCAACGCGCGGCGTATGACGTGTTCGACCGCTCCGCCGCGCAATATCGCGGCACCGTGCTGAACGCGTTTGCCAATGTCGCCAATGTGCTTTCCGCGCTCCAGCTTGACGCGGAAAACGTGAAAACGCAGCTTTATGCCGAACAAACGGCAGAGCAGAGTCTCGAGATCACGCAGGAACGGTTCCAGGCTGGAGCGATCGCGTATCTTTCGCTGCTCGACGCGCAGCGCACTTACCAGCAGGCACGAATCGCGCTCGTGATCGCGCAGGCCAACCGCTTCGCCGATACAGTTGCGCTGTTTCAGGCCCTCGGCGGCGGTTGGTGGAACCGTCAGGATGCCCCTGAATTTCACGATCCCACAGGCCTTGCGAGACTCCCATGAACCGGCCCGAACGTCCCGAACTCATGGTGGAAGAACATCCACCACGCCGCAGGCGCCTTTGGCTATGGCTGGCGCTGGTCGCCATCCTGGCTATCGTTCTGTTTGGTGCGATTTTCGCGTTTCCGATCATCGCCTTCAAAGCCAAGGGATTTCCCGCGCCACCGCCCGCGACGGTCTCCACCGCGAAAGCCGTGCTCGAAGACTGGCAACCCGCGATCCAGATCGTCGGTTCTCTCAAGCCCCTGCAAGGGGCGGATCTTTCGATGGAAGTGGCCGGCATCGTGCAGGAGGTGAATTTCGATTCGGGCGGCGATGTGAAGGCCGGAGAGCCGATCATAAAGCTGATCGACGCCGATGATGTGGCCAAGCTTCATACGCTCGAAGCCTCGCGCGATTTGGCCCAGACAAATTACAATCGCGATCAGTCGCAGTTGCAGCGGCAACTCATCAGTCAGGCCGCATTCGATGTCACGACGGCCAACCTCAAATCGTTTCAGGCGCAAGTGGCCGAGCAGCAGGCCATCGTTGAGAAAAAAACGCTGCGCGCACCTTTCAGCGGGCATCTGGGCATTCGCCTGGTCAACCCCGGCCAGTTTTTGAATCCGGGCACCGTCGTGGTGACCTTGCAGGCGCTCGATCCTATTTTTCTGGATTTCTCTCTTCCGCAGCAGCAATTGAATCAGATCAAACCCGGGCTGACGATCACCGCAAAAGTGGACGCGTATCCCGGCGCGGCCTTTACCGGGAAAATCACCACGATCGATCCGAAGGTCGATCCGGCGACGCGAAACGTCATGGTCCGCGCCACCCTGCCCAATCGCGATCACCGCTTGCTGCCCGGCATGTTCGCAACAGGTGAAATCGTGACCGGTCAAAAGCAGCGCTACATCACGCTGCCGCAGGCCGCGATTACCTTCAACCCCTATGGCAATGTCGTCTTTCTGGTGAAGCCGGGCAAAGATCCGGCCGGCAAGGACATCCTCGTCGGACAGCAGACCGTCGTGACCACGGGCGCCACCCGTGGCGATCAGATCGCCGTGCTCACCGGTCTGAAAGAGAACGATACCGTCGTCAGCGCCGGTCAGGCAAAGCTGCAGAACGGCGCGCCGCTCTTGGTCAACAATGCGGTCACGCCGACGAACGAACCAAATCCCCAGCCGCACGAACAATAGGGGCAACGGATGAGCTTCACCGACATTTTCGTGAAGAAGCCGGTTCTGGCGACCGTCGTCAGCCTGATTATCCTGGTCATCGGTCTGCGCGCGGCGCTGTCCTTGCCGGTACGGCAATATCCGCGCACCGAAAACGCGGTGGTCACGATAACGACCGCTTATTTCGGCGCCGATCCCGATGTGGTCGCCGGATTCATCACGCAGCCTTTGGAAAACGTCATCGCCCAAGCCAACGGCATCGACTACATCACCTCGACAAGCGCCAACAGCCTTTCGACGATCACCGTCAATCTGAGGCTGAACTACGATTACAATCGTGCGGTTACCGAGATCACCAGCAAGATCAGTTCGGTGCTCAACCGCCTGCCGCCCCAATCGCAGCAGCCCGCACTCCAGGTCCAGGTCGGCCAGGCGGTTTCGGCGATGTATCTCGGATTCCGCTCCAATGTCCTGCAGCCGAATCAGATCACCGATTATTTGACACGCGTGGTGCAGCCCAAATTACAGGCCGTGGCCGGTGTGCAGACCGTGAACATATTGGGCGCACGCAATTTCGCACTGCGTGCGTGGCTCGATCCGGCCAAGCTTGCCGCCTATGGCCTGACCGCCACCGACGTCAATACCGCATTGGCAACCAACGATTACATCTCGAGCCTGGGCAATACCAAGGGGCAGATGGTGCAGGTTAACCTCACCGCCTCGACCGACCTGCACTCGCTGGATGATTTCCGCAATCTGATCATCAAACAGGCCAATGGCGCCATCGTCCGGCTCTCCGACGTCGCGACAGTCGTGCTGGGCGCGGAGGACTACAACACCAACATTTCCTACAACGGCCAGAATTCCATCGCGATGTCGATCGACATAGCTCCCGACGCCAATCTCGTCGACGTGATGAAGCAGATTCAGATCGTCTTTCCGCAGATCCAATCGCAGCTCCCCCAGGGACTCGATGCCGCCATTCTCTACGACGCCTCGCAATTCGTGAACTCGGCGATCAGCGAAGTGGAAAGCACCATCGTCAAGACGCTGCTCATCGTCATGCTGGTGGTGTTCGTCTTCCTTGGCTCGATACGCAGCGTCGTGATTCCGATCGTCGCCATTCCTTTGTCGCTGATCGGCGCCTTCATCATGATGCTGGTGCTGGGCTTCTCCATCAATCTGCTGTCGCTGCTGGCGATGGTGCTCGCCATCGGACTCGTGGTGGACGATGCGATCATCGTGGTGGAGAATGTGCATCGGCACATCAACGAAGGCGCGCGCCCGTTCGATGCAGCGCTGCAAGCGGCACGCGAGCTCGGCGGGCCGATCATCGCGATGACGGCGGTTCTGATCGCGGTCTATCTTCCGATCGCGTTCCAAGGTGGCTTGACCGGTGCGCTATTCGTCGAATTCGCCTTCACGCTGGTCGGCACGATCATCATCTCGACCATCGTCGCGTTGACGCTTTCGCCGATGATGTGTTCCAAGCTCCTGAAGCCGCATGACGAGAACGACCGCGGTCTGAACGCCCGCATCACGCGCTTCATCGACCGGCGTTTCGAGAGGTTGCACGGTTTTTACGAGCGCCGGCTTCATGGTGCGCTGAATTACGTGCCGGTCACCTTTGTCTTCGCGATCATCGTCATCCTCAGCACCGGGGCGCTGTGGATGACCACACAGCAGGAACTCGCGCCACAGGAAGATCAGGGCTTCATTTTTGCCTTTGGGCCGGGCACTCCGACGGCGTCGGTCACGCAATATAAGGCGTTCTCGGACGCGGTCTACGACAAGCTGAAAACGAACCAGAATCTCGATTTCATCTTCCAGATGGATTCGACCTCCCGGCTGATAAAATTCTTCGCCCTCAAGCCCTGGGACCAGCGCCCGGAAAATTCCTTCCAAGTTCAGCAGGACGTGCAGAATGAACTGATACAGTTCCCCGCCTTCAACAATTTTTTCGTCTCGCAACCTCCGCCCTTGCCGAGCACTTTTGGCGCGCCGGTGCAATTCGTCATCAGCACCACGCAATCCTTCGATCGCCTGAACGACTCGGTGCAGACCTTCCTAACCGAGGTGCGCGACAGCAAGAAATTCTTCTTTGTCGACACCGATCTCAAGATCGACAGGCCGGAAGTCACGGTGGATATCGATCGTGACAAGGCTGCCCTCATGGGCCTTTCCATGAGCGATGTCGGCAATGCGCTGTCGGCGATGCTGGGCGGCGGCTACGTCAATTATTTCAGCATGGAGGGACGTTCCTATCGCGTCATGGCGCAGGCCGATCAACCCTTCCGGCTCAATGCCGATCAGATCCTCAATTATTATATCCGGGCGGCAAACGGGGCGTTGATTCCCCTTTCTACTGTGGCGAACATCACCACCAAGACGACCCCCGAATCGCTGGCGCATTTCCAGCAGCTCAATTCGGCCACCATCAATCTGGCCCCGGGCTTCGGCATGACCCAGGGCGATGCGCTCACCTATCTGCAGCAGGTCGCGGCCCGAACCCTGCCCGAGGGATACATCATCGATTATGCCGGCACGTCGCGGCAATACATCCAGGAATCGAGCGGCTTTCTGACATTGCTGCTGTTCGCGGCGGTGATCATTTTCCTTGTCCTGTCCGCGCTGTTCGAGAGCTTCCGCGATCCCTTCATCATCCTGATGTCGGTGCCGATGTCGATTGCCGGGGCCATGGCCGCGATGCATCTCGTCGGAGGCCTGCATGTGTTCTTCCCGAACATGATGCAGTTCGGCGGCGCGACCCTGAACATCTACACGCTGGTGGGAATCGTGACCCTAATGGGCCTCATCAGCAAGCACGGGATATTGATCGTGGATGTGGCGAACCGGCTGCAACGCGAAGGCCATGCCAAACGCGAAGCCGTCGAACTCGCAGCAGGCATCCGGCTGCGGCCGATTTTGATGACCACCGCGGCCATGGTGCTGGGGGTGGTCCCGCTGCTGCTGTCCACCGGTGCTGGCGCGGTGGCGCGCTTCGCCATGGGCCTGGTGATTTTCAGCGGCATTTCCATCGGCACGCTGTTCACGCTGTTCGTGGTGCCGACATTCTACATCCTGATCGCCAAGGATTTCACACGGGCGCGGGCACGCGCCGGCGCGCTCCAGGCCCAACCGGTTCCGGGCGAATAGGTCAGGCGGTCGCGGCCGCGCCGGGCTGGTAGAGCCTATCCACCTCCTCCAGATCGGCGAGCGTGGGTAGCCGTGCCTCATTGCCGAGATGGCAGATCGCATGCGCGGATGCCGCGCGCGCAAAGCGAAAATGTGCTTCCCACGCTGCATCCGGATTCATCATGCGGGAATACACGTAGGCGCCGTGAAACACGTCGCCCGCGCCGTTGGTGTCGACGATTTTCCCCGGTGGCACCGCGAGCGCCGGCATGATCGCGACCTGACCCCGCTCATCGAACCAGAGCAGACCCCGTTCGCCTAAGGTGACCGCACCAATGCGGCACCCTTTCTGCTTCAAGAGATCGAGCACGTCAGCCGGCGGCCTCTGCAACTGCTCGCAGAATCGTTCCGACACAACCGCCGCGTCTATGAACGGCAAAAGCTCCATGGTGTTGCTGCGCAGGCCACCGCCGTCCAAGGAGGTGAAAATACCGGCCTGTCTGCATGCTCTCGCGTAATGCAGCGCGCCATCCCCCTGATGCCCGTCGAGATGAAGCGCGCGGCACCCTTCGAGATTGAGCGGCGGAAAGGGGTGCAGATAATTGTCGTCGCGCAGCCGCAGAATTGCGCGTTTGCCGTCCTTGGGCATCACGAAGGACAGAGACGAACGCCGGACTTTGCGCGCGTGCACCGATATTTGATATTTCGCCGCCATATCCAGAAACATGCGCCCCAGCCAGTCGTCGGCCAGCGACGTCAGAAGATCGGGCGCGATCCCGAGCCGCGCACAGCAAAACGCTGCCGTAACGGCATTGCCTCCGAAGGAGATCGCGTAGTCATGCGCTACGTCCTTCTCGTCACCCGTCGGTATCCGGTCGGCGATGAACGTCACATCGATATAAGTCTGACCGATGAAAAGGGCTTGCATCAATGACAACCTGAAATGCGAAACCGAACATGACGATAGTGGTCTGACGCGCGAAATGCGTCAAACCTTTGTGCGGGGCCGGGCAAATCGCGTTCCGAGCGTGAAAAGGCTTGCAACCGGCCAATCGGACGGTGACAAACTGCACATCGGGGGGCGCCAGAAGAAACGGGTACCGGCGAATGACGAGCACGGCCCTTGTGGATTTCCAGGTCAAGCGTTTGCTTGAGAGTTTCGCGCCGATCATCCCGCGTGACCGTCCCGCAGCGCTGATCGATTTCCCGGATTCGACGAATTGTGGAGACCACGCCATATGGCTTGGCGAGAAGGTGCTTCTTTCTCGTCTTGGCGTCCCAATCGCCTATGAATGTTCGCCGCAGACTTACGATCGCGAGGCCCTGGCGGCCCGAATCGGGAGCGGGCCCATCTTGCTGCAGGGCGGGGGAAATTTCGGTGACCGCTATCCCGCCCATCACGAATTCCGCCTGCGTGTCCTGCAGGATTTTCCGAAGAACCGAATCGTTTTCTTTCCGCAGCAGGTCACGTTTCTCGACAATGATTACTTGCAGCGGACCGCTGATTTCCTGAAAGAACATGCCGGCGTCACGCTGTTCGCGCGCGGCGTTGTCGCGCAGCAGATGTTCACCCGTTATTTCGGTCCTATCGCGCGGGTAGAACCGGCACC
>DASYEG010000153.1:0-8997 GCA_036499145.1 Micropepsaceae bacterium | reverse complement strand
CCCGAGGCGCTCGGGACCGATTACAGCACGGCCAAAAGCCGTTGCGATAACGTCCTCAATCCGCAATTCGACGCGTGGCGCACCAAGGGGTTGGTCGGCGCGAATGAAGACCGCCCCGCGGTTGGCACGTTCGATTGGCTCGTCTTCGTCTACAAGTCGTCGCCGAAATACACGAACCGGCCGAAGGTCACGCAGAAGAATTACGATGCTGCGCTCCGGTTGGTGTCGAAACACACGCTCAAGGACGGCAGGACGTTCGGAAGCTTATCGCTTACCAGCATTTCGCCCGGCGCCGTCGATCGCCTCCATGACAAGCTGATGGCGAAGCCGGGGGGCGGTGAGCGCGGACGCACCGCCGATGGTGCAATGCGGGTTTGCCGGCGCGCCTGGAACGTCGCTTGGCGCGACAAGCGCGACGTTGTTCCTGTGTCGAATCCATTCGCCAAGATGGATCTGCACCACAAGGCCAAACAGACCCGGCCGGTCACGCATGCCGAGTTGACCAGTTTCGTCAAAGCCGCGGATGCCGCCGGCGAAGCATCGCTCGGCACCGCCGCAATGATCGCGTTCTTCTGGCTGCAGCGTGAGATCGATATCATCAGCCGGCTTCTGTGGAATCACTATCGCCCAGCCGACAACCCCGACATCGTTCGCATATTTCATCACAAAACCAGGGAGCCGGTAGATCTCCCATTGGTCGACGATGACGGCACGGAATTGTGGCCGGAACTGACGGCGCGTCTCGATGCCGCTGCGAAGAATGGCACACTCATCATCACGCGCGATAAGCTCGATGCGAAGCGGAAGGTCCATTTGCCATGGGCACCGGACTATTTCCGGCACAGAGTCGCCGCTGTTCGGGCCGATGCGGGTATTGATGCCGATGTGAAATTCATGGGGCTGCGCCATGGCGGAAATACAGAAGGCGCGGATGCCGAGCTAAGCGACGCTCAGCTGCGCGCCCTAAGCGGACACAAGACTGTGTCTATGGTCCAGCTCTACGCGAAGGCAAGTATGAAACAGCGCAAGGTCGGCGCTCGAAAGAGACTGGAATCGAGAACGAAAACAGGGGGAATGTCGGAATGAGCCGGTGACGAAATGTCGGAATGACTTTTCGTCCATAGGCTAAGTGATTGAATCAATTGGTGGGTGTAGCAGGACTCGAACCTGCGACCCGATGATTAAGAGTCATCTGCTCTACCACCTGAGCTATACACCCGTACCGCCCGGCCATTTCAGACCCGGCGGGAGGGCGGGTCTTAGCAAAGCCCTCCTCACCTGTCGAGTAGCGCAGGGAAAAGGTTCAGATCATTCCACTGGAATGGCGGGGCACATCGACGCGCCGGTGGACATGCACGCTCATCAGAAGGCCAAAACCGAACATCACGGTCATCATCGCCGTGCCGCCATAGGAGATCAGCGGCATGGGGATGCCGACCACGGGAATGAGGCCCATCACCATCAACCCGTTGATCATGATGTAAAGGAAGAAATTGACGGTGATGCCCATGGCGAGAAGCCGCCCGAATTGGCTGCGCGAGCGCATCGCGATGCGGATGCCGTAATAGATGACCGTCACGAACAGCGCGAGCAGCGCGATGGTCCCGAGGAAACCGAACTCCTCGCCGATCATGGTGAAGATGAAATCCGTCTCTTTTTCGGGAAGGAAGTTCAGCCGGCTCTGCGTCCCCATCAGGAACCCCTTGCCGATGATGCCGCCGGAGCCGAGCGCGATCTTGGCCTGGGTGATGTTCCACCCCGCCCCCAGCGCGTCGGTATCGGGATTGAGGAAGGTCATCACGCGCGCCTTCTGATAATCGTGCAGCGCGAATTCCCAGGCCATCGGAATGGCGATGGCAACGCCCGCGACGGTCGGCGCGATCCAGTACCAGGAGAGCCCCGCCAGAAACAGCAGCAGCGCCCCGCACAGCGCGAGCAATGTCGCAGTGCCGAGATTGGGCTGCATCAGCACCAGCACGACGGGCGCCGCGATCATCGCCACCGGCACCAGCAGACGGAAGGGACGCGAAATCGCGCCGGGTTCGAGTCCGTGCAGATAGCGCGCTAATGCAAGCACCAGCGCGATCTTCATCAGCTCGGAGGGCTGCAGCGCCAAGGGCCCGAACTCGATCCAGCGCTGCGCGCCCAGACCGACACGGCCCGCGACCTCCACCGCCACCAGAAGCAGCAGCGAAAACAGGTAAGCCGGATAGGCGAGCCCCATCCACACCCGCAAATCCACGCAGGCGACGGCGACAAGGATGAGAAACCCAAAGCAGAAGCGGATCATCTGCCGCGCCGCCCAGGGCGAGAAACTCCCGCCCGCCGCCGAATAGAGCATCAGGAATCCGGAGCAGGCGATCAGCGTGATCAGCGTCACCAGAGTCCAATTGATCTCGCCGAGCTTATGGCGCAACGGCACCACGCGCGCGCTGTTACTATAGGAATGCACGCTCACAGGGATGCATCCGCCGAATTGACCGGATAGGACGGGGGCCGCCCCAGGATGTCGCGCTTCTGCGCCAGCAGCAGCGCATCGCGCGCGAGCGCCACCTGCGGATGGGAGTTCAGGCCGCCATGTTCGATCAGCACCGCACAGGCATAGCGCGGTTTGTCGACCGGCGCGAAGCCGATGAAGATCCCATGATCGCGCAGCTTCCAGGGCAGGCTCTCATTGCTCCGGATACCGGTGGCCCGCTCCTCGGCGCTGATCACACGCACCTGCGCGGTGCCCGTCTTTCCAGCCATGGCAAAGGCGGGATCTGTGATCCGCCAGCCATAGGCAGTCCCGCCCGGTTCGTTGGCGACCGCGATCATGGCCTGACGTACCGCGTCGATGGCATCGGGTGAGAAACCCACCGGCTCGACCGGAGGC
This sequence comes from Micropepsaceae bacterium, assembly GCA_036499145.1. Lineage (GTDB taxonomy): Bacteria > Pseudomonadota > Alphaproteobacteria > Micropepsales > Micropepsaceae > CAIYRG01. Next base: position 6,122 of record DASYEG010000153.1, on the reverse strand, counting down.
CGCGGCTGTTTTGTGGCACCCAGCGAATGCACAAGGCGCGGGCTTACCTCCTTGCCGCCCGCGATGCGCGCGGCCAGCACGCAAAGCTGCAGCGGTGTCGTCAGGATGTAGCCCTGACCGATACCCGCGACCAGGGTTTCGCCCAATTGCCAGGGCTCCTTGAACGTCTTCTGCTTCCATGCCCGGTCGGGAATGAACCCGGCGCGTTCGCCTGGAATCTCGATGCCCGTGACCGCGCCCAGCCCGAGCTTGCGGGCACCGGCCTGCAGCGCATCGATGCCGAGCTTCAGCGCTACCTGATAGAAATAGCAATCGCAGGAGACTTTCAGACCCTGGCGCAGATTGATGCTGCCATGGCCGCCCTTTTTCCAGCAATGGAAGGCGTGAGAGCCAAGGGTGAACTGGCCCGAGCAGTTGAAAACCGTGTCCGGCGTGATGACGCCGGCATCGAGTGCCGCGAGCGCCGTGACGGTCTTGAAGGTGGACCCCGGCGGATAAAATCCCGCCAGCGGCTTGTTGATGAGCGGCTTATGGTCGTCCTGAATCAGCGCTTTCCACTGTTCCTGCGTGACCCCGACATTGAAGGCGTTGGGATCGAAACCCGGCGTGGAAACCAGCGCCAGGAGATCGCCCGTCTCCACATCCATCACCGCAGCCCCGGCGCTGTCGTCCTTCAGCCGGGAATAGAGGAAGCTCTGCAATTCCTGATCGATGGTGAGATAGACGTCTTCGCCGGCTTCGCCCGGCTGGCGGTCGAGTTCGCGGATGACACGGCCATAGGCGTTGACCTCGACCCGGTCCGCGCCGGCGCGGCCGCGGATTTCGGCGTCGAACGTCTTCTCGACGCCGCGCTTGCCCAGCCGAAATCCCGGCAGATCGAGCAGAGGATCGCCGGATTCGTCCTTCGCCTTGTCCTCGGGCGAGACAGCCGCGACATAACCGAGGACATGAGAGAGTTCTTCCGCATACGGATAACCGCGGGTTTCACCCACATCGGGCTGAATGCCCGGCAGATAGGGAAGGTCCAGATTGAGCCGCGCGAATTCGTCCCAAGAGAGATTCTCTGCGACCACGATGGGCATGAAGGGCTTGTTTCCCGCCGCTTCCTTCAGCACGCGCTGACGCACATGATCGTCCAGGGCGATGACCTGTCCGAGCGCGTCGAGCGCAGGACGCACACCTTGCCGGGTCTGCTCCGGCACAAGCAGCACGCGATAATTGCGGCGGCTATTGGCGAGCGGCACCCCGAAGCGGTCGAAAATGCGCCCGCGCGGCGGGGTCAACAGCCGCAAACTGATGCGGTTCTCTTCGGCCTCGGTGAGGTAGCGGTCGCCATCGACGATCTGAAGCTGATAAAGGCGGGCCGCAAGTACACCGAAGACGGCGGTCATACCGCCGGACAGCAAGAAGGCGCGACGCGAAAATCCCGCGTACCGGCTCTTGTTCTTGCCCTCCAAGGCCATAGCCAAAAATCCCTACGCGCCACTCCGCATCGGACCGACGACTCGTTTATGAAACCATGCCATCGAAATCACGATGAGCGGATAGAACATCACGGTGCTGACGCTTTCGAGCAGCAGCGGCGGCAAGGGCGGCAACCGCAAATAGACGAGCGCGTCCAACCCATAGGCGACCGAAGCTCCGAACAGCATCGCACCTGCGAAACCCACCAGCGCGCCGGCGCCTGTAAGTCCCGCGAATGTTTCGCGCTCGCGGTCGGTCAGCCAAAAGGCCGCCAGGAAACCGGCCGCCCACAAACCCGGCGGACCGCCGGACAGGAGATCCTCCATCAGCCCCAGCATGAGCACGACGAAAGGGGGCATGAGATCGGGCCGGACCAGCACCCAGAAATAGATGCAGGCGAGCGCCAGCGCGGGCGCGGGAAGAAGACCCCCGGTGAACGAGACCGGCATGTTGACGATGAGGACAAGCAGGATGGCCAGCACCGACGGGATGAGCGAAGCCAGCAGGCGCAGCGGATGATGGAACAGCAATTCCACCACATTGCTTGTCGAACTCACCGGTCCTGTTCCTCGATTTGGCCATCGAAACGAGGCACGTCGGGATTGCGCGATTGCAGCGGCATGGCCGGTGGCGCTGGGCGCGCGGTAATGCCCGCGGTCACGGTCGCCGGAGGAACCTTGGGTTCCTCCGCAGCGGTCGTCGTCGCGGCCGGCACGGAATCGGTGGCAATCGGCGGATCCGGCAGGCTGTAGTTCATGATGCGCACGAAATCGCTGGTGCCGGGCCGCGCGAACAGCACGACGCGCAGCGCGCTGCCTTCCTGCATCACCGTGCCGATGGGCAGATCGGGCGGCAGCAATCCGCCGTCGCCGGTCGAAACCACCCGGTCGCCGGCCTTGACGGGACCATCGCTCACATCCAGTTCCAATTGCGGCGCCGGCGTGTTGTCACCGATCAGAATTGCGCGGCGGTGATACGGTTCGATCACGACCGGCACGCGGCTGTTGAGATCGGTCAGGAGAATCACCCAGGAGGTTTTTTCTCCCGTCACATAGACACGCCCCAGAAGACCGCGCTCGTCGACGACGGCCTGGCCCTTTTTCACCTGCTGATCGGCGCCCGCATTCAGGATCAGGGATTTGATGAATGGCCGTGTCGCCTCCCCAATGACCCGCGCGGTGACGGAGGCGGGATCGGAATCATGCACCGCATTCAGCAGAATCTCATAGCGATGCATCTTGGCTTCGAGCGACAGCGCGACGTTCTGCCATTTGCGCAGTTCGGCGTTTTCCCGTTCGAGTTGGATATTGTCCTGGAAGACGGTGAAGACCGTTCCGGTATTCGCGATCCAGCCCTGGACCGCGGTCAGCGGCAGGCGCACCTGGCTCAGTGCGGGTTCGGTAAGATCCGACAGCGTGGCGCGGGCGCGATCGAACAGGGTCGCATCGGCCTTTCCCAGAAACGCAATGACGACGGCCGAAACAGCGCAGACGATCAAGGAGAGCTGTTTTGCTCCCCGGCCTCGCGTCAGTCTCCAGCCCAAACCCGCCATTCTTATCGTCCTATTGTCTCCATCGCCGCGTTCAGAAGGCCGTAGAGAGCATGTGGCGCATGTTCTTCGCGTTCTCGAGCGTGCGTCCGGTGCCGAGCGCGACGCAGGAGAGCGCATCGTCGGCGATGGAAACCGGCAAGCCGGTCTCGTCACGCAAAACCTGATCGAGATTGGCGAGCAGCGACCCTCCGCCTGTCAGCACGATCCCCTTATCCACGATATCGGCTGCGAGTTCCGGCGGCGTTGCTTCCAATGCCACTTTCACCGCTTCGACAATGGCGCTGACCGGCTCGGTCAGCGCTTCGGCGATCTGGCGCTGGGTGATGGTGATTTCCTTCGGCACGCCGTTGAGCAGATCACGGCCCTTGATCTCCATCGTGGTGCCGCCGCCATCGGTGGGTTGCGCCGCGGTGCCGACCTCTTTTTTGATGCGCTCGGCGGTGGCTTCGCCGATCAGCAGATTCTGATGACGGCGGATATAGGCGATGATCGCCTCATCCATCTTGTCGCCGCCCACGCGCACGGAGCGCGAATAGACGATGCCGCCAAGGGAAAGCACCGCCACTTCGGTGGTGCCGCCGCCGATGTCCACGACCATCGATCCCGTTGGCTCGTTCACCGGCAGCCCTGCTCCGATCGCCGCCGCCATCGGCTCCTCGATCAGGAACACGCGCCGTGCCCCGGCGGATAGCGCCGATTCCTGAATCGCGCGGCGCTCCACCGCGGTCGAACCCGACGGCACGCAAACGATGATCATCGGATTGGCGAAGGAACGCCGATTGTGCACCTTGCGGATGAAGTGCTTGATCATTTCCTCGGCGACTTCGAAATCGGCGATCACGCCGTCGCGCATCGGGCGGATCGCCTCGATATTCCCCGGCGTGCGTCCGAGCATCTGCTTGGCGTCGTTGCCGACCGCGAGCACCTGCTTCTTGCCGCCTTTGGACATGATCGCGACGACCGAGGGTTCGTTGAGAACGATCCCCCGGCCCTTGACGTAAACGAGCGTATTCGCCGTCCCCAGATCGATCGCCATGTCGCTGGACAACATGCCTAACAAACTCCCGAACATCTGTTTTCCGTTACTCCCCCCGAAGGAGGTTCAGACATTAATCCCAAGGGATGCCCCGCCTTTTGGCGGGGCTTTGCCCAATTTATCGCGCAATCGTTAACGATTCGGGTGCAGTTTTCAGTCTTTTTACTAAGAGTTTGTTAAGGGCGTTTACATAGGCGTAGGCCGACGCCACCATCGTGTCCGTGTCCGCACCGCGGCCGGTGACGGTGCGGCCCTCCTCTTCGAGGCGCACGCTGACCTTGGCCTGGGCGTCGGTGCCTTCGGTCACCGCGCTCACCTGGAAGAGCTGCAGCGATGCGGCATGCGGATAAAGCTGCCTTATCGCGTTGAAGATGGCGTCCACGGGCCCATCGCCGCTCGCCACACCCGAACGCACATCGCCATCGACGATGAGCGACAATTCGGCCGTGGCGGTGACATCCTTCCCGGCGGCGATCCTCAGGGCATGGACCTGGATAGGGTCGTGGCCGCGCAGCACCGAATCGTCGACCAGCGCGACGATATCCTCATCGAAAATGTGCTTCTTCTTGTCAGCCAGGTCCTTAAAGCGGCGGAAGGCGTCTTCCAACGCGCTGTCGGAGAGCTCATAGCCCAACGTCTTCAGCTTGTCGCGGAAGGCGTGGCGGCCGGAGAGCTTGCCCAGGATCAGCGAGGTCTCCTTCACCCCGACATCTTCGGGGCGCATGATCTCGTAGGTCTCCACGTTCTTCAGCATTCCGTCCTGATGGATACCCGATTCGTGGCTGAAGGCATTCTTGCCGACGATGGCCTTGTTGTACTGGACCGGGAAGCCGGTGACGTTGGAAACCAGCTTTGAAGCGCGCGACAGCATCGTCGTCTCGACATCGGTCCTGAACGGCATGATGTCGCGGCGGACCTTGAGCGCCATGACGATTTCCTCCAGCGCCGCGTTTCCGGCACGCTCACCGATTCCGTTGATGGTGCATTCGACCTGGCGTGCGCCGGCCAGGACGCCCGCCAGCGAGTTTGCCACCGCCAAGCCCAAATCATTGTGACAATGCGTGGAAAACACAACTTTCTCCGCGCCCGGCACGCTTTCGCGAAGCATCGCGATGAGTGCGAAATATTCCTGCGGCGTCGAATAACCCACAGTGTCGGGGATGTTGATCGTTGTGGCGCCGGAGCGAATCGCCAGCTCCACGCAGCGGCAGAGAAAATCGCGCTCCGTGCGCGTCGCGTCTTCCGCGGACCATTGCACGTCGTCGGTGAAACTGCGCGCGCGCGTGACCGAGGCGCCCACCGCATCGAGCACCGCATTGGGTCCCATCTGCAATTTGTGCTTCATGTGAACGGGACTGGTGGAGATGAACGTGTGGATGCGCGGGCGGCGCGCGCCTTTGAGGGCTTCGCCCGCGGCGTCGATGTCCTTGAAGCCGGCCCGCGCCAGACCGCAGACGCCTGCGTTCTTCACGAGTCCGGTGATGGCGCGCACCGCCTCGAAATCGCCCTTCGAGGCGATGGGAAATCCCGCCTCGATGATGTCGATCCCCATGGTATCGAGGAGAGCCGCGACCTCCAGCTTCTCCTCATGCGTCATCGCCGCCCCCGGCGACTGTTCACCGTCCCGCAATGTCGTGTCAAAAATCCGTACACGGTCCATTTTGTCCGTGTGCGTTTCATCCTGCCGTATCATATTCGTTGCCATAGCCGAAAATCCTTTCGCTCGCCGTGAGGCGGTTCATCATTCATCCGTATGCTGATGATCCCCCAGACGCCCGTTTCCGAAATCGGAAAAAACTGCCGGCGCCTAGGGGCAGCTAAGGAGAAGGAGCCCGCAGCAAAGCGAAACGCGGGAAAGATCGCCCGATGACGAAGACAGGCGCGTGCGGGAAGCGGAGATGCTTCCTGCGATTGCGCTTTGCCTTTCGTTCGTCATCGGAAAAATCGTTCCTCAACGGATCCGTTCATGATTGTTTACGAATAATCCTAACCACCCGTAAATACGAGAAGATTCCTATCTATCCACAGCCATTTATGCCGCTTTGTTCTGAGCCAGGCAAGGAAAGAACC
>DASYEG010000152.1:0-15962 GCA_036499145.1 Micropepsaceae bacterium | reverse complement strand
GGCCGCCAACCTGCGGCAGGCTCTGTCAATCCAAGTGTTGGCGATGACAGCAGAGGGATCGCGGGCCCCGATACCGGCCTCGGCGAGAAATTCGCGCGGCAGATACAGCCGCCCGGCCGCCGCATCCTCATCGAGATCGCGCAGGATATTGGTGATCTGCAGCGCGCGCCCCAAATGATGGGCGAGCTTAAAACCGGGCGCATCGTCCATTCCGAATATCTTCACGGAAAGCCGGCCGACCGCGCTCGCCACACGGTCGCAATAAAGATCGAGCATGGCGAGATCGGGCGCGCGGATGTCTTCGGCGACATCCATGTCCATGCCATCGATGATCGCGAGGAAATCCTCTTTGCGCAGGCCATAAACGCGCACGACCGGAACCAGGAATTCCACGCGCTTTGTGGGCGAGCCGGCATAAAGTTGTTCGATGTCGCGACGCCAATCGTCGAGCGCGGCATGACGCGACGCGCGGCTGTCATGGCCTTCATCGGCGATGTCGTCCACCGCGCGGCTGAACGCGTAGATCGCGAACATCGCGTCACGCTCGGCCTTCGGCAGAAGGCGCATGCCGGCATAGAAAGAGCTGCCGGACGCGCGCGTCTGCGCGGCGCGCGGATCGAACCCGCTTTGCGGGCCCCCGGCTTGCACGCCGCTAGCGCCGCTCATCGGCAATGACGATGTCAACCTGCCGCCGGCGCAGGCGGCCCGCACCGAAGCGCCATGCGGCTAACGCGGCCAGGGCCGCGATTTCGCTTTTGCGATGATGCACGCGCTCGCAGAGCGGGTCGCGTTGAATCAGGCGGCGGCAGAGGTCCTCCGCCAGAACCTGGATGACGCTGATTTCGAATGCCAGCCTGGAGTCGCGCACGCCGGCGGCGAAATTCCGCGATTGCACCAGAAGTTCGGATGTCCGCTTTGCAAGACCGGCGATAAGCCCGCGAAGGCTTGCGGACGCGCGCGGCTCATTCAGACTCTCCGGTCCTAGGCCTGCGGCGGCAAACCCGTCCAGCGGGATGTAGACCCGGTTCAGCTCGCGATAATCCTTCGCGCAATCCTGAAGATGATTGATGATCTGCAAGGCCGCGCAAAGCGCGTCGCAAGCCTGCCATAGCGTGCGCGGCTCGCCATGGACATCGAGCACGAACCGGCCAACCGGCATCGCCGATACGTGGCAATAATCCATCAGATCGTTCCAATCGCGATAGCGCAGTTTTGTGACATCGCGTGAGAATGCCTCGATCAGATCGAGCCCATGCTGCGGGCTCAAGCCCCGCGCCGCCAGCATGACCCGAAGCACGGACGCCTCCGGCTGGGTGTCCAATTCGCCCAGCAGCGTGCGGCGCATGCCGTCGAGTAGCCGCAGTTTCTCGTCCGCGGGTGCTGCCGCATTGTCGGCGACATCGTCGGCGACGCGCGCGAAACGATAGAAGGCGAGAATGATGGGACGATGACGGGGGGCGATCAGAACAGACGCGACGGGAAAATTCTCGTCGCGATGCCCCTTTCCCGAGCCCAGTTCAGCCGCTTGTTCAATCATGCCCGCTTCATCGTTTGAAAACGGCCCTTCCACATCCCGCCGCGCCCGCGCCAATATTGTATCGCGGAATCGATCGTGAACGCGGTGTAGAGAATACCGATGAGGGGAAGCGTCAATCCCCAAACGGGCGACCGGCGATAAAAACGCAGCATGGGCTGAAAGGCGGCAGCCATGAAAAGCCAGGATGCGCCCGCGGCAAGACGCGCAGGCCCCGTGCCCAGGACGGCGATGAAGGGCGGCGCGGCATAGATCGCGATCATGCCGGCCAGCGTCCCCAGAAGCAGAAGCGGCGAATAACCGAGCTGGGCATAGGCCGAACGAGCGACCATCTGTCCGATATCGCGCAATCGCGGATAGGGGCGCAGGCTCAACGCGCGCGCGCTCAAGCCAAGCCAGATCGGTCCTTGGCGCTTCATGCGCCGGGCCAGCGCGCAATCGTCAATGATTTCGCCTCGGATCGCGTCGATCCCCCCGGCGCGTTCCAGCGCGTCACGGCGGAGCAGAATGCAGCCGCCGGCAGCTGCGGCGGTGGAATTGCCCGCGCGATTGACCCAGGAAAACGGATACAGCATGGCGAAGAAAAACACATAGGCCGGGATCAGCAAGCGTTCGGCGAAACTCTCGCAGCGCAATTTCGCCATCAGCGAGACCATGACGAGTCCGCTTTGTTGGGCGCGCGCGACAAGCTGGCGCAGATTGTCCGGGGCGTGCGCGATGTCGGCATCGGTGAACCAGAAATAATCGGGCGCGGCTTTTGCCGCCTGCACGACGCCCTGCTTCAGCGCCCAGAGTTTCCCGGTCCAATCCGACGGCGGCTCAGCGCCACGCAAGACCTCCAGCCGCCCATTGGCATCGAGTGCCCGGGCGCGCTCCGCCGTCTCGTCGCTGCTCTGATCGTCCACCAGCACGATACGAAAATTGCCGGGATAATCCTGCGCCATCAGGCTGCCCAGGACTCGCGCGATGGTGGCGGCTTCGTCACGCGCCGGCACAATGGCAACAACCGAAGGCCACCCGGCCCCGGAATATATGACCTCGCCGTCATCGCGTTCGCGCATGTGCCAGAACATCCCACGACATGCGAGCAGATAAATCCAGGCGGCCAGCGCCCCAAAGCTGACAAGCGTTGCCGGCGTCATCGCAAATAGCCCGCCTGCCGGAACCAGACGAACGCCTCTTCAAGGCCCTGCGCATAGGGCCGCGCGCGATAGCCAAGCGTGGTTGCCGCCTTGGCGGAGGAAAAAAACATGCGGTACTTGGCCATTTTAAGCCCGTCGGCGGTAATGAACGGTTCCTTCCCCGTCAGCCGTGCGACCGCTTCAGCCGCATAGGCCATCGGGAACAGGGGGCCGCGCGGCAATTTCACGCGCGGTGCGCGCCGGCCCGACAGCGCTGCGATGATCGTCAGCATCTCCTTCAGCGTCGCATCCTGGCCGCCCAATATATAGCTCTCGCCCTTCGCGCCTTTCTCAAGCGCGAGCATATGGCCCTCCGCCACATCCTCGACATGGACGAGGTTCAAGCCGGTTTCCACAAAAGCCGGCATCCGCCCCGACGCCGCCTCGACGATGATGCGTCCCGTGGGCGTGGGCCGAATGTCGCGCGGTCCGATCGGCGTGGACGGGCTGACGATCACGGCGGGAAGACCGTGGTCCGTCACCATGGCTTCGACAAGCCGGTGAGCTGCCACTTTGCCGCGTTTGTAGCCGCCGATGGCCTGGCTTTCTTCCAGGCGCGCGGTTTCGTCGGCGACGCCGCCCGCAATCGGCTTCAAGGTCGCGACGCTGCTGGTGTAAACGATCCGTTCGACGGCGCAGGCACGCGCCGCCTCCATCGCGATGCGGGTCCCTTCGAGATTGTTGCGGTAAACTTCTGTCGAATCGCGCGCCCACAGCCGGTAATCGGCGGCGACGTGAAAGAAATAGCGGACATCCTTCAAGGCGCGGCGCATCGAAGCTGCGTCCTTCATGTCGCCTTCGGCGATCTCGCAATCGAGACCGGCGAGATTACCCCGCGGGCTCTGGGCGCGCACCAGGGCGCGAACGCGAAAACCACGCGCCGCGGCTGCCCGGGCGACCGCGGAGCCGACGAAGCCGGAAGCACCACTTATCAATACGCGGTCTGTTGTCATGGCCTCTTCCTGGAGAGGCGGATAATCCCATACCCGCTTTCATCCGCAAGGCGATCTTTTCTTGGCCGCAAATGCCAAAAAGAAGGGCCCTCCCGCGGGAGAGCCCTTCCATTGCTTAACTGCGGTGCGAAACCGCAAGACACGTCGCTATGCGAAGGAGTTCCTCACAGAGGCGACGACCCAGCCATCTGACCGCAGATGAAGACAATGAGACACTGGATCACCTCCTTTCGTTACGTTGCAAGCGACAACGTAAGAGGCAATTTGCCCAAGCGCAATGGCGCGATGCCGCCGATGTCCCGATCGGCGTGGCATTCGGTCCGGCCCCCTCGTCCAGTTCACCTTTCAGCACCGATGATGGGAAGCTTGTCGGCCTATTTGCGGCGGAGCGAACTTGGCCGGCTGATGGCTTCGTGGGTGCTGCAATAGGGACGCCCGGCTTGCGGCGCATGTCCACAATAATGGAAGTCCGGCGAGACCGGATCGCCGAACGGCCATTTGCAGGTTTCACTGGTCAGGGTCATCGTGGTGATGAATTTTTTCTTACGCGCCATCGGAACCTGTGTCTCGAATTCCGGCTGGATGTCCGGCAAAAGAGGCATCAACGCTGCGGCGTCTTCGGGAACGGCCATTGACAGGTCTACAAGGTTCGTCTGCTCGTCCATCGGGCTCTCCATACGCGTCAGAGTGCAATGAGCCCCGATGTTGGTCCAACAAGGTTTATGCAACGTAAAGAGCAGGCTTCGCGCGGCAAGGTTTGATTAGGCACGCCGGCGCTGGCGGCCCTTCAGAAGTTCCATCGCGCCCGCTTGCGGCAGGGCTTCGCTGAAGAGAAACCCTTGCGCCTGCTGGCAGCCTTCCGCGATGAGCTGCATCTGCTGCCCCTTATTCTCCACGCCCTCGGCGGTCACCGTGAGTGAGAGGCCGGTTCCCAATCCGACCAGCGCGCGCACGATCGTCTCGCTCTCGCGGTCGGTCGACATTTTCTCGATAAAGCTACGGTCGATCTTGATCTTGTCGAGTTTGAAATTCCGCAAATGATAGAGGCTGGAATATCCGGTCCCGAAATCGTCCAGCGCGATGCGGATGCCCGATTGGCGAAGCGCGCCGAGCGTTTCCTGCGCCGCCTCCATGTCGCGTACAAGCGCGCTCTCGGTGATCTCCAATTCCAGCCGGCGCGGCGAAAGCCCGGTCTCGCCCAAAATCGCCAATACCCGAAGACCGAGCGTGCGGTCTCGAAGCTGAGCCGGTGAAATATTGAACGAAAGCGTGATGTCGCCGGGCCACGCAATCGCATCGCGGCAGGCTTGGCGAAAAAGATAATCGCTGAGTTCGCCGATCAGGCCGCAGTCTTCGGCGATCGGGATGAAACGCTCCGGCGAAATCTCGCCGGCGGTCGCATGCGTCCAGCGCGCCAGCGCCTCGAACCCGACGATTCTCTTGGTGTTCAGGTCCTCGATCGGCTGATAATAGGGCCGCAACGCAGCGGTGCCGATGGCTGCGCGGAGTTCGTTTTCGAGGAAATCGCGTTCCTGCACGCGGGCATCCATTTCCTCTTCGAAAAAGCGAAGGGCCGACATACCCGCCGTCTTGGCGCGATACAGCGCGATATCGGCCTTGCGCAAGATGTCCTCGGCCGCATCGCTATCCTGGGGGATCAGCGCGATGCCGATGCCGGTTCCGATCCTGTGCTGCGCCAGACCGGTGGCGACAGGTTCCTTGAGCGCGTCGATGATTCGCAGCGCAATGGTGGTTGCGTCCTCCGCGCTGGAAAGCTGCGGCGCCAGGACGGCAAATTCATCGCCCCCGAAGCGGGCAATCAAATCGCCCTCACGCATGGCCTTCGACAATCGCCCCGCGACTTGAACCAGGACTTCATCGCCGGCGCCATGACCGTGCACGTCATTGACCTTTTTGAAGCCGTTCAGATCGAGCAGGAAGACCGCATGGCAGGCTCCTGCCCGCGGCATCGCCGCAATGGCCGCCTTTAGCGCGCTGTCGAACTGGCGCCGATTCGGCAACCCGGTCAGCGCGTCATGCAGCGCAAGCGTACGCGCCTCGCGCTCGGCCGCGATGCGGCGCGCCATTTCGCGCTTCTGCTCCTGATAGCGGCGGCCTGCGAAGATCAGCATGCCGGCGGCGAATAGCGCGCCGAGCCCCAATCCTTCATCCAGCTCGATCACCTGCTCCTGAGGCGGGACGTTCGGAGCGTTCTCGAAAACATCGATTTCGAAGGCGAGATAGGTCATCAAGAGCAGGACGGCCACAAGCAGCGACCCGTCCTGAATCGTAACGCGATGACGCATGATCACCATCTTGGCGCGCGCCAGCACCGCCATGACGGTCATGCGCGGGTTCTCCGAAAAAAAACCATGCCGAGAGATAAAGTGCAGCGTTTAAGAAGGGCTTAAGGCAAGGACACGGTGGAGAGCACCGTGCACCGGCGTGAGGGTTGCCAGGTTTTGACATGGATTTTCTGGCTACAATTCGTTTGCCGAGGCCGATACAGTAGCAAGACATTGGGGTGGCTGACCGGCCCCCTAAGACCCCGTAGCTCAGCAGGATAGAGCGACAGATTCCTAATCTGTAGGCCGTTGGTTCGAATCCAATCGGGGTCGCCACGACTTTCGCGCCAACCCTGGCCAGTGCCCTGGTTTTTGTTGAAAAATCCAGGGAACTTCGATGCGAGCGTAAGCGTATACTCACGTTCCGCGCTTGGGGTGGACTGCGCGGCGGGGGCTAAGCGTGTTTCGCAATACAATCGTATGTGCGTGTCTGCTGAGTTGCACGGCGCCTGCCGCCGCACAACAGGTTGCCGCTGTCGAAGATCTAGGCCAATTGTCGATCGACGAGCTGGCCAATCTTCAAATCACCGCGGTCGGCCGCCAACCCCAGCCGCTCAGCCAGGCCCCCGCAGCGGTCTACGTCATCACCAACGAAGACATCCGCCGCTCCGGTGCCGCCAGCGTTGCCGAAGCGTTGCGTTTGGCGCCCAATTTGCAGGTTGCCCGCCTCAATTCCTCGACCTATGCGATCAGCGCGCGCGGTTTCAACCATAACACCGCGACCGCCAACAAGCTGCAGGTGATGATCGATGGACGCGTCGTTTACACGCCCCTCTATGCCGGCGTCTTCTGGGATCAGCAGGACGTGCCGCTGGCCGACATCGACCGCATCGAGGTGATCAGCGGGCCGGGCGGCGCCGTTTGGGGCTCAAATGCCGTGGACGGCGTCATCAACATCGTCACCCGCAATTCCCGGGACACGCAGGGCGCCCTCGTCGATCTGCAGGGGGGTACGCTCGATCAGCTCGCCACCGTGCGTTACGGCGGCAAACTGGGCGAGGACGCGACCTTTCGCATCTATACGATGGGAGCCAAACGCAGCGCCCTCGAATCGCCTATCGGCACCGCAACCGGAGATTCCTGGGACAAGATCCAGGGAGGCTTCCGCTCCGACTGGAGCCACGCCCGGGATGCCGTGACTTTTCAGGGCGATATCTACAACGCCACCACGCAGGACCAGCCGGGCATGCTGCAAAATGGCGCCGTTTCCGGCGGCAATGTGGTCGGGCGCTGGAACCGCCAATTCGACGCAGGCTCCATGCTGCAAACCCAGCTCTATTATTCCCGTTCAGAGCGCAACACCACTTCGGGCATCCGGTCCACGGTCAACAACTATGATTTGGACCTTCAGTACAGCTTTGCTGCCGGGTCGGGGCAGAATTTTGTGGTCGGCGCGGGCGAACGGATGACGCAGGACGTTTTTACCGCCGGCCCTGGAACCGCGTTCCTCGATCCGGCGAAGCGCACTCTGAACCTCGCCAATGTCTTTCTGCAGGATCAGATCGACCTCGCTCCGGATCTGAAGCTCGTCTTGGGCCTGAAGGCAGAGCACAATGACTATACCGGCATGGAGTACATGCCAGATGCGCGCCTCTCCTGGCGGCTGCTGGGCACCGATTTGCTGTGGGGGGCCGTCAGCCGTGCGGCGCGCACGCCGTCACGCTTCGATCACGACCTGTTCGCCATGAACACCCTCGCGGGCGGCCCCAACTTCATCTCGGAAAATCTGACCGCTTATGAAATCGGCTATCGGGCGCAGCCGTCGAACGCGATGTCCTTGTCGATTTCGGCTTTCTACAATGTGTACGATCACCTTCGAACCGTCGAAGCATCGACGCCGGCGATATTTCCCCTCGTCGTGCTCAACAACATGAAGGGCGCAACCTACGGCATCGAGCTATGGGCCAATTACGGGGTGGCGCGCTGGTGGCGCCTGAGCGCCGGGTTGAGCACGCTCCACAAGGATCTGCGCCTGGAGCAGGGCAGCCGTGACATTTTCGGCGTGCAATTCGCCGGCAATGATCCTTCCTATCAGGCCTCCTTGCGCTCCAGCATGGATGTAGCCGACAATATCGAACTGGACATCTATTTGAGAGCGGTGGACGACCTGCCGAGCCCGCGCGTACCAGGTTATGCCGAAGCCGATGTGCGCCTTGGCTGGCGTGTCACCAATTCCCTGGAACTTGCGCTGGAGGGTTCTAATCTGCTTCACGCGCGCCATACGGAATTCATCGATCCATCGCTCCCCGTCGAGGAGATACCACGAAGCATAACGGCCAGTGCCCGCTGGCGATTTTGAGGGACGCTTTCCGGTAATGCGCGGGCGAATTTTTTCTGCCATTTGCATCGTAACGCTGGCGCTGGCTTGCCGATCATCCGTGGCGGCTCCGGCGGAGACGCTCGAATATGCGGTGAAGGCGACATTCGTCTACAAATTCGCCGGCTTCGTGGATTGGCCAGCCACTTCGTTCGAGTCCCCTTCCAGTCCCGTTACGATCTGTGTCCTCGGAAGCGATCCCGTCGCCGCGCTGATCGATCAGGCCGCTGCCGGCCGGCAGGTGGGTGACCGCACCGTAGCGGTGAAGTATCTTCAGATATTCGTCCGCGATTCCGGGTGCAACATTCTCTATGTCGCGGCGAACATGCCCGGCGACGCGGCCAATGCCGCGCGCGGCGCACCTGTGCTGACCGTCGGCGCATCGCCGCGCGCCGAGGCAGGGGGAACCATCGTCACCTTCGTCGTGCAGGACAATCGCGTGCGATTTGACATCGACGATGCCGCCGCCGCCGAGAACGGTCTTGCGATCAGTTCGAAACTGCTGAGCCTGGCCCGCGCGGTCAGGCCACGGCCTTAGGGAGCGTGACTCACATGCTCGCGATGACCAAAAATCTGTTGCGCAAGAAGCTCAATCCCTCGCTCGCGCTCCTCAGCGCGCTTGCGCTGGTTTTGGCGGGCGTGCTTGTGACGGCCTATGAAGAACAGCTTTATCGTGCCCAGAAGGTCCAGGAGGTCAACGCACAAGGCCAGATCCTCGCAGCCAGCGTCGCGGCGGCCCTGGTCTTCGACGACGAGAAGGCGGCCCAGGAATATGTGGCGGCACTCCGGACCAATCCCGAGCTGGAGGCCGCCGGGGTGTATGGCGGCAATGGCGCGCCGGTCGCGGGTTTCGCGCGCGATGGTTCCGAACCGCTGCCCAGGCGTGCCGGAGCCGGCACGTCCTATGTCTCCAACAACCGCGTATATACGATCATCGTCGTCAATCAGGGCGGCGCCCGGGTGGGCGCGGTCTATTTGCGCGCTAATCTGGATAGCATAGGCCGGCGTCTGGTTCGGTATGGCGGCATCATTCTTCTGGTGACGATGGGTGTGCTGGTGCTCGCGGTTTCGGGTGGGGCACAGCGCGCGCTCGCAGCCGCCAATACACGGCTCGAAAGTCAGGCGCGCCAATTGGCCGCGTCCAATCAGAAGCTGCAAGCCGAAATGCAGGAGCGCGAAAAAGCCGAAGACGCGCTCCGCCAAAGTCAGAAGATGGAAGCCATCGGCCAGCTCTCGGGCGGCATCGCCCATGATTTCAACAATCTGCTCAGCATCATCAAAGGCAATCTGCAATTGCTGCAGCGGCGCCTGTCCCAAGGACGAACGGACACTCAGCGCTATCTGGATGCCGCGAACGAAGGCGTCAACCGCGCCGCGGGTCTGACGCAACGCATCCTAGCTTTTTCCCGGCGGCAGCCGCTTTCGCCCAAGCCGGTCCAGTTGAGTCGGCTCGTCGAGAATATGGGCGAGCTCCTGCGCCATTCCATCGGCGATGCAGTCCGCATCGAGATGCGCCTGACCGCCGATTGGGCGGTCTTGTGCGATGCCAATCAGATGGAAAATGTGATCATCAATCTCGCCATCAACGCGCGTGACGCCATGCCCTCCGGAGGGACATTGACCATCGCGACTGCGAATCGCTCAACAGGCGAGCGTCCCGGACTGCCTTTGCGCGATTACGTGGAACTCATGGTCCGCGACACCGGAACAGGGATGCCCGATGATGTGTTGCAGAAGGCCGTGGAGCCGTTCTTCACCACCAAACCGCCGGGCCGCGGCACCGGCCTTGGATTGAGTATGACCTTCGGTTATGTGCGCCAATCCAATGGCGAGATGATCATTGAAAGTGAATTGGGCAAGGGAACCACGATAATGATTCTCATGCCGCGCTACGAAATGGAAACCGTACCGGTGAGCGTCTGATGATCGTGAACGAAAAAACCCACGTGTCCTCCGCCATTCTCGTGGTCGAGGACGAACCGTTGCTGCTGATGATCGTCAGCGAGACGTTGCGCGATGCCGGATATGCCGTCTGGGAAGCGGGCGACGCGGAATCCGCTCTCGGCATTATTAAAGCCGAACCCGATATCGACCTGCTTATCAGCGATGTGAAAATGCCGGGCTTGAGCGGATATCAGCTTGTCGATGCCAGCCTCTCGTTGCGGCCGGACCTGAAGATCATGCTGATGACGGGTTACGCGCAGGACCCGATTCCGAAAAAAATCGTCCAAGCGGGAATCCAGGTTCTCTACAAGCCGTTCGATTTCGACAAGCTGCCGGATTTCGCTCACGAGATTCTCGAACGCGAATAGTTCCATACCGGCCAAGGACCGCGCCTTTGCGAACTTATGGAACAAGCGCCGGCCCTTATGCGTAGCCGTATCGACGATATAGGGAGTTTGACCCATGAAGATGATCGCAATGACGCTCAGCGCGGTAGCCGTGGCAATGACATTGTCCGCTTGTGCTTACGATCGTTACGATCGTTCCGGCTATTACGGCAACGATCGGTACGATCGCCATAATGGGTACCGCTACAATGATCGTGGCTACAATTATGACAATGATCGCGGTCACGACTTCGATCGCGACCGTTATGACCGGGATCGCGACCGCGATTAATACGCCAGGATTAATATGCCGGTATCGGTATGCCGGGGCTCGGGGCGGGTGCGGTGCACGCGCCCCGTGTTGTTACAGATCTGTGCCGTTATAGATCTGCGCCGTTACAGATCCGCGCTTTCCAGTTTGTCGAGAACCGCATCGGGCGCCACATCCTGTTTGAGTTCGTCCAGTTCGCGGTCAACATCGGTGCGGACCTTAAGCTGCTTCGCCACCGCGGAGACGAGCGCCAGCAAACGGGTCAGCTCGTGTTCGGTGAGCAAACTCATCTGAACATGGAGGTCCGCGCGTTTGGCCTGCGCAACGGACATTCTGTTCTGGTTTATGAGCACGAAGGTGGAAAGGAAGATCGCTTCCACCGAGGCGGTTATCGCGATGCCGACAAGATTGGGATCGAAATGCGGAATGCCCGGCAGATCCCACAGATTCTCGGCGACCCAGATTCCAAAAATCGCGACATGCACGTAAACGAACTCCATACTGCCGATAAAGCGCGAAATCACGCGGGCGATGCGTTCTTCCCCCGTGCATTCGGCCTCTTCCTTTTTGCGCCGTTCGACCAGCGCCTCGATATTGCGCTCCAAGATGGAATTGAGTCCCGGGGACGCGGCATCCGCGCCGGAATTAAATGAGGCTTGGCGTTCGTCTTTTGCAGGCACGAAAAACCCTCGCTGCGCGCGGCAATAGGGTACGCAGCGTGTGCCTTGCGGGTTCCGCTACGCTCCAGTTTGGCGCCAGTCCTGGCCAAACGCGGTTAATCCGGTCTTAACGCGCCGCCGATTAGCTTTCGCCCATGAAAACGGGCACCGCCGGCCGTATCGACGATCCCTATGGGGCGGGGCTGAAGCTCGCCCAGCAAGGCCGCCACGCCGAAGCCATTGCGCTGTTCGAGCGTGCCCTCGCGCGCCGCCCCGAAGATGCGCGCGTGCTGTTCGCGCTCGGCAATACCGCCGAAGCGGTCGGTCACCCCGATGCGGCTGAGAATTTCTTTCGCCGCGTGCTGGCCCAGGATCCCGACCGGCTGGAAGCACTCGTCCATCTCGGCAATCTGTTGCGCGCCAAGAGTCGCACAGCCGATGTGATCGCGCTGCTGAAGCCCGCACTGGAACGCAATCCGGCAGAGCCCGCGCTGTGGCTGACGCTGGGTTCGGCACTCAACGAAGCCGGCAATGGAACGACCGCTGAAACCTTCTACCGCGAGGCGTTGCGCCTTCGCCCCGGCTATGCGCCCGCGCTCGGCAATCTCGCCGATCTTCTTTCCGACCGCGGCGCAAACGGCGAAGCCCTCGCGATGTACGATGCCGTCATCCAGAGCGATCCGGAGAACGCGCAGGCCCGGCTCAATCGCGCGATCCTTTTCCTGGTCGCGGGCGAACTGAAAAACGGCTGGAAGGATTACGAATCCCGCCTGCTGCTCAAGCACAAATTTCCCAGCCGCGACCATCGCCTGCCCCGTTGGGACGGTGTCACGGCGAACACGCGGCTGCTGATCACGGCCGAACAAGGGATCGGCGACCAGATCGCGTTTGTCAGCCTGATCCCGGAACTGGCCGCAAGATTTGCGCGTCACGGCGGGCGCGTGATCCTGGAGACCGAGCCGCGTCTTGTGCCGCTGTTCGCGCGCTCTTTTCCGGACGTGCGCGTCCACGCGTCGGATATGGAAACGATCGGTGGGCGAAAGCTCGCGCATTATCATTGGCTCGACCATGAGGGCAGTGTGGATTGCGCCATCGAGATGGGCTCGCTGCCACGGCTCATGCGCGCCACGCTCGGCGATTTTCCGGAACCTCACGCCTATCTGGCGCCTTCCGAGGAACGCGAGACCTGGCGGCGCTGGCTCGCCACGCAAGGTGTCGCGCCCTATTTCGGCCTGTGCTGGCGCAGCGGCCTCGCGGGGGGCGGGCGCAACATTCAATATGCGCCGCTCGAAGCGTGGGGCGCATTCCTGCGCGGCGTTCAGGGCACGCTGGTGTCGCTGCAATATGATGGCCGCGCCGATGAGATCGCAAAATTGGAACAGATCAGCGGGCGAACGATTCTTGTCCCGCCGCATCTCGATCAAAAACAGGAGATCGACCACGCGGCTTCGCTCATGGCCGCGCTCGATGCGGTGGCGAGCGCGCCAACGGCCGTCTCATGGATCGCGGCCGGCTTGGGCGTGCCCACGCTGAAACTGCTCTACAAAAACAGTTGGACGGCACTCGGCGCGGACTATGAACCTTTCGCGCCGTTTTGCCGCTGCATCATGCCCGACGCCAGCGGCGATTGGACGACGACGTTTGCGCGCGCCGCGAACGCACTCAACGCGATCCGCGCCTCCTAGGCACGCGCGAGAATCAACCCGGCTCCATGCCGGCTTTGCGGATGGTCTCGGCCGCCGCTGGCGCGCTCAGGAATTTGACCAGAGCTTTCGCCGCGTCGGATGCGGCAGCATTTTTGTGCAGCGCCGCGGCGAAAACAGTGACCTCCTGCACATCGTTGGGCAAAGGTCCGAGATAGTCGATGCCTTTGATGCGGATCAATTCGCTCACCTGCTGGAAACCGATCTCAGCCTGACCGCGCGCGAGCATCTCACCCACCGGCGTGTCGCTCGGCGCGATGACGATCCGGGACTTAAGCACATCGGCAATTCCCCATTGCTGCAACAGCCGCGCGATGTGCACGCCGCTTGGCCCGGTCGAATAGGCGATCGATTTTGCCTTGAGCAAGGCGGCCTTCAGCGTTTCGCCGGAGCGCAAATCGGGTTTGGGCGCGCCGGGTTTGATGGCCACGCCGATGCCGGATTTCGCGACATCGACACGGCTCCCCGTCGCGAGCTTGCCCTTTTGGGTCAGCTCCTCGATTTGCGCCGCCGGCAGGATCACGATATCGGCGGTTTCGCCCGCCGCCACGCGCATTGCGACATCGTTCACCCCGTCCCAGATCGTCGTGACGCGATTCCCCGTCGCTTTCTCGAATTGCGGCACCAGCACATTATAGGCTTCGCGAAAACCCGGCGACCCAATCACCTTGATCTCGGCGGCATAGGCTTGGCCAGCCATAACGACACTCAGAGCCAAAGCCTGTGCCCACAAGGGGAAAGGTTTTCTTGCCCTCATCGCCAGGCCGAATAGATCTGTTTGCTGACCATGAAGTTCGGATTCACGCCCTGCCGGGGCGCGAATTTCTGCACGCGTCCGGAATCGACTTCGGCGACGTAGAAATTGCCCTCCTGATCCACGGAAAATCCGTGCACGCCCCAGAAGCCGCCGGCAAAATCTCCCCATGTGCCCCAGGAATAGAGGAAGTGCCCTTCCAGATCGTATTTCAGCATCTTGGAGGTGCCGCGATCATAGGCCCAGAGCGTGCGGTCCGCACCGATGTAGATCAGATGGATATCGGACGGATCTTCCCCGAAGCTCCAATCGTAGAGGAACTTGCCGTTCTCATCGAACACCTGCACGCGATGATTGCCGCGATCGTTGACGAAGACGCGCCGCGTCTGCGGGTCCACCGCGATGCCGTGCACATTGTTCATATAACCGGGGCGCTTTTCATTCGGGACCGTTCCCTTCTGGCCCCAGGCCATGAGGAACTTGCCGTCCTTGTCGAATTTGACGACCCGCGTGCCGTTGTAGCCGTCGGCCACGAACATGGTGCTGTCCGGCAACCAGGCGAGATAGGTCGGCCGGTTGAAATGTGTCGCGTCCGCGCCTTCCTGTCCCGGCGTGCCGATGGTCTGCAACAACTGCTTGCCGTCATGGGTGAATTTGTAGATGGCGTGCATGTGGTCATCGACCACCCAGACATGCTTTTCCGGGTCGTAAGGGTTGACGGCGACAAAATGCGGACGCTTCAGGATTTTATCCCATTGCGTCCAGCGCTCGATGATGTCGCCCTTGGAATTGATCACGACGATGCAGTTTTCCCAATTCGCATCGACGCCGAGCTTGCCGTAATAGAGCCGCATGCCGTCGCGCGGATCCTGTCCGGTGCCGCCGGCGGCCGGCGGCGAGGACACGGTCGCATCGCGATAAGGCAGCCGGCCGATGGGGAACAGGATGCTCGGCCCGAATTCGTCGAGCTTCTTGGTCGCGGGCCGCTTGATCTTCGGCAATTCGCCGCGCTGAAGCACATAGATGCGATCCGGACTTTCCGCATAGATGCTCTGGCCCGCGCCCCAGGTCCATTTCTCGTTGCCCGGCACCGTGCTGATGTCCTTGGGCCAGCCTTTCACGATGTCATAGGGGCCGAACATGTCCTGCCCGCCGACCACGCCGGGGATCGCGGCGAATCCGGCGCCGGGCCTGGGCGTCGCCTCGATGGCCGACGTCTGGCGAGACAATTCGACGCCCGCGATGCACCCAACCAACGCCGCCGCCAATGCCATATGGAATTTGCGCATGTGTCCCCTCCGCCCCCGTGATTTTTTCTTTTCCGGGCAAGGATTACCACAAACGCACGCGAACGGCGACGCGGGGCAGGAAACGCTCCTAACCCTTGGCGGGCCGCAAGCGATTGCCCATCGGGCTCGAACGCGTTTGTCCGGCGGGCTCGCCAAGGAGGGGAATGCATCTGACCGCGAACGCCGAAATCAAAACCGGCAGCGCGAGCACGCCGTAATAAGCAAAACGCTGCCACCCGGCCGCGATCAAGAGCCCGCCGAGATAGGGGCCGATCACCGCGCCAAGCCGCCCGATGCCTATGGCCAGTCCGGTTCCCGTATTGCGGACGCGCGCCGGATAAATCCGGGGCACGATGGCATAGAGGCTCGCCATGCAACCGATCATGAAAAACCCGGCGATAAAGGCGCCCATCATCAGCGGCACGAGGCCCGAGTGCAACGCGCCATAACCCAGAATCGAGACGAAGAGCACGACGAACAAATAGGGCGCGAGCTTGCGCGCATGGGACTTACCCGCGAAATACCCGAAGGCAAGCCCACCCAGGATGCCGCCGACATTGAGCAGCACGGAGCCGAAGATCCCTTGCCGCACCGTGAAGCCAAGATCGACCAGGTTCTTGGGTGTC
>DASYEG010000151.1:0-14051 GCA_036499145.1 Micropepsaceae bacterium | reverse complement strand
GTCTCCAGGGTGTGCGTCGAGACGGCCGGATTATAACCCCACACCTCGTGCAGCAGCACATCGCGGCTGACGGTCGAACCGGCACGTTGCAGATATTTCAGGATGTTGGTTTCCTTCTCGGTCAGACGGATGCGCTTGCCGCCTTCCAGAAGGACCTTTGCACTGGGCCGAAACGTATAAGGTCCGATCTTGTAGATCGCCTCTTCGCTCGCGCCGTGGCTGCGCAGATGCGCATCCACGCGCGCCATGAGAACGGAGAAGCGAAACGGCTTGGTGATGTAGTCGTTGGCGCCGGCCTGAAGCCCATGGATCGTGTCGGCATCCGAATCCGACGCCGTCAGGATAATGATCGGACAGGTGACGCCGGAATCGCGAAAAGCCCGGCATAGCTCGCGCCCATCGCCATCGGGAAGCGAGACGTCCAGCACCATGAATTCATAGAGCCCTTCAAGGCCCTTCTGCTGACCCTCGCGACAGGTTCCCGCCTCGACCGGCTCATAGGTTCCATCGGCCTCAAGCTGTTCGGCCAATGAGGCGCGGAGCATTTCATCGTCGTCCACGAGAAGAACACGCTTCGTGCTCGGCATGCGAAAACTCTCCTGCAATGCGACGTTACGGTAATGCGCCAAACTCTATCCCGTTTCCCGGGACCGGTGTATGTCGGGGGTCATGACCGCAGACAAACCGGGCGAAATTAAGCCGGTGATCTCTCAGGCCCTGATCCCCCCCGAGCAACGGGTGGAGCGGGCGGCCGGCGACCTTCGCCGTGGCGCGCCGGTGCTGATTCGCGCCGATGCGGCCGGGGAAAGCGGCATTGCCGTCGCGGCCGAGACCGTCAAGAGCGAAACCTTGGTCGCGCTTGGGGGCGTCAGCGGGCCATCGGCGTTGATTCTGACCCATGCCAGGGCGACGACGCTGAAAATCCGGCTCTATACCGCGGACATTGTAAGCATCGCGTTGCCGTCCAGGCTGAATGCAGCGGACATCCGCGCCATCGCCGATCCGGCGACCGACCTCGATCATCCGCTCAAAGGTCCATTCGAGGCCTCGCGTGGGCAACCTCCGCAATCGGCGGGTGCGGCCGTCCGCCTCGCCAAGCTCGCCGGCCTCCTTCCTGCCGCGGTGCTATTCCCCATTCCCGACAATGCGCGCACCCCCCTTCAGATCGCCGGTGCACTCAGCGAAGTGTCGGTCGCCGACATTCATGGGTTCGAACGCCGCGCGGCCGAGACGCTTCAACTGGTTGTCCGCGCCTCGGTTCCGCTCGCGGGCGCGGAACAAGCCGAACTGGCCGCGTTTCGTCCCGAGAACGGCGGACCGGAACATTACGCGGTGATCATCGGCGCCAAGGGGGCCCCTGCCCTCTCCTCACCGGGCCCCGTCCTGACGCGGCTTCATTCGGAATGCTTCACCGGCGATTTTCTCGCGTCGCTGAAATGCGATTGCGGCGATCAATTGCGCGGCGCCATTCAGAGGATCGCAAAAGAAGGCGGCGGCATCCTGCTTTATCTCGCGCAAGAGGGGCGCGGCATCGGGTTGATGAACAAGCTGCGCGCGTATCGTCTGCAGGACGAAGGGTTCGACACCATCGAGGCCAATCAGCGCCTCGGTTTCGAAGCCGATGAACGTCTCTACGACATCGCCGCGTGCATGTTGCGGCTCCTGGGTTACAGCAAGGTGCGGCTACTCACCAACAATCCCGGCAAGGTGGCGGCGCTTGAAGCCGCGGGCATCGAAGTCACCATGCGCGTGCCGCACGCCTTCCCGGAGAACGCGCACAACCGCGACTATCTGCGCGTCAAAGCGGAAAAAAGCGGCCACATCTTCTAGCGGCGGCGAACGGCAAAGCGCGGGTTCAAGCGCGGCAACATTTGCCTGCTTCGCAAGACAGGGGCGAAAGAGGCCGGACAAACCGTGCCCGTTTCCGTGGGCGCAAACTGGCCGCAGTCTTGCTTAACACCGGGTAAGAGCGAAGGAACGATTGTGCCCCCTCTATCCGACATCCGAACGGCCACATCCGGCATCTCGTCCAGCCCGGTCGCGAGCGCGAACGCCGCAAAGCCCACGCAGGGTCTTACGTTTGGCGATCTGCTCGATACGATCAATCCCCTCCAGCACATCCCGATCATTGGGACGATCTATCGCGCGATCACCGGCGATGTCATGTCGCCTACGGCAGAGGTCGCGGGCGGCGCCCTGTTCGGCGGCATCGCAGGCGCCGTCGCTTCGCTTGCCGACGTGGTATTCACGCAGGCCACCGGAAAGGATTTCGGCGCCACCGTTCTTTCCTGGCTCGGCCTTGAAAAAGGCGTCGCTGGAAAAACACAGTTCGCCCAGGCGGGCAATTCCGCCTTGTCATCGGATGGTCCCGCTCGGACGAGCGATCCGGCAATCGTGGCGCGCGCGAACGAAGCGTATGAGAGCGCCATCTCCTTGCAAGATGCCTTGCCTGCGGCAAGGTCTTCGTTTCGCTACTGACATCGTCTAGCGTTGCGGCCATGGATATCGTTGTCCGACGCGAGGGTGCCCTTTATGTCGCCGAGTGGGGCATAGGGCAGCGGCGCTGCGCGGTCGGACAAAGCGGCATCGGAGAAAAATTGCGCGAAGGCGACGGGCTGACACCGATGGGATGCTGGCCGCTCCGGCGCGTGCTCTACCGGCCGGACCGCATGGAGGCGCCGGCTACGGGGCTTGCGGTCGCCATAATCAGCCCGGATGACGCCTGGTGCGATGTGCCGGACGATCCAAATTATAACCGGCTGGTCAAGCTGCCCTATCCCAGCGGCGATGAGCGCCTGTGGCGGGAAGATTCCCTCTACGACCTGATCGTGGTGGTGGGCTTTAACGATTCGCCGGTGCTGCCCGGCAGGGGCAGTGCGATTTTCCTGCATGTCGCGCGCCCCGATTACGAGCCGACGCAGGGTTGTGTCGCGTTTTTGCGCGATGACCTCATCGCGGCGGTGGCGCAACTGACGCCGATGGATCGGCTTATCGTGACGCCCTGATTCGAGGCGCGGTTCCCGCCTTGGCAATTGCGAAGCGTCACGCTGCCACATCTCATAATTCATCGTTTATAATCAATACATTACGCCAATTCTGACATCCTTGACACAAATCCGGCCCGCCCCTATGGTCCGCGCGCCTTTTTGATCGTTTCCTGCAATTTGTTGTTCAAAAAAGGCGCTGACTCGGTGTTGGACTCGCATGGCCGAAGACGATCCCGATGCAAGGCGCTTGGCCGAGTTGCAAGAACGCCTCCAAAAAGCGCGTGGCAAAGAAACACCACGGCCGCAGGAAGGGTCCCAATCGCAATTGGGGATTGCATTCCGGCTCGTCGCGGACCTTCTTGCCGGAGTGATTGTGGGGGGCGGAATCGGTTGGGCGCTCGATCGCGTTTTCGGGACCTCACCATTTCTGCTGATTGTGATGTTTCTGCTCGGCGTCGCGGCCGGTATGCGCAATTTGATGCGCACCGCGCGTGAGATGAATCAACGCCAAGACCGCTCCGGCGGATGAGGCAATAAGGGGTATTCGTGGCCAGCCCGATGGAGCAATTCGAGGTGAGACCGATCGTGCCTTTGCACGTCGGCAATCTCGACATTTCCTTCACCAACATATCGCTGTGGATGTGCATTGTCGTTGCCGCGGCGATCCTCTTTCTGACCGCGGGCGCGTCTTCGCGCCGTCTCGTGCCGACACGCATGCAATCGATCACCGAAATGAGCTACGTGTTCGTGGCCGACATGATCCGTTCGGCGGCCGGGACCGAGGGACTGAAATTCTTCCCGTTCGTGTTCACACTGTTCATGTTCGTGCTGTTTTCGAACGTCATCGGATTGTTTCCGCTGATCCATCCCTTCACGGTGACGAGCCACATCATCGTCACGTTCTCGCTCGCGATTTTCGTGTTCCTGATGGTGATCGTGGTGGGCCTGGCGCGGCATGGTTTGCATTTCTTCTCGATCTTCGCGCCCAAAGTGCCCCTGCCGATGCTGATCCTGCTGGTCCCCATCGAGATCGTGTCCTTCCTGTCCCGGCCGATCAGCCTTTCCGTCCGTTTGTTCGCCAACATGCTGGCCGGGCACACGATGCTCTATGTGTTCGGCACATTCGTGATCGGCCTTGCGGCCGCGGGCGGCGCTCTGTCGGTGATCTCAATCGCGCCGTTTTTGGCGATCGTCGCGGTCGCCGCACTCGAATTCCTGATCGCATTCCTGCAAGCCTATGTCTTCGCGATACTCACCTGCATCTATCTCAACGACGCGCTCAATCTGCACGAGCACTAAACCCAAGGACTGGCGCGCAACAGCGCTTGCAAACGAAACAAAGGAGTTCAAATATGGATCTTGCATCGGCAAAAATGATCGGCGCTGGCCTGGCCTCCATCGCGCTCATCGGCGCGGGCGTGGGCATCGGCATCATCTTCGGCAATTATCTGGCAGGCGCGCTGCGCAATCCCGGCGCGGCACAAGGCCAATTCACCAATCTGCTCGTCGGCTTCGCGCTGTGCGAATTCACCGGCCTTCTGGGCGTGGTGATGGCCTTTATCATTCTCTTCACCTGAGAGGCCTCATGGCCGCGCCACAAGAAACGACGGAAGGGACTGCGGCCGAGGTCAAGGTCGGCCTGCCGCAGATGAAGACGGACACCTTCCCCAGCCAGATATTCTGGCTGACGGTGACGTTCGCAATTCTGTTCGTCGTGATGTGGCGCATGACCCTGCCCATGATCGCCGGAGCGATCGGTGCGCGGCGCAATCGGATCGAAGACGATCTTTCAACCGCCGAAGGCTTTCGCAAGGATGCCGCCGAAGCGCTTGCCTCCTACGAAGCCGCGCTTGCGCAAGCCCGTGGCCGCGCGCATCAACTCGCCGACGAGAATCGCAAGCGCGTCGTCGCGGAGATCGAGCAGCTGAAGACCGCGGCTGATACCGAGACCCAAGCCACGATTGCGACCGCCGAAAAGCGCATCGCGTCGGAACGCGTCAAAGCCGTGACCGGCGTCAGAGCCAGTGCCGCGGACGCCGCCGCCGATATCGTGCAAAGACTGATCGGCCGCAGCGTGAGCGCCGAGGAGGCTGCGGCAGCAATCGCATCGGCCGAGCCGAGGGGACGCTGACATGGAACTCCTTCGCGATCCCGAATTCTGGGTCGGTATCGGCACGCTGGTGTTTCTGGCTTTGCTGCTCTGGAAGCGTGTGCCGGGGCTTGTGATCAGTTCCCTCGACGCGCGCGCAGCCGCCATCGCCAAGGAACTCGAAGAGGCCCGCCGCCTGCGTAGCGATGCCGAAGCGTTCCTTGCCGAATATAAGAAGAAACATGCCGCCGCCGATGAGGAAGCAAGCTCCATCGTCGCGGAAGCCAAAGCCGAAGCGCTGCGCTTTGCAGCGGAATCGCGCAGTGCGATAAAGGCTCAGATCGAACGGCGGGGCCGGCAAGCGGAAGAAAAGATCGCTCAGGCCGAAGCGCAAGCCGTCTCGGAATTGCGTGCGCTTGCCGCCGATGCCGCAATAGCAGCAGCGGAAAAGCTGATCGCGGCGCGCTTGGATGACAATCAGTCGGCCCAACTGGTAAAGTGGTCGCTCGGAGAAATCCCCTCCAAGCTGAACTGACATGCCAAGCGGAACCAAAATGGCCGCGCCGAAACCTCCCTTCAGAGCCGATCACGTAGGAAGCCTGCTGCGCCCGCCCGCGCTGCATGAGGCGCGCGCGAAAGCGCAAAAAGGCGAAATCACGCATGATGCGCTGCGCGGTATCGAAGATGCCGCCATTCGCGACGCGGTTGCGCTTCAGCAAGCGTGCGGCCTTGAGGCGATCACCGACGGCGAATTCCGCCGTGGCCATTATCTGGTGGATTTCCTGACCGGGTTCGAAGGCATCGCGCCCACGAACACGAGCTATGCCCTCGCCTTCAAGGGCGAACATGGCGAATCGGGCGAAACCCGCTCCATGCTGACGGTGACGCACAAGGTACGCCGCGCGAAACCCATCATGGTGGAAGGGTTCAAATTCCTCAAATCCTTGACCAAGCACACGCCGAAACTGTGCCTGCCCTCACCCACCTGGATCCACATGCGGGGCGGGCGCAAAATGGTGAATGAAAGCGCCTATCCCGACATCGAGGAATTCTGGGACGATATCGTCCGTGCCTTCCATGAGGAGATGCGCGACCTGGCCGCCGCGGGCTGCACCTATCTTCAGCTCGATGAAATCAGCTTCGCGTTTCTTTGCGATGCGACGATCGCCGCGCGCATGCGCGCCGATGGTCTCGATCCCGAGACCGAGACACGCAATTATGCGCGCGTGGTGAATGCCATCGCGGCCGGCGCACCGCCTTCCATGACAGTGACCGTCCATACCTGCCGTGGCAATTTCCAGAGCATGTGGATGGCCGAAGGCGGCTATGAGCGTGTGGCGTCCATTGTCTTCGACCAGCCCGATGTCGACGGCTATTTCCTGGAATATGACAGCGAACGCTCGGGCGGATTCGAGCCGCTGCAATACGTCCCGAAGGACAAGAAAATCGTGCTCGGCCTTGTCAGTTCGAAGAAACCGGACATCGAATCCAAGGATGCGCTGAAGCGGCGGATCGATGAGGCGGCGAAATTCTTTCCCATCGAACAAATGTGCCTGTCGCCGCAATGCGGCTTTGCCAGCACCCATCACGGCAACAAGATCACCGAGGATGTCGAGCGCCGCAAGCTCGCGCTGATCGTGGAAACCGCCGCCGAGATCTGGGGCTCGGCGGTCTAGCTGCGCCGTTTACCGAACGGGTAAACGAAAACCGCCGCGACCACTATGGAGCCGAGGACCGAGGCCAGCAAAATCGAAATCGTCTCGCTCACGAAACGCGCGTAACCGTCTCCTGCCATATTCTGGGCCGGATCAAGCGAGGAAAACGATATCGGCAACGTATCTCCCCGATACAGGGCCTTGCAGTCGATCCAGCTGTCGCGTCCTTGCAGGGTTTTTCCTTGTACCGAAAAAGAATAGGAAACATCGTTGTTGTTCCTGCAATTGGTGGCGAGCACCGTACCGGTCGCGCTCGCCTGATGCGCCGCGATGGTCATATAGCGCCACCAGCCATATTGGGCCGCGCCAAGCGCGGTGCCGATGGTGAGCACCGCTGCAAGTCCGATGTAGCTTCCGCGCTTCGTGTGCGTTCTCCTGATTGAGCGCGTAGACTTACGCTTTTTCCGGCAAAACCACGCGGATATGCAACTCGCGCAATTGCTTGGCCGAAACCTCGGAGGGCGCCCCCATCAGCAAGTCCTCGGCCTTTTGATTCATCGGGAACATCGTGACTTCACGGATGTTCGGCACGTCGGCGAGGAGCATCACGATCCGGTCTATGCCCGGCGCCGTGCCGCCATGAGGCGGCGCGCCATAGCGGAACGCATTCAGCATGCCGCCGAAGCGGCTTTCCGTTTCGCTGCGCGCGTAACCCGCGATCTCGAACGCCTTCAACATGGTTTCCGGCTTGTGGTTGCGGATCGCGCCCGACGACAATTCCACGCCGTTGCACACGATGTCATATTGGAACGCCGTGATCCCGAGGATCGTCTCGCGGTCCTTGGGATCGAGAACCAGGAATTTCTCGGAATCGAAATTCGGCATGGAGAACGGATTGTGCGAGAAATCGATTCTCTTCTCGTCCTCGTTCCATTCATACATCGGAAAATCGACGATCCAGCAGAACTCGAAACAATCCTTTCGCGTCAGCCCCAATTCATTGCCAATTCTCAGCCGCGCCTGGCCCGCGAGCGTGGCCGCACGTTGCGTCTTGTCGGCCGCGAAGAACACCGCGTCTCCCGGCTTGGCGGCAGCCGTGACAGCCAATTGCCGGAGCGCTTCGGCCGGCAGGAATTTCGCGATGGGCCCCTTGCCGGAGAGCATCCCGTTCTCTTCCTCGAACACGATGTAGCCAAGGCCGGCAGCGCCTTCGCCGCGCGCCCATTCGTTCATCTTGTCGAACCAGGAGCGAGGCTGCGAAGCCGCGCCGGGCGCCGGAATCGCGCGCACGGCTTCTTTGCCTTTGAAGGCTTTGAACGAGACATCGTCGCGGTCGAAAATCGCCTTCACATCCGCGATCAGGATCGGGTTGCGCAGATCGGGCTTGTCGGAGCCGTAAAGCAGCATCGCCTCAGAATAGGGAATGCGTGGGAACGGCATGGGTGAAATTTTACGGCCATTCGAGAATTCCTCGAACACGCCATGAAGCACCGGCTCGATCGCCGCGAACACATCGTTCTGGGTGACGAAGCTCATCTCGATATCGAGCTGATAGAACTCGCCGGGACTGCGATCCGCGCGGCCATCCTCATCGCGAAAGCATGGCGCGATCTGGAAATAGCGGTCGAAGCCCGCCACCATGATAAGCTGTTTGAATTGCTGCGGCGCCTGGGGCAGCGCGTAGAATTTTCCCGCATGCAGGCGTGACGGCACCAGGAAGTCGCGCGCGCCTTCCGGGCTGGATGCGGTCAGGATCGGGGTCTGGAATTCGGTGAAACCTTCGGCCACCATCCGCCGGCGGATGGACTGCACGACGTTCGATCTCAACACGATGTTCTTGTGCAGCCGCTCACGGCGCAAATCCAGGAAGCGGTAACGCAGCCGCGTCTCTTCGGGATAATCGAGATCGCCGAACACGGGCAGTGGCAATTCTTCGGCCGCGCTTTGGATAGTCACTTCCTCGATGCGCAGCTCGATCTCGCCGGTCGGCAAATCGGGATTGATGGTGTCGGGCGTGCGGGCCACGACCGGTCCGGTCACGGTCAGCACCCATTCCGAGCGCGCCTGGGAGGCGACGGCAAACGCCGGGCTGTCTGGCTCGATCACGCATTGCGTCAGGCCGTAATGATCCCGCAAGTCGATGAACAGCAATCCGCCATGATCGCGGGACCGGTGCACCCAGCCAGAAAGGCGCACGCGCGCACCGACGTCCGATCGGCGCAGTTCGCCGCAATGATGGGTGCGGTAGATGTGCATGGGGTTCCTCGTCCGGGCCGGCGTTTGTGGAAAGCCCGCTTCAGGAAGTCAAGGCGGTTCGAAAACCGAAGAGATTTGCGGCGACCGCAACCGGATTCCCCAAGGACATGCCGAAGGGCGGCCAATCCTGCGGGTTCAAGGGCGTATGCCCTTAAGATTCTCATTTTACGGCCCTTTTGAGCACAGGAAAACAGCGACAGGCCAAGGGCGAATCCGCTAAGACCCCTTCATGCGCATCATCACCAAAACGGCGGAGTTGAAGGCACTCGCCGCAGAGCTGGAACATGGTCCGTATGTGGCCATCGACACCGAATTCATGCGCGATCAGACCTATTGGCCCAAACTGTGCTTGATCCAGGCCGCGGCCCCTGGCATCGAAGCCATCATCGACCCCCTCGCGGAGGGGATCGATCTCACCCCGTTTCACGGTCTTCTGGCCACGAAATCCGTGGTGAAAGTGTTTCACGCGGCACGCCAGGATGTGGAAATCTTCCATCATCAGGGCGGCGTCATCCCCAATCCGCTGTTCGACACCCAGATTGCCGCCATGGTGTGCGGATTCGGCGATTCGGCCTCCTATGAGACGCTCGTGCGCAAGCTCGCCAAGGCGGACATCGACAAATCCGCCCGCTTTACCGATTGGAGCCGGCGGCCGCTGTCCAAGCGCCAACTCGAATATGCGCTGGCCGATGTGACCTATCTGCGCCTGGTCTATGAACTGCTGTCGAAGGAATTGGAGAAGACCGGCCGCGGCAAATGGGTGGAAGAGGAAGAAGCCACTCTGACAGACCCCGCCACCTATCGGCTTGATCCCTCCGAAGCCTGGCGGCGCCTCAAGGCGCGCTCGGGCAACAAACGTTTCCTGCAGGTGCTTGCCGGCGTGGCCGCCTGGCGCGAACGCGAAGCGCAAACCCGCGATGTGCCCCGGAATCGCATTCTCAAGGATGAGGCGTTGCTGGAGATCGCATCCCATCCGCCGCCCGACGCCGAGCATTTGGGCCAGATCCGGGCGTTACCCAATGGCTACGCGAATTCGCGCGCGGGCAAGGCCCTGATGACCGCGCTCAAGGAGGCGCTGGCCGGTCCCCCCCCCCCCGAATTCATGCTGCCGCCCGAGCGGCGCCCGCGCCGTTCCGAACCGACCCCCGCCGCCATGGATCTCCTCAAGACGCTGCTGCGCCTGCGGGCGACGCAATACCGGGTCGCGCCGCGGCTGGTGGCGAACTCCGAGGATCTCGAGCGGCTTGCGGCGGGCGAAAGCGACGGCGTACCCGCGCTGCATGGCTGGCGCGCAGAAGTGTTCGGTAACGACGCCATAGCCCTGCGTGAAGGACGCCTCGCGATCGCGCTTGAAAATGGGGAAGCGGTGGTCATGGAAACCGGCGCAGAAAAAAAGCCGCGTGCCAGGCGGGGCGCCTAGGCCCAGACAAAACGCCTGCCCCAGTTCAACGCTGCCGCAAGTCCCAGCAATATAAAAATCGCCGCCGCGGCCATGCGTACAAGCCGGAGCGGAATTTTGTTGGCGAGAATATCGCCGAGATAAACCGCCGGCACATCCGCGATCATCATGCCGAGTGTGGTTCCGCTGGCCACCAGCGCGATATTGTTGAACCGGGCGGCGAGCGCCATGGTGGCAAGCTGCGTCTTGTCGCCCATTTCGATCAGGAAGAATGAGATCAGCGTCGCCCCGAAGGCGCCGAAATTTTCGAACAGCCTGGGCTCTTTATCGAGTTTGTCGGGCACCAGCGTCCACAATCCCATGGCGAGAAACGACACCGCCAGAATCCCGCTCAGATTTTGACCCAGCCACGCGCCTATGTAGGTTCCCAGGATCGCGGCGAGCGTGTGGTTGAAAATCGTCGCGCACAATATCCCCAGGATGATCGGCACGGGCGTACGAAACCGCACGGCCAGCAGGATGGCGAGAAGTTGCGTCTTGTCGCCGATTTCCGCCAAGGCAACGACGCCCGTCGAAACAAGGAGCGCTTCCATCAATGAGAAACCGCGGCACCGGCGGGCTTTACGAGCCGGCGCCAAGCGATCGCAAATGCAAGCAAATTGAGAAGCGCGCAGGCGAAGAAATTCGCACCGA
Organism: Micropepsaceae bacterium; assembly: GCA_036499145.1. Taxonomy (GTDB): domain Bacteria; phylum Pseudomonadota; class Alphaproteobacteria; order Micropepsales; family Micropepsaceae; genus CAIYRG01. Next base: position 2,972 of record DASYEG010000151.1, on the reverse strand, counting down.
GTCTGATGTCGCCGGGGGGAAGGTCGGCGACTTGGGCCAGAAGCGCGTTTCCGAGCAACGGTCCGATCACCGCGGCAAGACTGCTGATGGATTGCAGAGCGCCCATCGTCACACCTTGCGTGCCAGGATCGGCCGATTTCGAAACCACCGCCTGGATGGACGGCCCCGCCGTGAAGATGAGAAAGCCCGCGAACAGGATCGGGAATATCATCCAGCCTTGCGTCGCGAGTCCATAAAGCGTCTGGATGATGACATTGGTCCCGACCGCCATCAGCACAAGGCGTTCCTCGCCGAAGCGCTTTACCAGCCGGCCGATGAGCCCGCCCTGCACGATGGTCGATAAAAGCCCGACACAAAACAGCAGAAGGCCATTCTCGAACGTTCCCCAGCCGAAGCGGAAATGCGTGGCAAGCACGAAGCTCTGCACCATCGTCATATGGGCGATGAAATAAAACGCGTAGACGAGCACAAGCCCACCCACGGCGTGATGACGGATCAGCGCGATCAGCGCGCGGAACGGATTGGCCCGGCCAAGCGAAAATTTGGTCCGCCGTTCGAGCGGCAGGGATTCGGGAACGATCAGATAACCATAGACCGCGTTCAGAGCCGAAATGCCCGCGGCGGCATAAAAGGGCAAATGCAGATCGATGCCGCCCAGAATGCCGCCGATCATTGGTCCGCAGATGAAGCCCAGGCCGAACGCGGCGCCGACCAGTCCGAAATTTCTCGCGCGTTGATCCGGCGGCGTGATATCGGCGAGATAGGCGTTCGCCACCGAAAAACTTGCGCCGGTCATGCCACCGATCAGCCGCGCCACCAGCATGAACAGCAGCGTGGGCGCAATCGCGATCAGGAAATAGTGCAGGCCCAGGCCGATAATGGCGGCGATGAGGACGGGCCGCCGGCCGAAGCGGTCACTGATAGCACCCAGCATGGGCGCGCACAGAAACTGCATGAGCCCATAGGCGGCAAGCAGGGCCATGCTCCAATAGGCCTGCATTTCGCGCGAGGCTGTGTAAGCACCGATCAGGACCGGCAGCACCGGAATGGCAATGCCGACCCCCACCATGTCGATGAAGACGGCAATAAGAACGAACCAGACGCTGCCATGCTGCGGCGTGGAACCAGGGGACTCGACGCTGGACATCGGAAACTATGTCTATTCTTCGGCCGGCAGATGGTCCACCGGGTCGGGAAGGCCGTCCCCGTCGCGTGGCTCCTCTTCGTCGCCTTCATAAGGATCTTCGTCGGGGGCGAGGGCATCGGAGGGATTGGGCACAGAAAAGCTGGATGGTGGAACCGCATCGAGGAAGCCCGCGGCCTTCAACTCGTCCATTCCCGGAAGATCGCCAACGCTCTCAAGGCCAAAATGCGTCAGGAAGGCTTCCGTCGTTCCATAGGTCACGGGACGCCCCGGCGTGCGTCTGCGCCCTCTGATCCGTACCCAGCCGGCTTCCATCAGCGCATCGATAGTGCCCTTGCTCACCATCACGCCGCGTATGTCTTCGATCTCCGCACGCGTGACGGGCTGATGATAGGCAATGATCGCAAGCGTCTCGATGGCCGCACGCGAAAGCTTGCGTTCCTCCACCGATTGCTTGCGCAGAAGGAAAGCCAGATCGTTGGCGGTACGCATCTGCCATTTGCCGGCGACCTTGATCAGGTTGACCCCGCGCCCCTGGTAATGCTGCTGCAACTCCACGAGGATCGCAGGAATATCGGCGCCTTGCGGCAACGCCTTCGCCAAAGCGGGTTCCTCGACCGGTTCGGTCGATGCAAACAGCAGCGCTTCGACAATGCGCAAATGCATCGGATCGAGCACACATTGCGATTCGCCCTCGGGCACTGTGGGATTCTCGATATCGAGCTCGGCAGGTTCGGCCATTTCAGCCTCGCTGAGACGGATGATGCGGTTCAATTTGTGCCCTCCCCGGCCACGGCCGCCGCGGCAGCCGTCGTGCGGTCCTTCAGGAAAATGTCTCCGAACGGTGTCAACTGGCGCAATTCGAGCCGGCCATCGCGGGTCAACTCGAGCGCCGCCGAAAACGTGCTGGCAAGCGAGGTGCGCCGCCGCGCACCCATCCCCCAATCGAGCGGAAGGAAGCGCGTCAGCGCGCTCCAGTCCGAAATCCTGCCGAGCTGGCGCTCAATGCGCGCGCGGGCTTCTTCGATGAGAAAGACCGGCGCGCGCGCCATCTCATAGACGCGATGGCCGAGCGTGCGCACACGTTGTTGCGAATAGGCGGTGAGCAGATCGAACATCGTATCGGCGTGCTTGCGGGTGCGCACGACCAGGATCGGTTCGGGCTGTCCCCGGCCGAAGACATCGCGGCCAAGCCGGTCGCGGGCCAGCAATCGCACCGATGCGTCGCGCATCATCTGCAGCCGCGTCAGCCGCCAGCGCAGCTGGGCCGCCATTTCTTCGGCACCGGCGGCTTCGGGACCGGCGGGCTGCGGCAGGACCAGGCGGGATTTGAGGAAGGTGAGCCATGCGGCCATCACCAGATAATCGGCGGCAAGTTCGAGCCGGTGACGGCGCGCTGTCTCCATGAAAACCAGATATTGGTCAGCGAGCTGGAGGACGGAAATCTTCGCGATATCCACTTTTTGGTTGCGCGCGAGCGCGAGCAAAAGGTCGAGCGGTCCCTCGAAGCCATCAACCTCGATGATCAGCGCATCTTCCACCGCGACCGGCGTGCTTTGGAAATTCTCGATCCCGGTGAGTTCGGGCTCATTCATGCGTTCGAACCCAGCAATTCGGTCAGCCGCGTTTCGGCGCCTTCGATGTCGAATTTCAGAGGCGCGCGCAATTGCGCCATCGCCGCTTCGGCGCGTTGCAGCGCCGGACCGGCAAGCGGCTTGGCTTCCCGCGCGACGTCCCTCATCTCATCGAGATTGCCGTTGCAGTGAAGCACGATGTCGCAACCCGCGAGGAAGGCCTGTTCGGCGCGCGACGCCAGCGGCCCTTCGAG
>DASYEG010000150.1:0-11620 GCA_036499145.1 Micropepsaceae bacterium | reverse complement strand
AGCCCATGCGCGTCGCCGATTGCCAACTGCAGCGGCGCCAGCACGGCGGCGATTCCCATTGCCACCGAAAAGCCCGCACGGGCAAACGCCAGATGTTGCCGCCGCCAGAGATACCAACCCATCACGCCGATCACGACGAAGGTGCCCGTGAGATAGGCCGCCGTAATCATGTGGAAGAAACGGTAAGGAAAGGACGGCGTGAAAACCGCCGCCCACCAGGAGACGATCTGGAATTTTCCGCCCTCCATGCGAAAGCCGGCCGGTGTCTGCATCCAGCTATTCGCCGCGAGAATCCAGAACGCGCTCGCCACCGCGCCGAATGCGACCACCATGCAGGAAAGCATATGCAGCCGTGGCCCAAAGCGGTCCATGCCGAACAGCATGATGCCGATGAAGCCCGCCTCGAGAAAAAACGCCGTCAGCACCTCGTAACCGAAAAACGGTGCCAGCACATTGCTGGTGCGTTCGGCGAAGACGCTCCAATTGGCGCCGATCTCGTAGGACAGGACCACACCCGTCACCACGCCCATGGCGAAGCCGAGCGCGAAAAGATGAATCCAGAAACGCAATTGGTCGCGATAGACCTGTTTGCGCGTGAGAAGCCACAGCACATTCAGCACGACGATGAAACCGGAGATGCCAATCGTATAGGCCGGCCACAGAATGTGATAGCCGATGGTAAAGGCGAATTGCAGGCGCGACAGCAACACCCCATCGAGGCTCATGGTAAAACCTCTAGCCGCCAGGCTCCTTGGAATCGGGCTCCTTGGCGAAGCTGCGGGACACCAGGGTTTGCGCATTCTCTTGGATCTGCTTCAGATGCTCGGCGCTGCGGAAGCTCTCGGCATAGATTTTATAGACATCCTCGGTTCCGGATGGCCGCGCCGCGAACCAGCCGCTCTTGGCGGACACTTTGATGCCGCCGATGGGCGCGTTGTTGCCCGGCGCGTTGGAAATCATGGCCTCGACCGGCTCACCGGCAAGCTCCTTCGCGTCCAATTTTTCCGGGGTCAGATTTTTCAGGATCGTCTTCTGCTGTGGCGTCGCGGTGGCATCGATCCGCTCATAGAAGGAGGGGCCAAAATCGTGCGTCAGGCCATTGTAGAGTTCACCCGGATCGCGTCCCGTCTTCGCGGTGATCTCGGCGGCAAGAAGGCCCAGAATGAGACCGTCCTTGTCGGTGGTCCACACCGTACCGTCGCGGCGCAGGAAAGACGCGCCTGCGCTTTCTTCGCCGCCGAATCCCATCGTGCCGCCGATCAATCCGTCTACGAACCATTTGAAACCGACCGGCACTTCGATCAATTTGCGATGGACCTGGCCCGCGGCGCGGTCGATCATGCCGCTTGAAACCACCGTCTTGCCGATAGACAGGTCGTCCCGCCAGCCCGGACGATTGCGGAACAGATAGGAAATCGCGGCCGTGAGGTAATAATTGGGATTCATCAAGCCGCTCGACCGGCACACGATGCCATGGCGATCCGCATCCGTGTCGTTCGCGAAAGCGATATCGAATTCGTCGCGCATGGCGACCAGCCGCATCATCGCGTAAGGCGATGAGCAATCCATGCGGATCTTGCCATCCCAATCGGCCGTCATGAAACGAAAAGTCGGGTCGACCTCTTGGTTCACGACGCTCGCATTGATGCCGTATCGCTCAATGAGCGGCTCCCAGACGTGAACGCTCGCTCCGCCCAAGGGATCGATCCCGATTTTGACGCCCGCGCTTCGGATGGCCTCCATATCGACCACATTGTCCAGATCGGCCACATAGGCGGCAATATAATCGTGGACGTGGAAGCAAGGCTCCTTGCGCGCCCGCGCATAGGTCATGCGTTTCACGCCTTTGAGCCCATCGGCCAGGAATCGATTGGCGGTCTTCTGAATCCAATCGGTCGCCGCCACATCAGCCGGGCCGCCGTTCGGCGTATTATATTTGAAGCCGCCATCCTCGGGCGGATTGTGCGACGGAGTGATGACGACCCCGTCGGCGAACCCTCCCGTGCGGCCGCGATTATAGGCGAGCACCGCGTGCGAGATCAGCGGCGTCGGCGTATAGCCGCTTCGCGCGTCCAGCATGGTGGTGACGCCGTTGGCGGCCATGACTTCAATCCCGCTCGTCAATGCCGCTTCCGACAGCGCATGCGTGTCCATGCCGACGAAGTGAGGCCCATCGATTCCGTTCTGCTGCCGATAAAGGCAAATTGCCTGCGCGACCGCCAGGATATGGGCCTCGTTGAAGGCGGTATCGAAAGCCGAACCCCGGTGTCCCGACGTGCCGAAGGCGATCCGCTCGGCTGCTATCGCCGCATCGGGCACCAGCGTGAAATAGGCCGTCATCAGGCGCGGTACATTCACCAGCATGCCGGAGGTAACGGGTTTTCCCGCGAGCGGACTTATCTTGCCGGCCACTGCTGACTCATGGTTCCAGGTGAATACATCTCAACGCCTTGCCAAAAGGATGGTTCCCAAACGTATCATTGCAAATTTGCCCCATTGCTAAGAGGGGCTTAAAGCGATGCAATGACGTCCTTCGCTTTATGAGACCCGCTTCCTTGAGGATCATCACGTGAACCCTCTTCAGACCCTGCATGGATTTGGTCAAGCCATATGGCTTGATTTCCTGTCGCGCCGCTTCGTCGCGGAGGCCGGGTTGAAACGGCTCGTCCAGGAGGACGATCTTACGGGCGTCACCTCCAATCCCTCCATCTTCAAAAAGGCCATCGCCGGCAGCAGCGATTACGATTCGTCCCTGGATGCGGCGGTAAAGGATTCCGATTGCGACGTCATGACTCTGTACGAAACGCTCGCCATCGCGGACATCCGTAACGCCGCCGACGTGCTGGCGCCGGTGTACCGCGATACAAAGCGGGCCGATGGTTTCGTCAGTCTCGAAGTCTCTCCCTATCTCGCGAACGATACGCAGGCCACGATCGCCGAGGCACGGCGTCTGTGGAAAGCGGTCGGACGCGAGAATGTCATGATCAAGGTGCCGGCGACCGAGGCCGGCATTCCCGCGATCCGCCAGCTTCTCGGCGAAGGCATCAACATCAACATCACGCTGCTGTTCGCACGCGCGATGTATCGCCAGGTCGCGCAAGCCTATCTCGACGGCATGGAGACATTCCTCGCCGGGGGCGGCGACGCCACGCGTCTGGCCAGCGTCGCGAGCTTCTTCGTCAGCCGCATCGACACGGCCGTCGACCGTCTGATCAACGAAAAACTGAAGCAATTGCCGGCCGGCGACGCGGACACGCTGGGGCCGTTGCGCGGCAAGATCGCCATCGCCAATGCCAAACTCGCGTATCAGGATTACAAGCAGCTTTTCGCCGGCCCGCGCTGGGAGGCTCTCAAACAGAAAGGCGCGCGGGTGCAGCGCCTGCTCTGGGCGAGCACCAGCGCCAAGAATCCCGCCTATCGCGATGTCGTCTATGTCGAGGAGCTGATCGGGCCGGACACCGTCAACACGGTGCCGCCGGAAACCCTGGACGCCTTCCGCGATCATGGTCAGGTGCGGATGAGCCTGGAAGAAAATGTCGAAACCGCCGACAGCATGCTTGCGATGCTCGACCGTTTCGGAATCGCGCTCGATTCGGTGACCACGAAATTGATCGAAGAAGGCGTGCAGCTTTTTGCGGAGGCGTTTGACGATCTTCTTGCCGCCGTTCAAAAGAAGCGCGCCGCGCAGCTTGGCTCCGCACTCAACCGGCAAAGCGTCACCCTGCCGCCCACGATGGATGAGGCGGTGAAGACCGCACTCGAAGAATGGCGCAAGGACGGCAAGGTCCGCCGCCTGTGGCGGCGCGATGCCGCGGTATGGACCGGCAGCGATGAAGCGAAATGGCTGGGATGGCTCGATATCGCCGCGCAGGAAAGCGCCGATATCGGCCGTCTGAACAGAATCGCGGAGCACGCGCGCGATATGCGCTTCACCCATGCGGTTCTGCTCGGCATGGGGGGATCGAGCCTGGGCGCGGAAGTGTTCGCCAACACGTTTGGCCCAGTTTCCGGTGGCCCAGTTTCCGGTGGTCCAATTTCTGGCGGTGCGGCGCCCGGTCATCCGAAATTGCTGGTGCTCGATTCCACCGATCCCGAAGAAATCAAGAGCATCGAAGACGCCATCGATCCGAAGCAGACGCTGTTCATCGTATCGAGCAAATCGGGCAGCACGCTCGAACCCAATATCCTCAAGGATTATTTCTTCGCTCGCGCCGAAGCCGCGCTGGGCAAAGGCAATGCCGGATCGCATTTCATCGCCATCACCGATCCCGGTTCCAAGCTGGAAGCGACGGCGCGCGACGAGCGTTTCCGTCAAATCTGTTTCGGCAAGCCCGATATCGGCGGACGCTATTCGGTGCTGTCCGATTTCGGGCTGGTGCCCGCCGCCGCGATGGGCGTGGACGTGAAATCCCTCCTCTCCTCCGCGGAGACGATGGTCTATTCCTGCGGGGCCCATGTGCCGCCGGGGGAAAATCCCGGTGTCAGACTCGGTGCCGTGCTGGGCGTGCTCGGGCGGCAGGGACGCGACAAGATCACGATCATCGCCTCTCCGGCCATTGCCGATATCGGCGCCTGGCTCGAACAATTGCTCGCCGAATCCACCGGCAAGCATGGGCTGGGCCTGGTTCCCCTCGACGGCGAACCGCTGGGGCCGCCGGATGTTTATGGCAAGGACCGGCTGTTCGTCTATGTCCGGCTCGACAATGCGCCGGACAAAGCCCAGGACGATAGCGTTTCGGCGCTGGAAAAAATCGGCCAGCCGGTGGTGCGCATCGCGCTTGGCGAACGCATTGGAATCGGCCAAGAATTCTTCCGGTGGGAGATGGCAACCGCCGTCGCCGGCGCCATCATCGGGATCAATCCGTTCGACCAGCCCGATGTCGAAGCGAGCAAGATCAAGACCCGGGCGCTGATGGCCGCCTATGAACAAGGCGGGACCCCACCGCCGGAAACGCCATTGTTCGAAGAAAACGGCATCCGGATTTTTGCGGATTCGACCAATGCCGCCGCGCTGAACGCGCCGGGAACCACGACTTTGGCCGGAGTGCTGCGGGCGCATTTCGCGCGCCTGAAGCCGGACGATTATTGCGGCGTTCTCGCTTACGTCGCGCGCAACGACCGCCACCAAACCCTGTTGCAGAACATCCGCGTGGCGGTGCGCGATGCCAAACATGTCGCGACCTGCCTCGGCTTTGGGCCGCGCTTCCTGCATTCCACGGGCCAAGCCTACAAGGGCGGTCCCAACAGCGGTGTCTTCCTGCAGATCACCGCCGGTCATCCGCGCGATCTTGCGGTCCCGGGCCGAAACTACAGTTTTGGTGCGGTCATCGACGCAACCGCACAAGGCGATTTCGCGGTGCTCAACGAGCGCGGGCGGCGTGCGATCCGTGTCGATCTGGGAACCGATGCCGAAGCCGGGCTCGCCCGATTGGGAGAAGCCGTGAAAACCGCCCTTGCGGAATGAGCCGCGCGTCCTAAATACGGTAAAGCCAGAACGGTGCTGGCACAAATACGTGTTCGGTGCGTTTAATACGCGCTCAAAAGCTGTCAGGCCATGGAAAAGCTGTCAGGCCATGGCTGGGCGGTATATTTTTGTTACGGAGCAGGTTCGAGCCTCATGTATCGCACTCTTGCCAGCGACCCGCCGGACAGCAATACCCAGTTCTCAGCCCGTTATAATTCCATCCGTATACTGACGGATCGGCTTACCGCGCCCTTGAGCGCGGAGGATCAGTGCATCCAATCGATGCCGGATGCGAGCCCGGTCAAATGGCATCTTGCCCATACCACATGGTTTTTCGAAACCCTGGTGTTGATGCCGCATCTCAAGGGCTATGAGCCTTACGACCCGCGCTATCATTATCTGTTCAATTCCTATTACGAAGCGCTGGGCCCGCGCCATCCAAGACCCCAGCGCGGCCTTCTGACACGTCCGGCGCTGGACGAAATACGCAATTACCGGCGCCATGTGGATGGCGCGATGGGACGTCTTTTCGAGCACGCCAGACAGGCCGAACGGCTCGAGTTCGAGGATCTGGCCGAGCTTGGGCTGCATCATGAGCAGCAGCATCAGGAGCTGATCCTCACCGATATCAAGCATGCATTCTCTTGCAATCCGCTGCTGCCCGCCTATCTGGCCCTCACCTCGCGCGCGGTGAAAAAAGCGCCGCCCCTCGAATGGATCGATTGCGCGGGCGGCATTCTGCCCATCGGCCATTCGCAGGACGGATTTGCGTTCGACAATGAAGGCCCGCGGCATCTGGCCGTGCTGACGCCTTACCGGATTGCTTCGCGCCTGATCACATGCGGCGAATATCTCGCCTTCATGGACGACGGCGGGTATCGCCGCCCCGAATTCTGGTTGTCGGACGGCTGGGCTATGGCGCGGGCGCAGGATTGGACCGCACCGCTTTATTGGGCGAAAATCGATGAGGAATGGCAGATCTTCACCTTGAACGGCGTCCAGCCGATGGATCGTGACGAGCCGGTGGTGCATGTCAGTTTCTACGAGGCCGCCGCCTATGCGTCCTGGGCGGGCAAGCGCCTGCCGACGGAATCGGAATGGGAAGCCGTCGCGGCCGATGTGCCGGTCACGGGAAATCTGCTCGATCCCGCACGGCCGCATCCCAGGCCCGCGAGCGCGGATGGAAAAATCGCGCAATTGTATGGCGATGCCTGGGAATGGACGCGATCGAGCTACGACCCCTATCCCGGATTCAAACCGCTATCCGGCGCTGTGGCCGAATACAACGGCAAATTCATGTGTGGGCAGATGGTGCTGCGCGGCGGCTCCTGCGTCACGCCGCCCGGCCATATCCGTTCCAGCTACCGCAATTTCTTTCCACCGTCCGCCCGCTGGCAATTCTCCGGCATCCGCCTCGCGGAGGATGCATGAACCCGCGCACGGGCTTCGCTACAAGCATTCCGCCGCGCGAGCCCGCGCTCGCCGAAGAAGATTTCGCCGATGCCCTGCTCGCGGGCCTGCGAAGCACACCCAAGCGAATAGCCTGCAAATATTTCTACGACGCGGCGGGCTCGCTGCTGTTCGAGAAGATTTGCACGCTGCCCGAATATTATCCGACGCGCACGGAGCTTGGCCTGCTTCGCGCCCACGCCCATGAGATGGCCGAGAAGATCCGGCCGGATGCGGAGATCGTGGAATTCGGGGCCGGTGCGGGCGAGAAGATCAGGCCGCTGCTCCATGCATTGGAAAATCCCCGCATTTATCTGCCCATCGATATCTCCGGCCCCTATCTGCGAACCATCGCGACGCGGATGCAAAGCGAATATCCGCACCTGACCATCAAGCCGATTGTCGGCGACTTCACGCGCGATGTTTCGCTGCCGCCCGCGAGCGGACCCCGCGTCGGTTTCTTTCCGGGCTCGACAATAGGGAATTTCGAACCCGGCGAAGCGCAGGCGTTCCTCGCCAAGGCCGCAAAGCTGCTGAAAGGCGGCGGGCTCCTGATCGGCGTCGATCTGGTGAAAGACCCGAACCTGCTGCACGCGGCGTACAATGATCGCGCCGGAGTCACCGCGGCGTTCAACAAGAATCTGCTGGTGCGCGCCAATCGCGAAGCGGGCGCGAATTTCGAACTGTCGCATTTTGCGCATTACGCGCTCTACAATCCGAATCTCCGCCGCATGGAGATGTATCTGGTGAGCCAAGCGACGCAGCGCGTCACGATTTGCGGCCGCAGCATTTCTTTCGCGCAAGGCGAAGCGATCCACACCGAATATTCACACAAATATACGATCGAGGATTTCCACGCGCTGGCCTCAGCGGCCGGGTTCGTCCCACGCGCGGTGTGGTGCGATCCCGGCCGGCTCTTCAGCATCCATTGGCTGGAAGCTGCCTAGCCTGCGCGTCTGCGCATCATGCCGAACGCGAAGAGACCCAGGAAGCCGGCTCCGAAGAGGGCAAGCGTAGAGGGTTCTGGAACGAACGCTTCTTGCTGAAAGCCCGGCAGGTCCGCATCCGTCAGGCCGAATACGAAGAACTGGTTCGGCCCCGCAACGCCCGGCACGAAATCATTGTCATTCGTGAAAAAGAGCGTGTGTTCCAGGGTTCCATCCAGCATCACGTCGGGGCCAAGTGCGAGACCTTCGAGCTTGGATGGAATATTGGTATCGGTGAACCCGTTCGCGTTGAGGACGCTCACGGCGTCGAGGACAAGGGTTTTGCCGACCGCTTCGGCGGCCGCTGCCGCGCCTGTCAAGCCAGTGATATCGACGGCGCCGGCGAGGTCGATCCTGAAGACCTGTTTCACCGCCGCGGAGCTATTGTCGCCGAGACCTGCCCCGTCACGCTCATCGATCAGAAATTCATGATCGTTGATCGCGACAATATCGCTTACGCCCGACCCAGCCGTCAGCAGATACCCATATTCATGAGTTACGCCGGTCGCGATATCGATTGTGACGATCCGCAGAAGATTCTTCGAGGCCGGTGTCGCCGCGTCCTGAATCAGCGCCGCCTGCATGATGCCGACAAGGGTTTTGCCATCGGGCGTGATGGCAAGCCCTTCCATGCCCTTGTTCGCCGTGCGGCCGGATGTGTTGCCGCTGATTTCCGTCGCTCCCACAGGCGAAAGATTGGCGACGTCGAGGTTGGCGGGGAGCGCAAAACTCTTGATGCGTGCGCCGGTCTGGCGGTCGAATTGATACACATAGGGCCCGTATTCGTCGGAAACGAAGACGCTCTTGCCGTCAGGCGCCACGCGAATCGATTCCGGATCGAAGCGCGCATCGGCCGGATTTCCCGAATTGCCGGCCGGATCGAAATTGTCTGAACGTCCCGTAAAATAGAATGCGCCGGCGGTGTTTTGCGCGGGCGCGCCCGAACCGATAGGCGTAACGCCATCTATCTTATTGCCGAGTCCGGCACCGCTGCCATAAACGAGCGGCGTTGGGCTGTACAACAGGGTCGTCGCATCCAGAGTCGCGCCAAGCGAAAATGGCAAGACCCCGCTGTTCGGCGTCAGTTGCAGCGTCAGGGTTTGAACGCGCGAAATGAACGAGACGGTGTCGTCGATCGCCGGATCGAACGGGGTTGCGTTGGGGCCCCGGTCCGGCACGGCAAGAAAAATATTGCCGCCCGCATAGGCGATACCGGACCCCAGCCCTCCTAAAATATTTGCAGGCAAGCCGTTTTCGAGCGTACCGGTCAGACCCGAAAGATCCTGGTTCGATCCTGCCGAACTGCCGGTCAGCGTGCCTGTTGCCAGAAGAAGCGGTGTGGCCATTGCGCCAGGTGTCGCGATTACGGCCGCAAAGACCGCACAAAGAAATTGTCCGTTACGCATGCATCGGCTCCCCAGATGATGATGGTCATGCCGATGTGTGCGAAAATGCAGCAGCGACTGTTTTCAGCACTCAGGCGGCCGCCGAATAACCTCCGTCTGAGGCCCCAGCGCATGCAATCTGGATCAAGACTGTGACAGCTGAATGTCACTTGCCTCTGCCGAAAATCGCGAAACCGCCCGAAGCGATCATCGTGCCTGGAAATGGCGAAGAGATCCGCAATTGAAGGCACCGTCACACCATCGTCTGTGCGCGAATTGATGGAACGTTCCCGCGCATCACACGTTCGCCGCTATCGGGGAGCGATGCAGCGTCCCCATCGTCAGTGCACAGGCCATCTGAGATCAGGTCTATGAAAACAAGTATTGTCGTCGCCCTGGCGTTGCTGGTCATCGGCATTGGCGTGTGGGCCTTATGGGATCGGATCGCCGTGATGGCCGCTCCAAAGAAAGAGGCGATTGCTATCCGGAGCGAGGCGGCAATCAAGGCCGACGATCTGTTCTGGACCACGTTCCACAATGCACAATACGGCAATATCGAGAGCACCCTTGAAGCGCTGACCGCCGCCTATCTACAGACACCCAGCGATGCGAAAACAGCAGCTCACATCGCCTGGTCGCACAATTGGCGAATGGCCGAACGCGCCCGGATGCAATCGCCGTCGGCTACCATCACGGACGACACGATGCTGGCGCGGAGATATTTTCAGGAAGCGGCGAAACTCGATCCCTCGGATGCTCGCGTTCTCGGGTTTCTGGCCGGGCACACCATGATCGAGGGCACGCTGCACAAAGATGAGCGGCTGACCCGCAAGGGCTATTTCATGATGCTCGACGCAATCAAGGCATGGCCGGAATTCAATATGTTCACCGGCGGATATGTCTTCAGCCGGCTGCCGGCCGATTCACCGCAATTCCGGGAAGGTCTCGATTGGCAGTGGCAAACGCTGGACAAGTGCATCGGCGGCAAGCTCGATCGCGCAAACCCGGACTATTCTGCGTATATGGCGAAGGAAACAAGGGAGGGCCCAAAGCGGGCCTGCTGGAATTCGTGGATCGCGCCGCACAATCTGGAGGGATTTTTCCTGAATATGGGGGACATGCTCGTCAAAGCGGGCGACTGGCAAACGGCGCGGAAGATCTACGCGGATGCCAAGCTCTCAAAATCATATCCGAGTTGGAAATTCCAATCGGTTCTGGAGGATCGCATCGATCGCGCGCAAGCCAACGTCGCGTTGTTCAATGCGCCGGACAGCACTCCTGTGACGCAGATCATGATCGACTCGAAATTCGCTTGCTCAGCCTGCCATCAGCAATAGCGCATGAGAGACTGAGGATTGACCCGCTATTCCCTCCACAAATCACGAAATTGCGTCGCGACGACATCCTCATAGGCAGGATCGCCTCTGAGGATTCCGACATCGCGCGCGAATTGATTCATGCCGCCAACGAACTCCGGTGAAATCGACGCGTCATAGAATGGAAGATCGCGCCGTATCAGCTCCGCGATCAGAGCCGCCTCCGCCGGTGGAAACAGTTTGCGCCCCACTTCGGCCGCGCGTTCGGGATCGGCGCGCAACGCCGCCTGCGTCTTGACGACCGCGCGCACGGCCGCGGCCGCCACATCGGGCGCGCGCGCGATCAGCGCATCGCTCGCGGCCAGCGAGGACATGGTGTAATTGAAGCACGCCTTGGGACCGTCGCCGCGCCGCACGTCCAGAACTATCGTGCCGATGCCGCGGCGCACCGCCACCTCCGCGCCCATGCCGTTCGCCCAGAAGCCATCGATCCTGCGTTCTTCCAGCGCGCGCGCCGCGGTGACGCCGAAATTGACGCCCGCTCCCACCGCGCCGGGCACAGGCGCGATTCGCACATCATCCCGCGCGAGGTCGATTCCGGCTTCGCTCAGCAATCGCCGCAACCCCATCTCCACCCAGGGGGCCGCACCAATGCTCTTGCCCTTCACCGCCGAGATGTCGCCGCGCGCCGCGTTCAGGCCGGCGTGCATGACCAGGAACCAGTACATGCCTTGTGCCTGCGCACAGAGGAGTTTCGCGCCCTGCCATTCCGGGAATGCGGCCAGCGCCGAATGCGCCGAGCCGCCGACAAAATCGACCGCGCCGTCGCGCAAGGCCGCATAGGCCTTGTCGACCGGGAAGATCAATTCGAGCGAGACGTCGAGACCCTCATCGCGGAAGAACCCCAGCTCGACGGCCGCTGCGGCAGGAAAATAGGAATTGGAGATGATGTCGGGGACCGCGAGCTTCATGCAATGTCCGATCCTGAAACAAAATCCCGGAGCCAGGCCGCGATGCCGA
>DASYEG010000149.1:0-29553 GCA_036499145.1 Micropepsaceae bacterium | reverse complement strand
GATGACCGATGGCGTGGTTTACGAGGCGGGCTGGACGCTCGACGATGTCGATTGGTCCCGTTTCGACCCTTCCAAGGTGAAGCCAGCGCTGTTGGCTGCCGTGAAGGCGGCGTCGCTCGTGGAATACAACGCACCGGACTATGTGACCTATCTGAAGCGGGTCTATAGCGGCACCCCTGAATCAACCCTTCGCAGCATCGAACATTGGGGCGAAGAAGAGATCCAGCATGGTCTCGCTCTGGCGCGCTGGGCCGAATTGGCCGATCCTTGCTTCGATTTCATCACCGCCTTCACCCGTTTCCGGTCGCTGTACCAGGCGGCGCATTTCAGCGGCGGCAAGGGCTCGGTGCGCGGGTCCAGGCGCGGCGAGATGATCGCGCGCTGCGTGGTGGAAAGCGGGACCTCATCGCTCTACAGCGCCATTCGCGATGCCAGCGACGAGCCGGTGCTGCAGGAAGTGGCGGGGCGCATCGCCGCCGACGAATTCCGCCATTACCGCCTGTTCTACGACATCCTGCAGGACGAGACGGAGCCCGACCTTCCTTTGTGGCGCAAGCTTTGGGTGGCGGTCACCCGGGTTAATGAATCGGATGATGACGAGCTTGCCTGTGCCTATTATTGTGCCAATGTTTCGCCTGCCGAGGCGGACGCCAAGCCCTATCGCAGGCGTATATATGCCAGGGCCTATCAGCAACGCATCATGGCGTTCTATCGCCGCCATCACATCGACCGGCTGGTGAAGATGGTGGTGAAACCGACCGGCCTCAATCCCTCTGGACGGCTCAGCCGGATGGCAAGCGCCCTCTTATGGCGCTTGTTGTCGCTGCGCGGCGGCGCAGACGCCGGCCGCTTCAAACCGGTCTGATCCCTCACGAAGATGCTGGCGGCGGCGGTCATTCTGAGACACATTCCGCCCCCATGTCCGACCCGCTGCTGCTAGACGCACAACAGGCTTCCCAGGAAGGCCGGCTCGCCGACGCCGCCCGGCTCTACCATGATTTCCTGAACGCCAATCCCGTCCATGGCCCCGCGCGCTATGCGCTTGGGATGATCTATTTCCAGCAAAGCCAATTCGATCAGGCCGAATATCTTTTCGGCGAAGCGGTCAGGTGCGATCCCTCCTTCGCCGACGCTCTGTGCATGCGTGGGGTCGCGCTGATGAAGCTTTCGCGTGCCGACGAAGCGCTCGCCTCTTTCGATCAGGCGCTCGGCGTGAAACCCGATTTCATCGAGGCCCTGAGCAATCAGGCCACGACGCTGCTGGAGTTGGGCCGCCTGCACGAAGGTCTCGCCGGGCTGGACCGGGTGCTGGTGCTCGATCCCGGCCATGTGCTGAGTTGGAACAATCGCGGCAACGCGCTGTTCGCGCTCAAGCGCTATGGCGAGGCGATCGAGAGCTACGACCGCGCGCTCGCGATCTATCCGGATTTTCCCGATGCGCGGCAGAACCGGCTGCTCGCGCTCGGTGAGATGAATCGCGGCGGGCTGCGCTTCGCGGAAATTCTGTGTCAGCAAGGCGAGGATATGATGCGCCGCGAACAATTCGGCGAAGCACTCACACGCTTCGAAGAGGCGCTCAAGCTAAGGCCCGATTACCCCGAAGCGCACGGCTTGCACACCATCGCCTACCGGCAAGCCTATCGCCGCCTGTTCGATGACAACGCGCTGCTGTTCGAAGATTCGCTGCTCAACAATTTGAATTATCGCGGCCATCTGCAATTGCGCGAGATGGCGGACCGGGTGTGGCCCGATGCGCGATTCGGATTGCGGGTGCTCGATCTGGGCTGCGGTACGGGCCTGGCCGGGGATCAGTTCCACGCCTGGACCACCGGCGGCGGGCGCCTTGACGGCATCGATTTTTCTCCACGGATGCTGGATGAGGCCCGCAAGCGCGGCATCTACAACAATCTCTATCTCGGCGAGATCGAACAGATGCTCGGCACCGGCGGTGAAATCTACGATCTGATGATCGCCGCCGACACGCTGATCTATTTCGGCGATCTGAACGCGATTCTGCAGGGTGCCTCCGCGCATTTGCTGCCGGGTGGATTCTTCATCTTCACCGTCGAGAGCAAGGACGGCGACGGCTGGGAACCGACGCCGAAGCGCCGTTTCCGCCACAGCGAATCCTATGTCCGCGAATGCGCCGGCCGTGCCGGCTTGGCCTTCGTGGATCGCGTGGAAAGCGCCTTGCGCTTCGAGACCGGCGCCGCGGTTGCGGGCTTCACCATCGCGCTCAGAAAATAGGTCTTGGCCGCGCCATGAACGAAATTCTCATGCAACGCGCGCGGGGTCTGCACCAGGCCGGACGGCTGAAAGAGGCCGCCGATCTCTACCAGAAAATTCTCCTCGCCGATCCGGCGCAGTTCGAGGCGTTCTATTCGCTGGGCCTGATCGCCGTGCACACCGGCCAATTGGAAGAAGCCCAGCAGCTGATCAGCAACGCCATGATGCTCAATCCCGGCTTCGCAGAGGGCTGGTGCGCGCGCGGATTGGTGCTTGTGCAATTGAAGCGGCATCAGCAGGCGCTGTCCTCCTTCGACCGCTGTCTGTCGCTGAAACCCCAATATGCGGATGCGCTGTCGAGCCGCGCCACGACGCTGCTCGAATTGAATCGCGCGGACGAAGCGCTGGCCGGATTCGATGCCGCGATTGCGCTTGATCCGCGCCACGCGATCAGCTGGAACAATCGCGGCAATACGCTGGCGGGGATGGGGCGTTTCGCCGAGGCCATCGAAAGTTATGAGCGCGCTTTGGCGCTGATGCCCGATCTGCCTCAGGCGAAAGAAAACCGCGACAATGCGCTGTTCGAGCTGAAACGTGCCAGCCGCTGCCCACCGGGCTATATGCGCAATCTGTTCGACGATTTCGCGCCGCATTACGACGAGACCATGCTTCAGAAGCTCGGTTATGCCGCACATCTGCACCTGCGCACATTGGGGAATTGCGTTCTGCCGCGCGACAAAAGCGCGTGGCGTATTCTCGATCTGGGATGCGGCACCGGCCTGGTCGGCGACGTCTTCAAGGATCTGTCCGCCGGCGGCCGTCTCGACGGCATCGACCTCGCGCCGCGCATGATCGATGCCGCCCGCGCCCGCGGGATTTACGACGAGCTGATCCTGGGCGATCTGGAAAGCGTTCTTCCCGCGCCTGGGCCGCGTTACGATCTTATTCTCGCGGCCGACACCATGATCTATATCGGGGATCTGGCCGCGATATTCCGGGGCGTCGCGGCGCGGCTGGAGCCCGGCGGATTTTATCTGTTCGCGGTCGAGAGCAAGCAAGAGACCGATTGGGAGCAGACCCCCATGCGCCGCTTCCGCCACAGCGAATCCTATCTGCGGCGCATTGCTGCCGAAGCGGGACTGTCGTTCGTCGACATCGCGCCGTGCGCGCTCCGCCAGGAGGCAGCCGCTTCGGTGCCGGGTTTTGCCGTAGCGCTGCAGAAGCCAATAGTTCCTGCGGCGGATTCTGGGACAGATTAAGCCATGTCCCCATCGCGCATTACCGACGCGGCCCTGAGCGAAGCGCACCATCATTTTGAGGCGGGACGGCTTGAGGAAGCCACCAAGCTCTATCGCGGCCATCTGCGCAGCCACCCCAAAAGCAGCGAGGCTTTCGAGGGCCTTGGCAGGGTTTGCCTTCAGGCAGGTCAATTCGAACGCGCGCAATATTTCTTCAGCGAAGCGGCACGATTCGATCCCGTCTCGCTCGACGCCCTTCGCCTGCGCGGGGCCGCGCTGATGCAGCTCGGACGCCACGCGGCGGCATTGGATTGTTTCGAACGCGCCTTGGCCGTGAAGCCGGACTTCATCGAGGCGCTCGTCAATCGCGCTGTGGCGCTGTTCGAGATGAAGCGCCTCGATGAGGCCCTTACGGGATATGACCGGGTGCTGGCGCTCGATCCCCAAAACGCGGTGGCCTGGACCAATCGCGGCAATGTCCTGCGCACCAGACAACAGCTCGATGAAGCGGTGGCCTGCTACGACCGCGCGCTGGCCATCCAGCCCGATCTGGAGACGGCCAAGCAGAATCGTTTTTACGTGCTGCTCGAATTGCGCAAGGTGAGCCGCATCGATGGGCGTGCCCTGCGCGAGACCTTCGACGATATCTCGCCGCGCTTCGACGCGCTGATGGTGGACAAGCTCCATTATCGCGGCCATTTGCAGGTGCGCACATTGGCCGAGCGGGTGATCGTGCCGCTTGCAGCGCCTCTGACGATCCTCGATCTTGGCTGCGGTACCGGCCTCGTCGGCGAGGCGT
Source organism: Micropepsaceae bacterium (assembly GCA_036499145.1). GTDB lineage: Bacteria > Pseudomonadota > Alphaproteobacteria > Micropepsales > Micropepsaceae > CAIYRG01. The sequence continues at coordinate 25,290 of DASYEG010000149.1, read as the reverse complement.
TCAAGGATGTGGCGGCGGACGGCGGACGGCTCGACGGCATCGACCTGGCGCCACGCATGATCGAAGCCGCGCGGTCACGCGGGATCTATGACGATCTGATCCTCGGCGATCTGGAAAACGTGCTGGCCGCTCCGGGTCTGTCCTACGACCTCATCCTGTCGGCCGACACCATGGTGTATCTCGGCGATCTCGCGCCGGCCTTTTCGGGCGTCGCCCGGCGTTTGAATCCGGGCGGCTTCTATATCTTCGCCGTTGAATCCAAAACGGGAGAGAGTTGGGAGCAAACCCCGCAAAACCGCTTTAAGCACAGCGAAGCCTATCTGCGGGAGGAAGGTGCGCGCGCCGGCCTTTCCTTCGTCGATTCCATGCAAACGACGCTGCGTTTCGAGGCAGACCAGCCGGTTCCCGGTCTCGTGGCGGCTCTGCGAAAATAATCGGACAGAATTACGACAGACGCTAAACCGCCCGCTTCACCATCATCTGCTTGATGTTGGCGATGGCTTCCGAAGGATTCAGCCCCTTGGGGCAGACATTCGCGCAATTCATGATGGTGTGGCAGCGATAGAGACGGAACGGGTCTTCAAGGTGATCCAGCCTGTCGCCGGTGTTTTCGTCGCGGCTGTCGGCAAGCCAGCGATAGGCCTGCAGCAACGCGGCCGGACCTAAAAACCGTTCCGGATTCCACCAATAAGACGGACAGGACGTCGAACAGCAGGCGCAAAGGATGCATTCGTACAGCCCGTCAAGCTTCGCGCGTTCCTCGGGGGATTGCAGCCATTCCTTCGGCGGCGTGCCGGATTTGGTTTGCAGATAGGGTCCGATGGACGCGTATTGCGCATAGAACCCCGTCATGTCGGGGACCAGATCCTTGACCACCGGCATATGCGGCAGCGGATAGATATTGATGGAGCCCGACACATCGGCCATCGCCTTGGTGCAGGCGAGCGTGTTGGCGCCCGCGATGTTCATGGCGCAGGAGCCGCAGACGCCCTCGCGGCAGGAGCGCCGGAAGGTGAGCGTTGGATCGACCTCGTTCTTGATCTTGATGAGCGCGTCCAGAACCATCGGTCCACAATCTTCCGTGTCGACGCTGTAGGTGTCGAGCCGCGGGTTCGCCTTGATCTCCGGATCGTAGCGGTAGATGCGGATGCGCTTGGCGCGTTTGGTCGGCTTGCCGTCGACGCGTTTGGCAAGCGGCCAGGTCTTGCCGGGTTTGACCCGGCTCTCCTTGGGCAAATTCAACTGAACCATTTGGGGGGAGCCTTCAAATTACGATAACGCAGCAATAGCAAGCGCATGCGTGTCTGACAACGTTCGACCGGCCTTGGCCACTGCCCGCCTTTCACCCGCGTCTCGCATTTTTGCCTTGGCGCCATTAGCATAGCGGTCCCGGGGGGACGGTGTGGTGAGTTTCGACGACAAGATTCTCTCTGCGGTGGAGGCACTGTACGACGCGGCCCTCGACGAGACTCTTTGGCCGCAGGCCATGGGGCAGATCGTGGAGATCCCCGGAAGCCACGCGGCGACTTTTTGCGTGATCGATGGGTCCGAACGTCCGCGCCTGCCGGTGTTCGCGACCTTCAACTTCGAACAGCGCTTCATCGACGATTATCTCGAATCGATGGTGTTTCACGACCCGACTGTCCAGTACATCGTCGCCCATCCGGATCGGAAGATCATCCACGACGCCGAATTCATCAGCGAGCGGGAGAAGGAACGGCGGGTGCCGGCTCGAACATCACGGTGGCACCGATTACCTCAGGTCTCCTGACTGGAAATGAAGTCATCATCGGCGGCTTCGCAGCGGGCACGTTGCTGGTCGACCAATCGGCGAGCGTCAACGCGGCAGGCGCGAATGTTCATGTCAGCGGCGGTTTCAACGGCACGCAGACCACCGCACCCGGCACGTTGACGGTGAAGAACGGTGCGACGCTGACCGCCGACACGGTGACGATCTATCAAAACGGCACGCTGAACGGCAACGGCACGGTCGACGCCAACGTGGTGTTGAGTGGCGGCGCCATCTCGCCCGGCAATTCGCCCGGAACCGAAACCATCAATGGCAACCTCGATCTGGCGTCGGGCACATTGAATCTGGAAATCGGCAGCGACATTCTTGCCGATCACCTCAATGTCTCGGGCAACGTGATCATCGGAACGGATGTGGTCTTCAACCTGATCTTCGAATACGTTCCCACCTTCGGCAAGGCCATCGATCTGGATGACTTCTTCAGCCTCACCGGCGGAGGGACATTGGCGTTTGCCCCCTCATTCGATCTGGCGTCGCAATTCAACGTTCAGGGCCTTACTGCCGGGAGCGAAATCATCCTGACCGCCGATGGGCAGAGAAGCGTCTTCGCCGCCGCCGCCGCGGCCGTTCCGGAACCGGCCTCGATCGCGCTTTTGCTTGCCGGCATCGGTGGGCTTGCTGCTGTACGCCGGCGGCGCAAGACGGCAGGACTAATCTAAGCAATGAGCCGAATGGCGGCGATCAGGCGGGCTTCGTGGCGATGAAGACTTTCTCACCGCGCTGGAGCGCATAGGTCAGCACGTCGGGGCCTTCGGCGGTGAATTCCTTAAGGGCAAATCCCGCACCCCGGATGCGCGTGCGCACATCGGCACCGTAATAGCGCACATGATCGGCCTGACCGTAATGGCGCTTGCGGTCTTCGGGCGATTGCACGGCGGGATTTTCGTAAGTTTTCGCCCAGCCCTCGATCACCGGGAGCATGATCAGCACGACGCCGCCGGGCTTCAGCACACGCATGATCTCAAGGAGCGCCTTGGCGTCGTCCACATGCTCCAGGACATGGGAGCAGACGACGCAATCATAACTGGCGCCGGGGGCGGCGATGGCTTCGATGTTCAGCACGCGATCCGCGCGGCCGGGCGCAATGTCGGCGGATTCATAATGCCCGACGCGTGTCTTCAGCATTGCGGTGACGCCCGCTTCCGGCGCGAAATGCAGCACCTTCGCTTGGGCAAGACCGGCGCCATGGCGGTCGAGCCAAAGTGCCAGCAGCCGGTAGCGCTCCGCCGAGCCGCATCGCGGACACCGCGCATCGATGCGCCGGGGCTTGCCTGCGGCCCGGAAGCGCCCACGATAGCCACAGACATTGCACTGACGGGGGAAGGACGCGCCTTTCGATCCGGAAAGACCCAGAATCCGGCGCAGGAATTCCATCATGCGCGCGCGCCTATGACGACCGCACCTGCTCGAACAGCCAGCCGCACTCCAGCGCTTCGCCGGTCCATGCGCCGCTGACCACCAATTGTTCGGCCCGGCGCGCCGTGCCCCCGCCGAAATAGATGCTCTCCTCGACGCTCAGCGCGCCGCCGCTGCAGCGAAAACGCCAACCCTCGCCATTGGGGAGCTTCAGGATAACGGAGCCGCCGCCTTGGGCCAGCGACAAACGCACATCGGGGTGAACATGGAAGCGAAGCGTGAAAGGCCGCCGCGCGGCATTGCGCGCGGCGTGTTCGGGACCGGCGGGAACCAGCCGGTCGAGACCGGTGAGCGACGCGCCGCGAGGGGAGAGCGTCATGTGCCGGTGGTGGATGATTCCAAAGGGGACACGATAGCCGTCGTGCCCGGCCGCGACGGTCAAGCCTTGCGCGCTTTCGCTGCGCTCCGTCTCGACGCCGGCAGGGCCCTCCACGAGACGCGGACCCAGAAACCGCGTCAGCGTCCCCTCCCCAAGAATCGTCGCCGAGGACGTATCGTCGATCATTAAGGTCGAATGAGCCGCCGTCGAGCGCAAAGCCGTCTTCCACGCCTCGCTATCGTCGATCGCCATGCCGCAATTGACGATCAGCCGATTGGTGCCGACGCTCATCTCCAGGGCGAGGCAACCCGCATGGGCTGCCGTCGAAAAAGCGCCTTCCGGCGCTGCGCCCACGTCCAGGACGACGAGCGTACGGCCGGCCGCCAGCCGCTGGAATCCCGAATAGGGGGCGTGGCCCAAGGGCCGGCCCAAAGCGTCATCGCTGTCGAGCGTCGCTTCCAGTGTCCGCGACAGGCTTTCGCCGCCGCCGTGGAAAACGGCGAGCGCTCCGTCCCCCATCCGGAAAAACCGCAGCATCGGCGCCATCCTGTCGAGCGCGCCGCGCAACACCGCATCGTTCCGCGCGCTCGTATGATCGAGCGCCTGCTGCACCATGGCGAGCACCCGATAGGCTTCGAGCAGAATCTGCGGCGAGCGGCTGATGTGCCCGCCATCGGGCAGGATCTGGCGCGCGATCTCGCCATCGAGATGCTTCAGCCCGGCGGCTTCATGATGCACGTCGCCGAGACAGACCCCGGCAAGGGCGAGCGCGGCGGCCGCTTTGAGACGGGGCAGGCCATCGGGGGCTTCGCCTGCGGTGCGCGAGAGCATCTGGGCCTGATTGCGCAACGAGACGAATAGTTTCGAACGCCAGACCAGATCCGAATTGGCGAGGAAAAAACGGCCATGGGCAAAGAGGTTGAGGAAACGCTCGGCGATGATCTCCGGGCGCCACGCAAAGGGGCTGAAACGCGCATAACGCTTCACCCATTGCTGCGTGAGCCTGAGCGCAAAGCCGCGCGCGAGATCGCCCCCCGCCGCTTCGAGATGGCGCAACCAATCGAAACCGTGCAGCGCAGCGGCAAACGAATCGCCGGGCGGCGGCGCATCGAACACCGAACCCTGCCGGATCTCGAGCTTCTGACCGCCCAGACGAAAGCGGCCGCGCATGAAGCCGTCGGCATCGTCGAGCCGCCGCATCCGCGTGTCGCTGGGATAGAACAAGATGCGGTCGGGGACCGGACCGCGCAATGTCTGGCGGTAGAGCCAACCCTCGCGGAACCACAGCACGAGCGGCATTGGCGCAGCTCTCAGCGCCACAAGCGCCGCCTCGATCCACAGCGCCCACCCCGACGGCATGCGTTCACGCATGGGACGCGGCGCGGCGGGCGCCCCGTCCTCAGCGGCCTCGCGCTTAGCCGCGGAGGCGAGCGATGTTGCTGGCATAGTCATCTGGGCCGTGGAATATCGCGGTACCCGCGACCAGCACATCGGCGCCGGCCATGATCGCGAGCTTCGCGGTTTCATGATTGATGCCGCCATCGACTTCCAGCATCACTTCGCGTCCTGACGCGGCGATGCGTTTGCGCGCGGCTTCTATCTTCTGCAATTGACCGGGAAGGAACTGCTGACCGCCGAAGCCGGGATTGACCGTCATGATCAGGATCAGGTCGATCATGTCGAAGAGCGGGTCCAGCACTTCGATCGGCGTGCCCGGATTGAGCACATATCCGGCTTTCTTCCCCAGGGAACGAATGAATTGCAGGGTGCGATGAGGATGCGGTCCGGCTTCGGGATGAATACTGATGATATCGGCGCCGGCTTCGGCAAACGCCGCGACATAAGGATCGGCGGGCGCGATCATCAAATGACAGTCGAAGAGTTTTTGGGAGTGCGCCTTGAGCGCCTTCACCACGACCGGGCCGATGGTGAGATTGGGGACAAAATGGCCGTCCATGACGTCGATATGGATAAAATCCGCACCGGCCACGTCCACAGCCCTCACCTCTTCACCCAGACGCGCGAAATCCGCCGACAGGATGGAGGGAGAGATGCGGACAGGTCTTGCCATTGGGCGAAACTATGTGCGCGATTCTAGCAGCAGGGACAAGGCGAAAAACCTTCCGCGCCGTCAAAGGGCTGTGCAAATCCCGCACAAATTCCCAGTCTCCTATTATCACAAACTTGTTCGAAGGAGCCCGTCAGGCCAACGTCCCAGGCAGCGTCTCAGCTTCGGGTTCGTATGCGCTTGGCTCGAGGCGCTGCTCGGATTGCGGCTGGATTGCGGAATTGGCCGATGACCGTTCCTTGCCTGTATCATCTCCGGCGAACTGCTTCTAAACGCACGGATCGTCTCAGGATGAGCGAATGACCCCGGCCAGGACACGCGAGCTGAATTTCCTGGCCCTCGCCGCCATCGCAGCGCTTTTGTTCGTCTTCGGTGTCCTCGCCGAGAACGTAATCCAAGCGCAGCCCTTCGCCTTCGACAACGCCATCCTCCTCGCCTTGCGCGTGCCGGGCAATCGCGCGATTCCTATTGGCCCCGCCTGGCTACCGGAAACCGCGCGCGACATCACGAGTTTGGGCAGTATTCCAGTGATCGGACTCTTGCTGCTTGCGGTCACAGGGTACCTATTGCTGGAGCGAAAGCGTGGCTCCGCGCGGTGGATCCTGGCCGCGGCGATCGGCGGGGTCCTGTTGGACGATCTGCTGAAATTCGCGATTTCCCGGCCACGGCCTGACATGATCGATGCCAGCGTGCGGGTGTTCAGCACGAGCTTTCCCAGCGGCCATGCCAGTCTGTCGGCTATCGCCTATCTGACGCTCGGCGCCCTTCTCGCCCAAACCCATGATTCGATTCCGATCCGCGTCTATATCCTGGCGCTCGCGGCGGCGCTGACGATTCTCGTGGGCCTCAGCCGCCTCTATCTCGGCGTGCATTATCCGAGCGACGTGCTGGCAGGCTGGTGCATCGGTGGGGCATGGGCGCTGGCGTGCTGGTCGGCCATGAGATGGCTGCAACATCCCAGCCCAGTCGATTCGCCGGCCAGACCTTGAGGGCGACGCCCACTCGGCTGCGCTTGGCCGTTCTCGTCAGCGAAAGCGCAGGCACTGTGACCCGGCTGGGCGCGGCCAAGCTCGAGCAGGAACTTCGCGCCGCCTTCGACGCCGCCGGGATCACAGCGGCCATCAGCCTGGTGCCCGGCGCGCAATTGCGCAGCGCGGCCGAACAGGCGTTGCGGCAGGTGCAGGCGGGACAATTCGATGCGGTTGCGGCCGGGGGCGGAGACGGCAGCATCCGCACGGTCGCCGGCGTGCTGGCGGACACAGGCGTTGCGCTCGGCATTCTTCCGCTTGGCACGCTCAATCATTTCGCCCGCGATCTCGCGATACCATTGGACATTGGCGCGGCCGTTGCGGTCATGAGCACGCGCGCGGTGCGGAACGTCGACATCGGCACGATGAACGGCGAGGTTTTCCTCAACAATTCCTCGATCGGCCTTTATCCGTCCCTCGTCCTGGAACGCGAACGGCAAAGACGCCGGCAGCATCTGGCCAAGAGATCGGCGATGCTGCTCGCCATCCTGCTCATGCTGCGTCATCTGCCGCTGTTCCGGCTCAGTGTGCGGGTGGAGGGATTGGCGGAATCCTGCCGTTCTCCGCTGGTGTTCATCGGCAACAATGACTATCAGCTCACGCTTCCGGGCCTCGGCAAACGCGCGCGGCTGGATGGCGGGGAATTGTCGGTGTATGTCACAAAAGCGCAAAGCCGGCTGGCGCTTTTCCGGCTGGCGTGCCGCGCGATTTTCGGGCTCTCCCAACGGCTAAGCGACATGCGCATCGTCAAGGGGCGGACCGCCAGCATCGAAACCCGAAGGCATCATGTGCTGGTGGCCTTCGACGGTGAGGTGGAACTTCTCCGCCCGCCGCTCCATTACGAGATTCGCCCGCGCGCGCTTCGCGTTTTCGCGCCCGTGCGAAACGATGCGTGAGACCGCGAGCCATGCGCAGAATTGCCCAGCTCTCCGATCTGCATTTCGGCAGCCATGAAACGCACATAGCCGCCGACCTTATCGCCAGCCTCAACCTGCAACAGCTCGATCTGGTGGTGCTGAGCGGCGATTTCACGCAGCGCGCGCGGCAGGCCGAATTCGCCCAGGCCCACCGCTTCCTCGGCAACATCGCGCAGCCCAAACTGGTCGTGCCGGGCAATCACGACCTTCCGCTCTACGATATGATCGGCCGGCTCCACAAACCTCTCAAGAATTTCCGCCGCTATATCGCGCCCCAGGGGATCGCCGGCGATCTTTTTCAGGATGATGTCATCGCGGTGCTTGGACTCAATACCGCAAGACGCTTTCCCGGCAAGAGCGGCCGCGTCTCGTTCGATCAGATCGCCCATCTGCGCCGCGTGTTCGCGAATGTGCCCCGAGGCGTGTTCAAGGCGCTGGTCACGCATCATCCGCTCGGCTATCCGGCCGGCGAAACGCCTCATGGAATCGCGGGCCGGTCCGGGCACGTGCTTCAGGCGCTCGCGGGGTTGGATGTGCATCTGCTGCTGTCCGGTCACGGCCATCGCCCGCTCAGCGGCACATTGGAATTGGAAACGGCCGAGCGGCGCTCCATTCTCCTGCTGCACGCAGGCACCGCCATTTCCACCCGCACGCGCGATGGTCACGGCAACACCTACAATCTGGTGGACATCGAAGGAGACGGGGTCTCGATCCGGATCCTGGAATGGTCGGACGGGCACGGCTTCCGCGAGCGGCAGAAAAACGACTATCGCATCGCGGACGGCGTCTGGTCCCGTATTCCGGGCTAAGAAAGCCCCGATTCCCGGCGTTGAAACCGTTGACTTACCCCCTTCCCTCCCTACACTCCGGCCCACACGCAAATTCACGACTCGACCAAGGAAAACGGAATGGCCGATGCCCCCAACAGCCCTGGGCCGGGCGCGAGCCCCTTTGGGCGGCCTTTGTCGCCGCATCTTCAGATCTACCGCTGGACGATCACGATGGCGGCCTCCATCACCCATCGGGTGACGGGGATTGCGCTGGCCGCCGGCACGCTGTTCCTCGCCTGGTGGCTGATCGCAGCCGCATCCGGGCCGGATGCCTACGGGCTTTTCATGCGGCTGGCCACCAACCTGTTAGGCGAGGTCGTCCTGTTCGGATTCCTGTGGGCGCTGGCCTTCCATCTCCTGAACGGTATCCGCCATCTCGCCTGGGATGTGGGTTATGGCTTCAAAGTGCCGACCGCGAAACTGACCGCGGCGCTTGTCTATGGCGTTTCGCTGCTGCTTGCGGCGGGCGCGTTCGTCGTCGGGATCATGGTTCGCGGAGGGCTCGGAACATGACCGCCCGCCTGCGCACCCCACTCTCCCGGATCGAAGGCCTCGGCGCCGGACGGTCCGGGACAATGCATTTCTGGCATCAACGCATGACCGCGGTGGCCCTGGTGCCGCTTTCCATCTGGTTCGTGGCCTCCGCGCTTGCCTATGTCGGCGCCGATCAGGGCGCGGTGGCGGCGTATTTCGCCGAACCCGTCAATGCGGTGCCGATGTTCCTGTTCGTCGTCGCCAGCACCTATCACATGTCTCTCGGGCTGCAGATCATCATCGAGGACTATATCCACCAGGAGGGCCAGAAGATCGCCCTCCTGATGCTCAATCGTTTCGCGGCCTGGGCCATCGGCGCGGCGTCGGGTTTCGCGTTGATCAAAATGGCGCTGCATTGATGAGCGCGGCCTATCCGGTCACGGACCACACATTCGATGTCGTCGTGGTGGGCGCGGGTGGCGCCGGTCTGCGCGCCACGCTGGAAGCCGCCAAGCTCGGACTGAAGGTTGCCTGCATCACCAAGGTATTTCCCACGCGCAGCCATACGGTGGCGGCGCAGGGCGGCATTTCGGCCGCGCTCGGCAATATGAGCGAGGATGATTGGCGTTGGCATATGTACGACACGGTCAAGGGATCCGATTGGCTCGGCGACCAGGATGCGATCGAATATCTCTGCCGTCACGCGCCCGAAGCGGTCTACGAACTGGAACATTTCGGCGTGCCGTTCTCGCGCATGGAGGACGGCCGCATCTTCCAGCGTGCCTTCGGCGGCATGACGCTGAATTACGGCAAGGAGCAGGCGCTGCGCACCTGCGCCGCCGCCGACCGCACCGGCCATGCGATGCTGCATACCCTTTACGGACAATCGCTGCGCTACGACGTGAATTTCTTCATCGAATATTTCGCCCTCGATCTTCTGATGGAAGAAGATGTCTGCCGCGGCGTGATGGCCTGGAAGCTCGATGACGGCACGCTGCATCGTTTCCGCGCACACCGCACGATTCTGGCGACAGGCGGTTACGGCCGCGCCTATTTCTCCTGTACCAGCGCCCACACCTGTACGGGCGACGGCAACGCCATGGTGCTGCGCGCAGGGCTCCCACTGCAGGACATGGAGTTCGTGCAGTTTCATCCGACCGGTGTTTATGGCGCGGGCGTGCTCATCACCGAAGGCTCACGCGGCGAAGGCGGCTATCTGACCAATTCGGCCGGCGAACGCTTCATGGAGCGCTACGCCCCCAACGCCAAGGATCTCGCCTCCCGCGATGTCGTCTCGCGCTCGATGACGATCGAAATCCGCGAGGGGCGCGGCGTGGGTCCCCTGAAGGACCACATCTATCTCCATCTGTCGCATCTTGACCCTAAAGTGATTCACGAGCGCCTGCCGGGCATCACCGAATCGGCACGCATCTTCGCGGGCGTGGATGTGACCAAGGAGCCAATCCCCGTGCTGCCGACGGTGCATTACAATATGGGCGGCATCCCCACCAATTATCTGGGCGAAGTGCTGACGCTCAAGAATGGCGATCCCGACCGGATCGTGCCCGGCCTCTTCGCCATCGGTGAAGCGGCCTGCGTGTCGGTGCATGGCGCCAATCGTCTGGGCTCCAACTCGCTCTGCGACCTCGTCGTGTTCGGCAAGGCGGCAGGCGCGCGCGCGGCCGAAGGGCTGATGACGGGCGAGAACCATCCTGACCTGCGCAAAGATGCGGGCGACGCAGCCCTCGCGCGGCTAGACCGCTTCCGTCTTGCAAAAGGCAAGACGCCGACCGCCGAGTTGCGCCTCGCGATGCAGCGCGCCATGCAGGAAGACGCCGCGGTCTTCCGCACCGGCGAGACTTTGCAGAGTGGACAGAGGCGCGTGCGCGACATTATCCGCGCTCTTCCCGAAATCGGCGTGTCGGATCGCGGCATGATCTGGAACACCGATCTGGTCGAGACGCTGGAATTCGACAATCTGATCGCTCAGGCGGTCGTGACGATCGACAGTGCGGCCACCCGAACCGAATCGCGTGGCGCCCATGCGCGGGAGGATTACCCCGAGCGCGACGATACGAATTGGATGAAGCACACACTGATCTGGTTCGACGGCGAGACGGCCCAAACCCGGATCGACTACCGTCCGGTGCACAACTATACACTGTCGAACGATATCCAATATATCCCGCCGAAAGCGCGGACATATTAGATTAACGCAGCTGGGATCGCGGTTACGATTTAACCACCGTTGCAATTCCCACGCGTTTCTCCGCGACGTTGCGTTCAAATGCCATGTGGTTCGGCGTCAGGGAACGCATGGTTTCGAGACTTTTCAAACAAGCACAACGCTTGCGTTCGCGCGCGCGCTGGTACCGGATGTTCGCGAAGCTGGGGGATTCCACACGGCGGCCGGATCGCGAAGCGCTCGCGGAGAAATTCGATCAGATGGCGCAAAAGGCGGAGGAGCAGGCGAGCGAACGCTGAAGGAAACCGCTGCGGCCACGAATTTGCCACGATTCTTTTACGCCTCGATCGCGAGCACCCTTCGCGGGCGGCGCGGGCCGCTAAGGGGAAAAAGCCTTATAAACCGGCATCTTCTTCCTGGTGGCGATCATTGTAACCTGCGGGAACCTCCATCGCCGCGGACCGTTCTCTGTTCAGTTCCGGTTCAGCCTGTCTGGACCAAATTGATGGCGGAAGGACCGAGAGGGCGAAGAGCCTTCACCCGAACCGAACGGAGAAGACGATGTGGAAGAAAAAGACACTTGCGCTTGTGACCGCCGTCGCCATGGCAGGAAGCGCTGTCCAACCGGTGCTGGCGCAGGGTTATGATCGCGGATACGACAACAACTCTAACGACACTCGCGGAAACGATCCGTACAATTCCCAATACGACAACTCCCAATATAACAATGCCCCAAACGATCAGGACCGTTACGCACAGGACCGCCGGAATTATGAGGCCGATCGCCGCGCAGACGCGCGCTGGGATCGCGATGCCTATTATCGCAATTGCGAACGCCAACGCGGCGGCAACACCGCGGGCGGAGCCATCATCGGCGCCCTGGCTGGCGGCTTGCTCGGCAACTCCGTATCGCGCGGCCCGCAGCGCGGCGCCGGAACGGCGGTGGGCGCGATCCTGGGCGGCGTCGTCGGCGCGAGCATCGGCAACAGCTTGAACTGCGAGGACCGCAGCTATGCGGTCGACACGGAATATCGTGGCTTCGAGGCGGGGCGGCCGCACCAGCGCTATGATTGGCGCAGCCCGCGCGGCGACTCCTACGGCTACGTTCAAGTCGGCGACTATTATCAGGAGCGTGGGCGCCGCTGCGCAACGTATACGCAAGAAATCTGGGTGCATGGGCGGCCGGAAACGGCACGCGGACGCGCCTGCCGCCAGCCCGACGGCACGTGGCAGATGATCAATTAGTTTTTTTTAATATCCCGTGATTTTTAATATCGTGCGGCAAACGCTCCCGGGATTGGACTGGGAGCGTTTGCATGTGTAAACGACGCTTCTCTGTGAACGGTCGAGACAAGAGAGCGGTCACCAATCGGTTTACCGCGTTGGCCAAATGATAAGGAGCGCTTCGCCCGATGAGCCGTGCGTGGACCATCAATGCTGGCGGACAGCTGTATGGCCCGTTCTCTTCGGAACGGATGCGCGGTTTCGCATCCGAAGGCCGGCTCGCGCCAAATTCCCAGGTGGCACGGGAGAACGCGACGGACTGGCATGAAGCGCGCGACGAACCGGAGTTCGCCGATCTCTTCGCACTGCCTCCACCGTTGGCGAACCCGTCCACGTCGCCGGCAAACCCCCGGCCGGTTTTGCCGTCTTCGCCGGCACCGGTCCTGTCGCGCAATCCTGCGCCCACGAATGCCGCCGGGCCCGAAGGGCAGCGCACCCAGTTCGCGGTGATCGTGGACGTGAAATCGCTCGGCAGCGGCAATCTGGAAAAGACCATCGCCTCCTTCGGGCCATCGTACCGTCTGCTGCCCAATGTCTGGCTCGTTTCGACCGAGCAATCGGTGAATGCTTTGCGCAACCGGCTGATCCAGGAACTGGGAAAATCGGATTCTCTCTTCGTGGTCGATGCCACGCGCGGCAAGGCTGCATGGTTCAATTTCGGCCCCGATGCCGACGTCAATATCCGGCGCGTCTGGCAGAAGCCGGCTTAAGGGATCGCGTTTCCATCGACGCGCTTCAGACTGGCGCGATAAAGCTGCCAGCGCTCGAAATAGATTTCCGCGTTCATCACCAGCATCGGAACCTCGGATTCGGGAATGCTGCGGATCGCCTTGCCGGGCACACCGACGATGAGCGAATTGTCGGGGAATTCCTTTCCCTCCGGAATAAGCGCATTGGCGCCGACAATGGAGTTTCGGCCGATCCGGCAGCGGTTCAGAAGTGTCGCGCCCATGCCGATGATCGTATTGTCCCCAACGCTCGCACCATGCACCACCGCGCCGTGTCCGACCGAGACATTCGCGCCTAAGCTGAGGAGTATTCCCGGATCGGTGTGCAGCACGCAGAGATCCTGAATGTTGGTTTTTTCGCCGATGCTGATCCAGTCATTGTCGCCGCGCAGCACGCTGCCGAACCACACGCTGACGCCCTTGGCGATGCGGACGCGGCCGATCAGCGTTGCGTTCGGCGCCAGCCAATAGTCCCCTTCGGGCGGCAGTTCAGGGCGGTCATCGTCGATCGTGTAAATGGGCATGCGGGACTTTCGGTTCGCGTCAGTGTCCGCATCATAAGACATCGCGGCGGGCACCAGAAACAAGAGATGAAACAAGAGCTGAAACAAGAGCACGGAATTCGTGATTGAGAATATTTTGCGAACGCCGGGACGGAGCCCATCAAACAGGCTACGCTTCGATTCGGGCAGTTGAGTCGCTTTCAGACGGAGGTGTCCATGGCAAGACGAACCGCGCGTAACAAGATGCGGGATCGTGGCCATGAGGAAAGCGCGAACATCCACACGCTCTATCCGCCTTCCACAGGCTGGACGCCGCTCGAAAACGACGTGCGGGACCGCAAATATGTGAAGAATGTGCGGGCGATGAGCGCGCTTCAGCAGACGCTGATCGACGCCATTGAGGAGCGCTCCGTGATCGTGGCGCTGGGTCCGGCGGGAACCGGCAAGACCTATCTTGCCATCGCCAAGGCGGTCGATGCGCTGGACGCCGGACGCGTGACACGCATCGTGCTGTCGCGGCCAGCGGTCGAGGCGGGTGAAAGCCTCGGTTTTCTACCCGGCGACGTGAACGAAAAACTCGCGCCCTATCTACGGCCGCTTTACGACGCGCTGACCGAACGGCTGGGGATGAAGCGTCTCAAAACGCTGCTCGCCGAAGGCATCATCGAAATCGCGCCGGTCGCCTATATGCGCGGCCGCACGCTCAACGATTGCTTCATCGTTATCGACGAAGCGCAAAATTGCACCTATGGCCAGATCAAGATGCTGCTGACCCGGCTCGGCTGGCGTTCGACCATGGTGCTGACGGGCGATCCCGATCAAACCGACTTGTTGCCCGGCCTCTCTGGTCTGCGCGATATCGCCGGACGGCTTGAGCGGGTAGAATCGATTGCCGTGGTTCGCCTCGGCGATGCCGACATCGTGCGCCATCCGCTGGTCGGCGAGATGCTTGGGGTACTGTAACGGCGAGCGCACATCCTCATTGGCAGCTCAGGGCGATCACCAGAACGATAAGTCCCAACGCCAGACTCCAATAGAGGATCAGGGCCGTGGCGAGCCAGAATGTGAACGGGCGCCATGTCTTCGCCAGGATGCCTTTCATGGCGGTTTCAAAAAGCACGCTTGGACCGGCGAAAACGAGAACAGCCGAACGCAACGCCTTGCCGCCAGAGGTTTCAGCGCGCATTCCCGAGACACGATAAACATTGGCGACAATGGCCGATGCGGTAAAACCGCTGGCGACCGAGAAAAGCATTACCCAAAGCGCATGCAGCACAATCCGCTCCTCTTTCAGAGTGAGCCGGGTGTTGCAGGGCGCGTGCCTGCCGAGACACGCGATTTTGTGCCGAATTGGAGCGGAAAATGCCGACCGCGCGCGGGAAGCGTCTCTTTTGGGGCCAGAAGGCCGTGCTAGAAAGCATGACGCCATGAGGCGTGAACGCAGGAAACACGAAGCATGAGCCGCTCCCGGGACGAATTCGGCGGACCCGCCCAACAGCATTCGGGTTGGTTGATTCCGCTCGTCGTATTTTTTGTTACGGCGTTTCTGTCGGCGCTGCTGCTGGTCTATTATTTCGGACCGGCGCCGCCGGGTCTTGCGCAGGAACAGCCCGCGCCCACCGATGCCACGCGCATGATCGCCCTGTCCGTCGGCACCATGGGTTTGCGCATTCCGGCGAACTATATCGCGATGGCATCGGCGCGGCGCGGCGGCGTGCTGAACGAACTCGCTTTGATCGCCACGCTGCCCGATCTGCAAGGCTACACGCTCGATGCCGCGCCCGATCTGACCGCCAACAGTCCGGATTCGCGCGTCGTCAACATCATGCTCGAAAGCGGCAAACGGGTGCTGCCTGAGCAGGAACGGCTGGACCGCATCTATTTCGTGCAGATGGACGACGCCAAGGGAAAGCCTGGCCCCTATGACTTGCGGCAATATGCGTTCCGCGCCGATTCAGGTTACCATGACCAGGATTTGTTCGTGGGCGCGACCGACGCGGGACCGGCGGTGTTTCTTTGCACCAAACTCGCAGCCGATGTGGTCTCGCCGAGCTGCATGCGCGACCTGCCGTTCGGGGACGGTCTTTCGCTCAGCTACCGCTTCAAGCGCGGGCATCTCGGCGAATGGCGCCGCATCGATAAGAACATGCGCGTCCGCATCGCCGCTTTTGTAGACAAGAGCTAGAGCAGTTTTGGAATCATCAAGGGACGATTCCCTGATGGCGTCACATGCATAGACTTGAATTATGGCGTGGCCGATTGAAACACCGCGCTTTAGCCTGCGCGCGACGCTGGGGGCTCAGGCAGATCCATTTCCAGGATGGACATGTTGAAGGCGTAGGAAATCTCGCCGTCCTCTTCATCCCTGAAGATCAGCCCGATGAACTCGCCACCAACGTGGACCTCGACGGAATCCGATTGGGGACGCTCCAACAGCGTGATGGTGTCCAGCCGGAACAGATTGCGCAAATATTTTTCGATGCGCCAGATTTCGCTGCGGGTCAAAGCTCTGCTCCCTTAAGAGAGATTGACGTCGCACGCTCCCGCGCATGGGTCAAGCGTACGTGTTCACCCCCTCGCAGCATGCAAGGACTAGGTTCCTAGATCAGGCTCCGGCAGGCAATGGTCCATATCTTGGGAAGGCCGATCCGATCCGGCCTTCCCGATCACCCGCGCAGGCACGCCGGCGACCGTGGTGCGGGGCGGAACGGATTTCAAAACGACGCTGCCCGAGCCGACGCGGCTGTATTCGCCGACCTCGATATTGCCGAGCACCTTTGCGCCCGCGCCGAGGAGCACGCCGCGCCGTACCTTGGGATGACGATCCTCGCTTTCCTTGCCGGTGCCGCCGAGCAGCACCCCATGGAGCATCGAGACATCGTCTTCGACCATGGCTGTTTCTCCGACCACCAGGCCCGTCGCATGATCGATGAAGATGCCGCGCCCGAACGGCGCCGCCGGATGGATGTCCACCGCGAAAAGATCCGAGACCCGGTTCTGGAAGAAATACGCCATCCACGACCGCCCGCTGCGCCACAGCCAATGGGCGATGCGGTGGCTTTCCAGCGAATGGAACCCTTTGAAGAACAGAAAGGCCTGGATGTAGGAATGGCACGCCGGATCGCGCTGGAACACCGCGGAAAGATCGGCGCGAACGGCCTGACCGATGGCCGGATCGGCGGCGAATGCTTCCTCGAAGGTCTCGCGCACCTGCATCGGCGAAAGATCTTCGCCGCCGATCTTCTTGGCCAGGTGATAGGAAAGCGCCGCCTCCAAGCGGTCGTGCTTCAGGATCGTGGCATGGGCAAAGCTCGCCAGTTCCGGCTCCGACAGCGCCAACTGTTCCGCCTGTTCACGCAGCGCCGACCATATCGGATCGCAGCTCGCGACTTTTTCGGCAGCGCGCATGTTCCGGTCCCGGGTCATCGGTTCTTCCTAGACAATATGCGATCCACGACAGGTTTCATGCATCTTAGCCCGGGGCCTGCAAAGATCGAAACGCGGTTTTTTGCGCACTGCCCGCCAAAGCAGCTTTCTTGGCGTAATACGCTCGCCTATGGTCCGGCCAAGGCTCCTCAATGGGTTCATATTACATGTCCGAAGCTCCGTCTGCACTGAACATCCCCGTCCCCCAAACGCTCGACCTGCTTCTCAGCCGGCGTTCGGGCTCCGCCAAGGCCATGAAAGGACCGGGGCCCGATTCCGCCCAGCTGTGCCGCATCCTCACGGCGGGTGTGCGGGTGCCGGATCACGGCAAGCTCACCCCCTGGCGTTTCATCCTGTTCGAAGGCGACGGGCGCGTACGGATGGGCGATATCCTTGCCGAAACCATCGCCGGCGAACGCGATTCCTCGCCCGAACGCGTCGAGCAGGAACGCCGCCGTTTCCTGCGTGCGCCGGTCATCGTCGCCGTGGTCAGCCGCACGCGCGAGCAAATCCCAATTCCGATCTGGGAGCAGGAGCTTTCGGCAGGTGCTGTGTGCATGAACATCGTCATCGCCGCACACGCCATGGGCTTCCTCGCCAATTGGATCACCGAATGGTGTGCCTATCATCCCAAGGTGCTGGAACGCATCGGCCTGAAGCCTGGCGAGCGGATTGCAGGGTACATCTATATCGGCCATCCGGTGGACACGCTGGAGGACCGGCCGCGGCCGCCGGTTGATTCGATGACCACGAAATTCTGACGCGGTGTGACGTCAAGACGATGACGCGCGCTCGTAAATCACCGCGTTCCAGAAGCGGATGCGGTGCGAGCCGGTACGGGAAAATCCGCGCTTCTTCAGGACACGTCCGATCATGGCATTGAAATAGCCATGGGCGACGAGCACGGCGACGCCATCATTGGCTTCGGCGCGGCCGAGCAGGATATCCGCGGCCTGTGAGGCGCGCGTCTTGGCGCGACGATAATTCTCGATTTCGGGGTGATAGCCCGCGTGCCACATGATGCGCGCCATGACGGCCCAAATCGGCACTTTCATTTTCAAGAGCGGAATGCGCGGAACGGCCAGCGGCGCTTCGGTGAAGAGCGGGTCGGCGATAATCTCGGCTTCCGGAAGCAGGGTGCGCGCGCTGTCATTGGCGCGGGGCAGATTGCTGGTGAATACGGCATTCAGCCCCTTCACCAGGTCGAGCAGTTCCTCCGGCGGCGCGCTTTGCGGGTCCAGCCCCGCATCCTGATAAGCATCGATATAGCGACGAAATCCGTGGTGGCTGGTGCGCGGATTGGTGGGAATGGCAGGCTTGCCATGCCGCACCAGGATGAGCCGTGCGGGCTTGCCTGCAAAGATCCGCGCCGCGCGCGGATGATTCTCCAGCGTCAGCGTCATTGGCCGGCCGATACCGATCGCCGTATGGCCGCGGAACGCATCTTTATTCGCCCTGCCCTCGTCATGCGCGAACCATATAGGCGGCCATCGCCCCGGGAAAAGGATTTCCAGCAGCTCTCGGCCGCCGGGCTGTGAAGGCTTCGTCCCAAGCACGATGCATGCTTCCAGAAGTGACGCATGCAATGCGGCGGAGGCCTATTGCAGAGGCTATTCGCCTAAATAATAGGCATATTTTTGTCATGGAGAGCCATATGATGAAAAAATGGTCTGATTTGTGTCTGAAATACAACATTTTTGCAGTGCAGCGTAATTGATTCTGGGAGACCTTCATCTCTAACTCCGATGTCCATCGGCCTGCTGTGTGAAGTCCGGGACCCGCCTGGAGGCCAGTGCCGCCGGGATAGCAAAGAAGGAGTGATTATGAAAAAAACTATGCAGATTGCGCTTGGCGCCCTCGGCTTGGCTTCGGCTTCGGCATGGACGTCGCCCGCGTTCGCGATCGATGGGCTGACCGCCAACGCCGCGATCACCACGGATTATATCTTCCGCGGCATCACCCAAAGCGCCAAACGTCCGGCAGTCCAGGGCGGGCTCGATTATGCCGTTCCGGACACCGGCTTTGCCGTCGGTACCTGGGTCTCGTCCATCAATTTCGGGGACGATTCGAATTTGGAATGGGACATCTACGGCAATTACAATTTCAATCTCGGTCCCGTCGGCGCCTCGGTCGGCGTCTATGGCTATGTCTACCCCTATTCGGGAAATGGCGGACCCTACGATGTGTTCGAGCTCGATGCCGGATTGAGCCATGATTTCGGCGTTCTCGCCTGGTCGGCCAAGGCGTTTTACGCGCCCTCGCTTCCCAGCGGTTATCTCACCGTCCGCAACGGCTACAACCCCGATTCGGAATATTTCCTCACGACCGGCGTTTCGGTCCCGATCGCGCCCTGGCTCTCGCTCAGCGGCAATGTCGGTTATGAGGGCTATTCAGGTGGAAAACCCGCCGGGGTTTCCGACGATTCCTATGTCGAATGGGATGTTGGCGTGACGCTCACCTATGACAAATATTCCCTCGATCTGCGCTATCTCGACACCGACACACGTACGTTTTCGAGCTACACGGCTCCATATTTTGCCACCGGGCCGTTCTACGTGGCGACCTTCAGCTTCAAATTTCCTTAAACCGTCTGACGCGTTGTGTTGACGAAGAAAGCCCGCGCTCAATCCGAGCGCGGGCTTTTCTTTCAATAGGCCATTCTTCTCAATACGTCCGCTCTTCGCTAGCGCGTATGAGGCCGCGAACGATCCGGTAGAGATACCAGAGCACCAGCAGCGGAAAGAACAAAAACCCGAAGGCGAATGGCAAAGTCAGCACCGGCGGCCAGAAGACCGGCCACGCCACGAAGAATGCGCCGAGCGCGATAGGCCATGTCAGGAAGCCGAGAATCGCCGCCCCAACCGTCACCCAGAACACCAGAATCATATTGGCGAAATGGCTCTGCCAGAGGGTGCCAGCGGCGTCACGCCGCTTCACATAGGCAATGATGACACCGACGATGGCCGAAAGCCCGTTCACGCTGGCAAGCAGGAACAACACGTAGCAGACGATTGCCAGCGAGCGCAGATCGGACGCGCCCCCGGCCGCATCGTAATGCGGCGCGGCCGGATTCGGCGGGTTTGCGGGAGGAATCTCGCTCATGCGCGGGGCCTTTTGTTCCTTCGCTTATATGGGCGTTCCGCCGCCCCGCACAACCGGCCCATTGATCCGGGTCCGGGCACGCCCTATCGAAGGTCCGGAGTGAAGCGGGGCGCGGGGGATCCATGGTCGATTGGGTGGCTAAATTGAAGCGCGAGCTGACGCGCCCGTTTCGCCGCAATCTTCCGCCGTCCATCCCGCTCGATTTTTCCCCCGCCCAGAAGACGTTGCTCAAACAGGTGCGGCCTTACACGATGACCTCGAACGAGCGCGTGGCGGTGCTGGAATCGGCGGTACGTCATGTCGTGGCGCAAAATTATCCCGGCGCCTTCGTCGAATGCGGCGTGGCGAAAGGCGGTTCGACCATGGCCATGGCCTATACGCTGCTGGAACTCGGTATCCGCGATCGCGAACTCTATCTCTACGACACGTTCGAAGGCATGCCGGAACCCGAGGATGTCGACCGCGGGCGGTTCGGCGAGGCCGCATCCCGGAGCTGGCGGAAAAGGCGCGACGAACTGGGCCGCTCGACCTGGATCAACCACGGGCTGGACGACGTCCGCGCTAATCTTACCTTGACCGGCTATCCGCCCGACCGGCTGCATTTCATCAAGGGCAAGGTGGAAGACACGCTGCCCGCGGCAGCACCGCCAGGGGCGATCGCATTGTTGCGGCTGGACACCGATTGGTACGCCTCGACCAAAGCCGAACTCGATCATCTCTATCCGAAGCTGGTGCGCGGAGGCATCGTCATCATCGACGATTATTTCCGCTGGCAGGGTGCACGCAAGGCGGTCGACGAATACGGGGCCGCGCAACGTATTCCGATCTTCTGGGTCCGGGTGGACGATTCCTCCGTCATCGGGGTGAAGCCGTAGTCACCTCCTTCATGATTTTCCCGATCGGTTGTACCCTGAGGGTGACTCGCTGAAGGGACCTTATGTCGAGCATCGCCGATCCCAGCGTGGATGAGGCCGCCATCGGCGCCATCAACGATGCCGCAGGCTATTGCCGCACGTTGTGGGCGACCTTTATCGGCTATGCGGCGACCATCTTCGTTCTCACCAGCGGTACAACACATGAAGCGCTGCTGCGACGCACGCCCGTGAAATTGCCGCTGTTCAATGTGGACAGCGGCATACCGCTGCTGCTGTTCTATGTCATCGCGCCGTTACTGCTGGTGCTGTTCCATCTCAATCTCCTGATGAAGCTTCACGATTTGCGCGTGCGCGTGAGCGAGCTGATCCTGCCGCTCAACTATTGCGACGACGCCAATGCGCAATTCGAACGCAACCGCCTGCGCCGCAGGCTGATGGCGTTCGACTACGCCATGCTGAAAGCAGGCCTGGTCACGGACCGGCGCGAGCGCTGGCTTCTGGCGTTGGTAAGCGACAGCACGATTTTCTTTATGCCGGTGCTCTTGCTCCTGTTCGTACAGTTGCAATTCCTGCCCTATCACGATGGGAAGATCACTTGGCTACAGCGCGGATTCGTCATCGCCGATCTGGGCTTGATTGCTTATATCCAGCTCTGGCTACGCGCAAAGCGGGCGCCTGCCGCCACCCAGGCGGCCGGCGCCATGGCCGGTTGGACGTCGCGACTGAGACTGCACCGGATGGCGATGAGCGCATTGTTCGTTCTTCCGCTATTGGTCTCCACGATTGTGCTGGCCTTTCCCGGTGAGCCCCAGGATGTGTTCTGGCGCACGCTTTGGAGCATGACGCATTCGCAAACCCAGGCATTCTGGCCGCTCGCCGGCACCGATTTCGCCGAAAAATTCGGCATCCGCCGCAGCCTCAATCTTGCGGACCGCACGCTTTGGGCGGAGCTACCTTCGGAGGAATTGCTGCAAGCGCTGAACCAGGACACAATTGTCATCGCGCTGCGCGACGATATCGAAGGGGTGTCGCCCGAAATGCAGCGAACCGTCGAGCGCATCCGCAACGCGGCCCTCAGCTTGCGCGGGCGCAACCTATCTTACGCAAATTTCGAGAATGCCACGCTCATCGCCGCCGATTTCAGGCCTGATCTCAGCAATAATCAGTTGCGCGACCTCAGCGTCGCCCGGACTGCCGGGGAAGATTCAAATGAACTGGGCATGTTGCCGGCTAGCACCGATATCACAGGCGCCAGCTTTTCGGGGGCCAATCTGCGTGGCGCCAGGTTCCCCTATGTGCTGGCGGATGACGCGGAATTCTCTGCGGCCAATCTGCAAAGTGCAGTGCTGGCATTCGCGCAATTGCGCAATGCCGATTTTTACCAGGCCCGATTACAGAATGCCTCCCTCGAGAGCGCCCAATTGCAGGGTGCGACGATGGCAGAGGCCCAGTTGCAGAGCACCGATTTAAAGCACGCCCACGTCACGATCGACCAATTGATGGTCGCACACTGGGAGGATGCAGAACTCGACTTCGACATCGCCGAACAATTGAAGACCTCCTTTCCGCGCACCGGCGACCATGAGGGCCAACCCAAGTGATTTTCGCACATCTTTCGCGCCGGCGATGATTTGTGCCAGAATAGCAAATTCGTTGAGTGCTAACGGAGGATAACATGAAGATCTCACGCGCTATTTTTTGCACCTTTGCGATTGGCAGCATGACCGCACTTGCACCCGTCGCAATGGCCGATGGGCCACAGGCCATCAACACCGCCGCAGCCCATGCGGGCCTTGCCGCGGCGGCAGGCGGCATCGACATGGTGCACACCCACCTGCATCACGTGCTGAATTGCTTGGTCGGTCCCGGCGGCGATGGCTTCGACGCAGCCCCCGGCAATCCCTGCGCGAATGCGGGCGGCGGCGCCATCCCCCAAACGGCGGATGCGGCGACGAAGGCAAAGCTGCAAACCGCGGCGACCGAAGCCAAGGCCGGAATCGCGAACAACGACATGGCGGGCGCAAAGAAGACCGCCGGCGATATCCAGGCGATGTTGAAATAGCGTTCGTACCCAGGATGATCGGGCGCGTGCCAGGCTGGCATGCGCCCGCATCGTTTTGTGGATGACCCGCTGCATAAGCCGATGGTCTCCCCTATATTGCCTCCATGGCGCACAATAATGGTCCTGCCTTCCGGCCGGTGAGCGGTCTGGCTGAAGCTCCGGCCGCGTTCCGTCACATGACGGGCGCGGAGATGACGGCCTTCGTGCCGCATCGCCCGGTCCGCCCCGAGAAATCCGAGGGCGGCAAGCGGTTCAAGCTCGTCTCCGACTACCAGCCCGCCGGCGACCAGCCCGAGGCCATCCGGGAGCTGGCTGAGGGGCTTTGCGGTCAGGGGCCGAGCGGCACACCCGAGCGCGATCAGGTTCTCTTGGGTGTGACGGGTTCCGGCAAGACCTTCACCATGGCGAAGATTGTCGAGCGGCTGCAGCGTCCCGCTTTGGTGCTCGCGCCCAACAAGACTTTGGCCGCCCAGCTTTATTCGGAGATGAAAGGATTCTTCCCCGAGAACGCAGTGGAATATTTCGTCTCCTATTACGACTACTACCAGCCCGAGGCCTATATCCCGCGCACCGACACCTATATCGAGAAGGATTCCAGCGTCAACGAACAGATCGACCGCATGCGCCATGCGGCGACTCGTTCGCTGCTCGAACGTGACGATGTCATCATCGTGGCGTCGGTGTCCTGCATCTACGGCATCGGGGCGGTTGAAACCTATTCCGGGATGGCGTTTTCCATCACCCGGGGACAGCAGGTTTCCCGCGGCGATCTGTTGGCGCGTCTGGTTGCGTTGCAGTTCCGCCGCAATGACGAGGCGTTCACGCGAGGCGCGTTCCGTGTGCGCGGCGACACGGTAGACATTTTCCCGGCGCATTATGAAGACCGCGCCTGGCGCGTGACTCTGTTCGGCGACGAGGTGGATTCGATCTACGAATTCGATTCGCTCACGGGGCAGAAATCCGCCGAGATGGAGACGGTGAAGATTTACGCCAATTCGCACTATGTCACACCGCGTCCGACGCTGGCGCAGGCGACCAAGGGCATGCGCGAGGAACTGCGCCTGCGCCTCGATCAGTTCCGCCGCGAAGGCAAGCTGCTGGAAGCCCAAAGGCTGGAACAGCGCACGATGTTCGATCTGGAGATGATCGAGGCCACCGGCTCCTGCGCGGGCATCGAGAATTATTCGCGCTGGCTGACCGGACGGCGCCCCGGCGAGCCGCCGCCGACGCTGTTCGAATATCTGCCCGACGAGGCAATTGTCTTCGTCGACGAATCCCACGTCACGGTTCCGCAATTGGGCGCCATGTACAAAGGCGACTTCCGGCGCAAGGCGACGCTGGCCGAATATGGCTTCCGGCTGCCCTCCTGCATCGACAACCGGCCGCTGAAATTCGAGGAGTGGGATGCGATGCGCCCCCAAACGGTCTCCGTCTCGGCGACGCCGGGTCCTTGGGAGCTGGGCCGCACCGGCGGCGTGTTCACCGAACAGGTGATCCGGCCAACCGGTCTGATCGACCCACCTGTGGAAATCCGCCCTGTCGAACATCAGGTTGACGACCTTCTGGCCGAGTGCAAGCTCATCGCCAAGGCCGGCTATCGCGCCCTCGTCACCACGCTGACCAAGCGCATGGCCGAGGATTTGACCGAATATCTGCACGAGAACGGCGTGCGCGTGCGCTACATGCATTCGGATGTGGAGACGCTGGAGCGCATCGAGATCGTGCGCGATCTTCGGCTCGGCGCCTTCGACATCCTGGTCGGCATCAACCTCCTGCGCGAAGGCTTGGACATCCCCGAATGCGCGCTGGTGGCCATTCTGGACGCCGACAAGGAAGGGTTCCTGCGCTCCGAAACCTCGCTGGTCCAGACCATCGGCCGCGCGGCGCGCAATGTCGACGGCAAGGTCATTCTGTATGCGGATCATATCACCGGCTCGATGGAACGTGCCATGGCCGAAACCAGCCGGCGGCGCGCCCGGCAGGAAGCCTATAATCTCGCCCACGGCATCACGCCGCTCAGCATCAAGAAGAGCATCACCGACATCATGGGCTCGGCCTACGAGCGCGATCACGTGCTGGTGGATTCGGGCCTTGCGGACGACCCCGTGCCGATCGGGCACAATCTGCGATCCCATATCGCGGAATTGGAAAAGCGCATGCGCGCCGCTGCCGGTGATCTCGAATTCGAGGAGGCGGCACGGCTCCGCGACGAGATCAAGCGGCTGCAGGTGACCGAGCTGGCCATCGCGGACGATCCCTATGC
>DASYEG010000148.1:0-5315 GCA_036499145.1 Micropepsaceae bacterium | reverse complement strand
CGCACCTTCGAAATACACGCGCTCTCATTTCAAAAAACTCAATCCGGCCAGACACTTTCATCCAAATGGATGAAAGTGTCTGAGTTTTGGGTCTCGCGACGGCGCGTGCCAAATCCCAAATTTGCTGATAGATTTGATTTCCATTTTCGCTAAGGGGGTCCCATGTCCGCAAAATCATTATCGTGCGCGCTCTTGGCCGGCGCTGCACTTTGCATGGCCGCAAACGCCGCCTCTGCGGCTTCGGCTCAGGAGGAACGGCAGAAGAAGCAGGCGGAAATCCCCCGCTGCGCTCAGCCCCTTGGCAATCTCGCCGTCGAAGAACCGCAACGCAACTGGTGGTCCGAACTCAAGCTCGGTTCGCCGGAAGCCCTGATCAAGGTGTTCGTGCAGCAATCGGGATGCTTCTCGATGGTGGACCGGGGCGCAGGTTTGGCGGCGGCGCAGCGCGAGCGCGCCCTGGCCTCGGGCGGCGGTCTGCAACAAGGCTCCAATGTCGGCGGCGGTCAGATCGTCGCCGCCGATTATGTCCTGGTCCCTGACATCATCTCTCAGAACGGAAGGGCCAGCGGCAATAGTTTGGGGGGGGCATTGGGCGGCTTGCTTGGCGGCCCGGTGCTTGGCGCAATCGCCGGCGGCATCAGCTTCAACTCATCGACCGCTGACGTGACGCTTGCCATCACCAATGTGCGCACGACCCAGGTGATGGCCACGATCGACGGTCACAGCAAGAAGACCGATATCGGCTTCGGCGTCGGCGGCGGTGTCTTCGGCTATGGTGGTTTCGGCGCGGCCGGCGCCACGGGTTACAACAACACCGAGATCGGCCAGGTCATCACGCTTGCCTATCTCGATGCCTATACCAAATTGGTCGATCAGCTCGGTGGGCTACCGGGTCCCGGCCAGGCGCCCGGGGCGGCGGCGCAGCAGATGGTTGTCGCCACGCGCGGAACCTCGATGTTTTCGCAAGCCTCGACGCAATCCCAGGTCATCCGCCCCGTCGATCAGGGAATGCGGCTCTATCCCACCGGCAACAAGAATGGCCTGATGTGGGAAGTGAAGGATGAGCTCGGCAATCAGGGCTGGGTCTCGTCGATCATGTTCGAACTGGCGAAATAGGCTCGCCGCGATTTTCCAAAAACGCCCGTGGCCCGGCTGCGGGCGTTTTTGCTTTTTACGCCGTTTCAAGCCGCCCGATCTGCAGATATTTCTCGCGCCGCAGACGCTTCAACTCCTCGGCGGGCAATGGCGACAATTCCTGCAATGCGTGCTCGATCATATCGCCGGCCGCCTGGATCGCCCGCTCGGGCGCACGATGGGCTCCGCCGACAGGTTCGGTGATGATGCCATCGATCACTTTCAGGCCCAGCAGGTCCTGCGCAGTGATCTTCATCGCCGCCGCCGCGTCCGCGGCCTTATCGGATTTATGCCACAGGATCGATGCGCAACCTTCGGGCGAGATCACCGAGTAGATCGCATGTTCGAGCATGTAGACCTTGTTGGCCGCAGCGATGGCCACCGCTCCGCCCGATCCACCCTCGCCGATGATGGTCGCAACGAAAGGCGTATTCAATCCGAGGCAAGCTTGGGTCGAACGTGCAATCGCTTCGGCCTGTCCGCGTTCCTCCGCGCCGATACCGGGATAAGCGCCCGCGGTGTCGATCAGCGAAATCACGGGCAATTTGAAGCGATTGGCCATGTCGAACAGACGCTGCACCTTGCGGTAACCCTCCGGCAGCGCCATGCCGAAATTGTGCGTCAGCCGCGATTTGGTGTCGTTGCCCTTCTCGTGGCCGACAACGGCGACCGCCCGGCCGCGCAACCTTCCCAACCCCGCGACGATGGCCTTGTCCTCGCCATAGAGCCGGTCGCCCGCGAGCGGGGTGAAGTCGGTCAGCAGATGCGACGCATAGTCGGAAAAATGCGGCCGCGCGGGATGGCGGGCAACTTGCGTCTTCTGCCAGGGGGTGAGCCGGGCATAGGTTTCGGCCACCAATTGCGCCGTCTTCATCTGCAAGCGCGCGATTTCCTCGTCGATATTGACGCCGGCGTTGCGCGCGCCGTCATCGACGCCATCCGCCGAGCCCATCTGCCGCAATTCCTCGATTTTGCCTTCGAGGTCGGCAATGGATTTTTCAAAATCCAGGAAAATGTTCATGCGGGCTCATAATGTACATTTGAAATCATTTCGAGAGTGGCAAGCGGAATGGGGGACTGTCAAATCATCCGCCTACGGTTTTTCAGCCGCCCCCACGCGAGGCTTCGCCCGCGCAAGCGGATGGGCCGTTTCCATGGTCCGCCTGAGACGGTCGCGCGCTACATGGGTATAGATCTGGGTCGTGGCAATATCGGCGTGGCCAAGCAGGGTCTGCACGCTTCTGAGATCGGCCCCGCCTTCGACCAGATGAGTCGCAAAAGCATGCCGCAGGACATGCGGCGACAGGCGGCCGGGATCGATTCCCGCTTTGACCGCGAGGGTCTTCAACATCTGGTGACAACGCCGCCGCGTCAGGTGAAATTCCGCGCCGCGTGACGGAAACAGATAACGCGATGCGGCAAGTCCCGGCTTGCCGCGCGGCAGAAACGAATCACGCATCGGAAGATAGGCGTCCAATGCCGCGCGCGCCGCGGCGCCAACGGGCGCCAGCCGTTCGCGCCCGCCTTTGCCGCGCACATGGATGAAGCGTTCGCGCGCTCTCACCGATGAAAGCGGCAACGCGACGAGTTCGCTGATACGCAGTCCCGAGGCGTAGAGCATTTCCACAATCAGGAGCAGGCGCGCGCGTTCGGGACTTGTCTCCTCGCCCTCGCGCGCGGCCTCCATGAGTTTAAGGGCCTCGGCAGCGGACAGGATTTTCGGGAGCGGCCGCGACAGGCGCGGCGCTTCCACGGCTCCGCACGGATCGTCGCGCCGGAGGCCCTCGCTATAGAGAAAACCATAGAAGCGGCGAAGCGCCGACAATTTGCGGGCCTGCGAGGATGGCTTGATCGAGGCGGCCGACAGATTGGCGAGATGCGCCCGAATCCGATCGCGGCCGGCGGTTTTGAGATCGCAACCCGCCTTGGCGCAATCTTGCGCGAAAGCCAGAATGTCACGCGCATAAGCATCGAGCGTGTTCCGCGCCGCGCCGCGTTCGGCGCTCATCATGTCCAGGAAAGATTCCACCAGCGTGCGGTCCTGCTCGGACCCGCGCGGCGTTTTCTTGCCCGTCATGGCGTTCCGGACCCGCCCGCGCGCGGACGCAGCAACAACGCTTCCATGGCGAGCGCATGGGCCCCATCGTGAATGCCCGAGGTCTGTAGGGCGCGCACCAGCCGCACCACGATATCAGGGGCAAGATCGCGCGCGCCTTGCGGACCCAGAACCGTGGCGACCGACAATGCCACCTCGCCGCGCGCGTCCGACAGCGCGGCCTTGTCGATACGCTGCATCAAGACGGGGGGAGGACGCCGGCCGGGGGATGGTTCGGATACAAGCGGCTGCACGGCTCCCTGAGCTTCGGGCGAGTTCAATTCGCCGAGCGCATCGAAAAGCCCAAGGTCCAGCGTGGCGCGCGTCAGCAAAGCCCGTGGCGGCTTGGGACGCGGCGCTGGAGGCATCGGCGGCGGTGGCGCGGCCGTCAGGGGATCGCCCACGCCGGGATCGGGCGCGGCTGCGGGCATCTCCACAACCACCGGGTCCGGAGGCGGATGCACGGCCAGAGCCAAGGCCTCCAGGAGCTGGCGCGCCTCCGCGTTGCGGCGTGCGTTTGGCGCCGCCATTGCCATCGCGAGGTCCAGCTGATCGACGGTATCGGCCATGCCCGGCATATTGCGGTCGAGGATATCAAACCAGCGCTGCGCGGCCTCCGCGCGATCTGCGAGCAGAAGTCCGCGCACCATCAGATCCGACCAATTGCTCCAATCCGGTGCCGGTATGATCTGCGCGGCCTCATCCGCATACAAAGCGGCAACCTGTGCCAGCAGGCCCTCGCGCTCGCCGATCTCCAGGGCCGTGTGGACCAGCTCGGCACGCATTTCGTTGTTGCCCGCGGTCTTCAGCGCAGCACGGATTCGCGCGAGGCCATCCATCAACGGCTCCGCACGCGCCAAAGCGGGCGCACCATCGAGGTCCTGCGGCGTGAAGGCGGAGGTATCGAGAATCTCGGCCAGCAGCGGGATGGGCAAGACGCCGGCACGTAGCGCTTTCTCCGCGGCCGCCACCCGCAACGGCCGGGGGGATGCGGTCGAGGCTGTCGTCAACAGGCTTGCCGGGAGTCCGAGTCCGGTGGCCGTGTCCGTTGTCAGCGGCAGATTGAGCCGCGCCATCATGACGATGTGAATCGAATCGGGATAGCGCACGATGCTTGGCGCCGTCGGCTTTCCACTGGTCATCCCATCGAGCAAGGTCACGAACGCGGGATCGGCAAGCCCCTGAGAGGCAATGACCGCGCGGGTAAGGTCGAGCGGCCCGGTATCGCCGGAGACCGCATAGCAGAACGCCCGCAACTCCACCCAAAACGAATCCGCGCTGTCCAGGCGATGCGCAGTGATATCGCTGCACGCATCCATGTCTCGCCCGGCATACAGCATCGCATCGGTTTGGCTGCGCAAAATGTCGAAATTCATCGGCGCCCGGATGCTGCGCGCGAGATCGGCCGCATCGGCGACATAGCCGCCTTCCAGCAATTTCGTCAGACGGAGCTGATTGAACGAAACCATCGCGCGTCCCGGGGGCGGCACCGCCGCCGTGAGCAGCACTTTGCGCATCAAAAGCCGTTGCGCGGCCGATGGCGTGGCCGCGGGAACCGCCTGCAGCATGGTCACGATGGTGTCGCGCTCGCTGGCCTGCCACGCCGTGGGGCCGAGGCCGCCATTGGTGTTGTCCAGCGTGCCCGCGATGGGGCCTTCCAATGTGCCGAGGTCGCCGATTTGCACCGCCGCGCCGCGCTGGGGAATGCGCGCTGGCATCTGAACGCCGTCAGGCATCGCTGGCGGCGACGGCGCCTCGGGCGTCTGCTGCGCCGGCATCTGCTCAACCGGAAGAATGTTCCGCGGTGCGCCGGTGGCCTCCGGCATCGGCGCACCCCGATCTTGAGCCAGACCGGGGCCATCGGAAAGAGCGAGAGCCAGTGCGGCCGCTGTGCCCCACGCGAAGAATTTCAGTCGGCCTGAGAGATTTCGTGCCATCTCACTTTGGAAACCGGTTGTCGGGCAGAACCTGTTCGATGGGATGCTGGGTGGGTCCAACGCTCGCCCCATAAAACGCCAGAGCCCCCGCACCGACCACCAACACTAACACGAAAGCGATCAGCAATTTCCAACCCATCTTTCAACAA
>DASYEG010000147.1:0-3307 GCA_036499145.1 Micropepsaceae bacterium | reverse complement strand
AGCCTGAACTGCTCCTGCTCGACGAGCCTCTCTCCAATCTCGATGCGAAGTTGCGCGAGCGCATGCGGTTCGAGTTGAAGCGAATCCAGCGTGAGCTGGGTCTGACGACGGTCTATGTCACGCACGACCAGGCCGAGGCTTTGGCGCTCAGCCATGAGATAGCGGTGATGAACGAAGGGCGCATCGTGCAGATCGGCAATCCTCGGACGATCTATGAACGCCCTCTCAACCGCTTCGTCGCCGAATTCATCGGCAGTAGTAATTTTCTCGACGGGGTGGTGTTGGGCCCAGACAATCGGCCGGGCTTCTGGCGCGTGCGTGGCGCGTGCGGGCCGCTTCTGGCGTTTAGCGAAACACCGCTTCAGCCCGGAGGTCAGGTTACGCTTTCGGTCCGGCCGGAAAATATCGAGCTGTCGCAGACCGTTTTCGAAAGCGGGGTTAATCGTCTCATCGGCATTGTAGACAGCAAGGTGTTCCAGGGTGACTTTGCCGATTTCCAGGTTCGGGTGGACGGCCTAACGCTGCTCACACGCACGCATCCTTCCCTGCGCACACCCGTGGGCGA
Source organism: Micropepsaceae bacterium (assembly GCA_036499145.1). Taxonomy (GTDB): domain Bacteria; phylum Pseudomonadota; class Alphaproteobacteria; order Micropepsales; family Micropepsaceae; genus CAIYRG01. The sequence goes on along the minus strand of DASYEG010000147.1, from coordinate 2,742 downwards.
GAATATCCACATCCGGATCGATCCGGAAAAATGCGTGGTCCTGGCAGGCGGTTAAGCGGAAAAAATGTCACCGCCGCTTGACTTGAGCCGCGACCCAATCCTATAGGCGTGGTCCCCGAAAGGGGCGCGTAGCTCAGCGGGAGAGCACTCCCTTCACACGGGAGGGGTCGCATGTTCAATCCATGCCGCGCCCACCACAATTATTAAGCTCACCCGGCGATTACCGAGGGACCTAATATTCCCGTTATGTCTGAACGAGAGCGGGTGTGCGGTGGACTGTGGCCGACTTCAAGAACTGAGGTAGTTACGCGCAGCGTTGTTGGTCTGGCATCGTTCGGGCAGGCATCGCGATGATGTGCGCGCTATCGGTTCGAACACCGGGCGTAGGCCTGCCAAATAGCCGGTCCCATGCCGGAAACGACTGCCGCCATAGTTCCAGGGCCTCTGCGTTGCGCGCTTTTTGCTCGTATTCACGCTGCGCCCAAATCGCACTGACGTAGAACGTGCCCAAGTTGACGCGCATTTCGTTCAGTTGATCTCGCGCGATTGGATCGTACATTAACGCCATTTGCGCTCCACATATGCGTCACAAGCATCGAGCTCGAATTTGTAGCGCTTACTTTTTCAGGCGTGAATGGATTCCGCGCGATATGGTTACCTGCGCTGTGGACGGCACATGCGCGTGCCGAACATTAACGCGTTTGCCGTGCCAGGATATCCTTGTACAGCTTCGTCCACTTCGCGCTTTCGGCCATGTATTTCGGCACATCGAAGAACGAAAACGCGATGTTCTTCGGCAGCCGTTGAAACGTCACATTGGCCGGAAGATTGTCGTGAGCGGCGAGAATCGCCTGTCCGTCCGACAAGAGGAAATCCTGGAACAGGACTGCGGCATTGGGATGGGGCGCGTGCGACGCCACGCCCACGCTGGAGGTGAACGCGAACACCGGGGCGATATTCAACTCCTGAATTGGCGCGCCCGCGCGCTTCAGCGGTTCCACCTCATGATAATAGATCGTCAGCGCCATCGGCACATCGCCGGACGCCACGAGATTGGCCATCAGCGTGTGGCCCTTGCGCACCGAAATCCCGTTCTTCGTCACGATATCGCGGAGCAGCCCGGCGGCCTTGTCCTCGCCATAGGCGCCCGCAAGCGCCATCAGCCAATTGTTGTCGTCCGCTTCGATGCCGAGTTTGCCCTTCCATTTCGGATTGGCCAAATCCTCGTAGCGTTTCGGCAGATCGTCCGGCCTGATCAGATTGGTGTTGTAGGCGCCGGTGAAGACGATGAGGCGCGACGGCAGAAAGGGCTGCCCCGGTATCTTCGCTTCGCGCATCAGATCGCCTGCTATTGGAGAGTCCACGGGCTGCAGCAGCTTCTCGCGCGCGAGCGCGATCATCTGGGTTGAAGCCGTCTCCATGACATCGGCATCGAAGCGTCCGCCGCGTGCTTCGGTCACGGCACGCTGTAGGATTTCCTCCGAGCCGCCGCGCCAGAGGCGAACCTTGACACCATATTTCTTTTCGAACGCGCTCATCACCGCATTCATGTGCTCGGTGACGGCAGACGAATAGAGGTTGAGGAAGCCTTCCCTCTTGGCGCCCGCGATCAGCCGCGCCGTACGATCTGGACCCCTCAGGTGGGCGGGATTGACGCCGGTCTGCGCGCACGCTTTCCATGGCGCGAACATGGCAACCATTGCCGCGGCCGTTACGAAGGTGCGCCGTTCCATTTTGCTGGCCAATGTCTTGTGCTCACTCCGCTGCGACTTTCTGGGGCGGCAGGTCGGCCAATTCCTTCTGGTAGGCGTCATCCATTTTCGGGGTTATGCCGTGCGTTGCGAGCGCCTCGTGGAACATGGAGCGGATCCGCGGCGTCTCGTCGGAATAATCGATTTGATCGCCACCCACGCGGCGGCTGATCCAGGCCGTCGGGACGCCTTGAGAATTGCGGATCAACGCCACCTCGTGTTTGAAGGCGAGATAGCGAGCCGGGACCGGACCGGAATTGAAATGCTGGTGGAAGAATTTGTTCGGCGGTACGATCAGTGTCCCGACTTCCCAATCATAGCGTTTGGGTTCTTCACCTTCGGCCCACATCAGTGAGTAGCCCTGGCCGGAGAGAATGATGACGTGCGCGCTCGGACCGTGCGCATGAGCCTTCTTGTAGGTGCCGACGGGAAATTGCGAGATGTGGCTCGACATGGATCCCTTGGCCATATTGAAGCGGATGTGGCCGCCGCCCGCGCCACGCTCTTTCGCGGAAATCAGCGGCAGGTTCACCGCGTCCGGCACGAAATTGGTGGGCAGCAGGAAGCCCTTGGGCTCCGTCTTGGGACTGAAATAATCGGGCTCTCCGGCAAACCGGTTCTTGAAGTCATAAGCCGTGTTGAAGACGAAATCCGCATCGTCATAGAGATTCATCACGGCGGGACCATTAGTGACCGCCACAAAACGTACCGCTTCCTGACCCGAACCGTTGAAATGCTGGTGCCAGCAATTCAGGGGGATCGCGAACATGGCGCCGGCCTTCCACTCAAAGGTGATGCGATGCCCGCAATCGTCCCACACCGATGTCGAGCCGCGCCCATCGAGCACCAGCACCATCTCCTCGAAGAGTTGGCGCTGCGGCGTGAGACTCTTGCCGGGGGGGATTTCACAGACATAACAATCGTTCGAGGTGCGCGAGGCATCGTGATTGATGTAGACGCCACGGCCGCCACGCCGCGGCCAGGCATTCAG
>DASYEG010000146.1:0-6927 GCA_036499145.1 Micropepsaceae bacterium | reverse complement strand
TTTTGAAGATGGGCGGATACGGTTTCTTGCGGTTCTCGCTGCCGATGTTCCCGGTGGCGAGCGAGCAATTCGCGCCGGTGATCTTTGTGCTGTCGCTGATCGCCATCGTCTACACCTCGCTGGTGGCGTTGGCGCAGGAGGACATGAAGAAGCTGATCGCCTATTCTTCCGTGGCGCATATGGGGCTCGTCTCGCTCGGCATCTTCACCTTCAGCCATGAAGGCATCGATGGCGGTATTTTCCAGATGCTGAGCCATGGCATCGTCTCGGGCGCGCTCTTCCTTTGCGTCGGCGTAATCTACGACCGTATGCATACGCGGCTGATTTCCGCCTATGGCGGGCTCGTCAACCGCATGCCCGTCTACGCCGTGTGCTTCCTGGTGTTCACGCTGGCCAATGTAGGCTTGCCCGGTACCAGCGGATTTGTCGGCGAGTTCCTGACATTGCTGGCGGCCTTCCGCTATAATAGCTGGCTGGCGATTGTCGGCACCACCGGGGTGATCCTGTCGGCGGCCTATGCGCTGTGGCTCTATCGGCGCGTCATCTATGGGGCGCTGGAAAAACCGGCGCTCAAATCCATCTCCGATCTTTCGCCGCGGGAGTTTGCCTTCATGGCACCACTGGTGATCATCACCATTGTGCTTGGCGTTTATCCCAAACCGATATTCGATGTGACGCGCGCTTCCGTGGCCCATCTCGTCGAATTGCATCATCAGGGCGTTGCCGCCGCCGCAGCCGATCGCGCAACAGCGGAGGTGCGGCCATGAACGTGGCACTTCTGGTTCCCGAATTCATTGTGGCGCTGGGCGCCATGGCACTGATGATGATCGGCGTCTTCATGGGCGACCGCGCGCAAAAATTGCTGTCGTGGCTGGCGATCCTTTTGTTCGCGGCCGCCGGTGTCGCCGCATTGATGCAAACGGGCCGCGCGCAAGCGTTCAACGGCGGCTTCGTTGCCGACGGGTTCGCGCGTTTTGTGAAGCTGATGGTGCTCGTTGGCGCGGCGCTCGTCCTTATCATGGGACAGGGCTATGTCGACCGGCAGAGGATGAACCGGTTCGAGTTCCCCATCCTGGTGACATTCTCCGTGCTTGGCATGATGCTGATGGTCTCGGCGGGGGATTTCGTTACGCTTTATCTCAGTCTCGAACTCCAGAGCCTGGCGCTTTATGTGCTCGCGGCCTTCGACCGCGATAATCTCAGATCCACCGAAGCGGGCCTCAAATATTTCGTCCTGGGTGCGCTCTCCTCCGGCATGATGCTTTATGGCATCTCGCTGATTTACGGTTTCGCGGGCACCATTTCTTTCGTCAAGATCGCGACGGTCGTGCAGACAGGCGGGGTATCTCTCGGTCTCCTGTTCGGACTCGTCTTCCTGATTTCGGGACTGGCCTTCAAGATCTCCGCGGTGCCGTTCCACATGTGGACGCCGGACGTCTATGAAGGCGCGCCCACGCCCATCACCGCCTTTTTCTCCGCATCGCCCAAGATCGCGGCCATGGCGTTGTTTGTACGGACAATGGTCAGTGCCTTCCCGGATGCGACCGGGGAGTGGCGCCAGATCGTCATCTTCATTTCCATCCTGTCGATGGCGCTCGGTGCGGTGGCGGCCATCGGCCAGAACAATATCAAGCGCCTGATGGCCTATAGCTCCATCGCCAATATGGGTTTCATTCTTGTCGGGCTGGCGACCGGAACCGCGCAAGGCGTCGAAGGCGTGCTGATCTATCTGGCGATCTATCTGGTCACCAATATCGGCGTTTTCGCGTGCATTCTCGCCATGCGCCGCGACGGGCACATGGTGGAGAACATCAGCGATCTTTCCGGGCTGGCGCAGACACGCCCCGGCTATGCTTTCGTGTTCGCCATGTTGATGTTCAGCCTCGCCGGCATTCCGCCGCTCGCGGGCTTTTTCGCGAAATTCTACGTCTTTCTCGCCGCGATCCGCGCCGGTCTTTATCCGCTGGCGGTGATCGGTGTCCTGACCAGTGTGGTTGGCGCCTATTATTATCTGCGTATCGTGAAGATCATTTATTTCGACGAACCCGCCCCGGCGCTGGAGCGTGAGATGGGTGCGAGCCTTTCCACCATCATCGCGGCATCGGGTATCTTTACGGTGTTCTTCCTCGTTGGCGCGGCACCGTTGGTGTCGGCCGCGGAGGCCGCCGCCGCATCGCTGTTTCCGTGACGGAAATTCCGGGCTGGCCGGAACGGCTCGGCCTGGTGCTTCACGGCATGCTCGATTCCACCAACGAAGAAGCGCGCCGTTTGGCGGACGCGGGCGAGGGTGGGCCGCTCTGGATCGCCGCGCGCGAACAGACCGCGGGCCGTGGGCGGCGGGGACGCATCTGGGTATCCCAGCGTGGGAATCTTTTCGCGACATTGTTGACGCGCGCGGCACCATCGCTCGCAGCGCAACTCGCCTTTGCCGCTGGGCTTGCAGCCGGCGAAACTGTCGCCGCCTATGCGCCGGATACCGAAATAACTCTGAAATGGCCGAACGATGTTCTGCTGAACGGCAAAAAGACTGCCGGCATTTTGCTGGAAAATCTGGGCGGCGACGCGCTTGCCATCGGTATCGGCATCAATCTCGAACATTATCCGCGCGATACGGAATTCCCCGCGACGTCGATTGCCGCCGCGACCGGTTCCACGCCCGATTTTGACGCCGCGTTGCTCCGCCTCGCACGCGCCATGCACGCATGGTATGAGGTCTGGCGCGACAATGGTTTCGCGCCGATACGCAGCGCGTGGCTTGCGCGTGCGGCGGGGCAGGGATGTCCGGTGATCGCGCGGCTCGAGGGAAGCGAGATGGAAGGAATATTCGAAACCATCGATGAAGACGGCGCGCTGCTGCTGCGGCAGCCTTCCGGCGCCATGACCCGCATCGCGAGCGGCGTAGTGTTCTTCCGGGCCTGACCATGCTGCTCGCCATCGATGCCGGGAATACCAACATCGTCTTCGCGGTCTGCGAAGGGCGATCGATCCGCAGCCAGTGGCGTGCGGCCACCAAGACCACGCGCACTGCCGATGAATATGCGGTGTGGCTCAAGGAAATGCTCGCACTCGAGAATTTGAAGTTTTCCGATCTCGACGCCGCGATCGTCGCCAGCGTCATCCCAACGGCGTTGTTCGATCTGCGCAGCCTTTGCCGCCGCTATCTCAAATGCGAGCCTCTGGTGATTGGCGAACCCGAAGTCGCGCTTGGCATCGGCGTTAATGTCGACAGGCCGGCGGCGGTAGGCGCCGACCGGCTGGTCAACACCATTGCCGCCCACGACGCATATCCCGGCGCGCTGATCGTGGTGGATTTCGGCACGGCCACCACCTTCGACGTGGTGAGCGCCAATGGCGACTACGAAGGGGGCGTCATCGCTCCCGGCGTGAACGTGTCGGCGGAAGCCTTGCATCAGGCCGCCGCCATGCTGCCCCGCGTCGCTATCGAGCGCACGCAATCGGTGATCGGCAAGGACACCGTGCCGGCCATGCAGTCCGGCCTCTACTGGGGATATGTCGGTTTGATCGAAGGGCTCATCGCGCGCATCAAATCCGAATATGAACAGCCCATGACGGTCATCGCGACCGGCGGTTTGGCGGCGCTCTTTCACCGGCAGGTCGCGGGCATCGATCATTTGAATCGCGATCTGACGATTGCGGGCCTCATTCTCGTCCACGCGCGCAACGCGATGCGGCCGGGTTCGCCTTGATGCGCTTGAATAAGGAGGATTCCGATCTGGTTTTCCTTCCCCTGGGCGGGGCAGGGGAGATCGGCATGAACCTGAATTGCTACGGCTACGGCCCGCCCGGTGCCCGCAAATGGATCGTCGTGGATTGCGGTGTGATATTCGGGCGTGAAACCACCACGCCCGGCGTCGATTTGATGATGCCAGACATCCGATTTCTGGAAGAGGTGCGCGAGGATATTCTGGGCCTCGTGCTCACCCATGCGCATGAGGACCACCACGGCGCGGTCGCGCATCTGTGGCCCAAATTGCGCTGCCCGGTTTATGCGACGCCGTTCACCGCGCGTCTCTTGCACGACAAGCTCGCAGAGGCCGGGATCGAAAACCGTGTGCGCGTGAAGATCGTGCCGCTCGGGGGCGCGGTAACGCTTGGACCGTTCGCGCTCGAATTCATCAGCATCACCCATTCCATTCCGGAACCCAATGCGATTGCGATCCGCACCGGCCTCGGCACGATTCTGCATACCGGCGATTGGAAGATCGATCCCGATCCCTTGCTGGGCGAGGTGACGAACGATGCCGCGCTACGCCGTGTGGGCGAAGAAGGCGTGCTCGCGATGGTGTGCGATTCCACCAACGCGCTAGTGCCGGGGGAATCCGGCTCGGAAGGCGAAGTGCGCCGCGCCCTGATCCGGTTGATCGGATCGCTCAAGGGCCGCATCGCGGTGACGGCGTTCGCCTCCAATGTGGCGCGGCTGCAATCGGTGGCCGAAGCCGCGCGCGAGGCGGGCCGTGAGTTGGTTCTGGTCGGCCGTTCCATGCATCACATGGTGAATTGCGCGCGCGATACCGGCTATCTCAAGAAATTCCCACGCGTCGTGCCGGAGGATGAATCGGAACTGCTTCCCGCCGACAATGTGCTTTACCTCTGCACCGGCAGCCAGGGCGAGCCGCGCGCGGCGCTCGCCCGCATCGCGTCGGACAATCATGCCCATGTCAGCCTTGGCGAAGGCGATTCGGTGATCTTCTCCTCGCGCATCATTCCGGGAAACGAGCTTGCGATCTTCGAGCTGCAGAACCAGCTCGCGGCCAAGGGTGTCGCGGTGATCACCGAACGCGATCATTTCGTGCATGTGTCGGGGCATCCGGCGCGCGACGAGCTCGCCCAGATGTATTCCTGGGTCAAGCCGAAAATCGCCGTGCCGGTCCATGGCGAACTGCGCCATATGAGCGAGCACGCGCGGCTTGCGGCATCGCTACAGGTGCCCCAGGCCGTGGTGGCGCTCAACGGTCAGATGGTGCGGCTGGCCCCGGGACCGGCGGAGATTGTGGACGAGACGCCATCGGGCCGCCTGCATCTGGACGGGCGCGTATTGGTGCATGAAGACGAGGGCTTTGCGCGCGCGCGCCGTTCGCTCGGCTATGCCGGTTTCATCGGGATCACGCTGGTCCTCGACCGCAAGGGGCGGGTGGCGTGTGACCCCGCGCTCCATATCGAAGGCATTCCGGATGCCGTGCATGAACCTGTCCGGGAGGCGATTCTGCGGGCGGCCAATGGCAAACGCGGCCGGGACGGCGATCTCGCGGAGCAAGTCCGCATCGCCGCGCGGCGCGCCGCCAACGCGATTTGGGGCAAGAAGCCCGTGGTGCGCGTGCAGACGATAGAAATGTGATAGGGCTTCGTCATGGGATGGGCATTGGGTCTTGCGCTTTATTTCATCATCTGGTGGACGATGCTGTTCGCCGTGTTGCCTTTTGGCGTGCACAGCCAGGCGGAGATGAAGGACATCGTGCCTGGCACCGAACCCGGCGCGCCGGCGCGGCCAAGGCTGGGGCTGAAGATCCTGGTCAATACCGGGGTCTCGGCCATCGTGTGGGGCATCGCGGATTTCGCCTACGTCCAGTTTTATCTGCCGCATTAGGATGAGGAAATATTAAGCTTTACCGATCATGCTCGTGGCCAGACTTTCGGAGCACCAGCATGCGGCGCTTCCTGTTTGCGGCTTCATTTCTTCTGTTCGCAGACCTTGCGATGGCTGCCGCGATCCCGTCCGCGCCAATCCCTCCACCTCCGTTACCCGCGCCGCAACCGGCCTGCGTCGATACACGCGATTCCGCGGACTATGTTCCCGGCGTCGATGCCTATGGCCGGAGCGTGGCGCCCGCCGATCTGCCGGGAAGCACCACGGATGTTCAGGTCGGCACGCAGGTCTATGCCGATGTGCGCACAGCCAATCCGCAATTGCGCGGCGCCGGCGTGGTGGTCAACCTGCCCGGATTGCAGGCGCGCCCGCCCTGTCCGCAATCAGCGCCGCCGAAGTCTTCTGTGACGATACACTGATCGAGTCTTTACGCCACTCTTGACCGCGAAGCTGCGCCATGGCCGGTTGCGGCCATGAGCGATCTCATCAGACGCGGTCCGCGCAGCGTGTTCCTCGCCACCGAAAATCTGCGCGGCATCATGCTGATGATTGTCGCGCGGCTGGTGTTCGCGGGCAGCGACACATTCACCAAGCTCGCGAGCACAGGTTTGCCGGCGAGCGAAGTGGTATTGTTGCGCAACGTGGTTTCACTTCCCATCGTGCTGGTCATGGCATGGCGTCTGGGCGGCTCGCGGCATCTGGACGCTTTCCGCGATTCCGTCGTGGTTTCGCGCAGCGTGCTGGAGGGCACCGGCACGCTCGCCTTCGTGGCGGCGTTGCCTTACGTCATGCTCGGACAGAGCACGGTGATCCTGCTCACGGTGCCCATCATCCTGGTGGCACTGTCCGCCCTGCTGTTTCGCGAGGATGTCGGATGGCGGCGCTGGGCGGCGATTGTCGTGGGTTTCGCCGGTGTCATCATGGTCGCCGAACCGTTCGGTGCGCATCCGACCTATTATCTTCTGCTGACGCAATTCACAGCGGTCTGCTGGGCGTTCCGCGATCTTATGACGTCGCGCATCGTTGGGCGCATTCCCACCATTACGGTCGCCCTCGTCAACACCATCATCGTGGCGCTGCTCGCGGTGCCGGGTGCCTTGTGGCAGGAATGGCGCGGCTTCGGCACGCAGGAAGCGCTGTATCTTCTGGGCTCGGGCGGCTTCGTGGCGTTCGCCAATTTCCTCTACATCGACGCGCTGCGCACAGGCGCCATCGCAGTGGTTGCGCCGTTTCGCTATTCCGCCGCGATATGGGCCAGCATCGCCGGATTTCTCGTCTGGGGCGATATTCCCGATTGGCTCGGTGTGACCGGCACGATCTTC
>DASYEG010000145.1:0-19053 GCA_036499145.1 Micropepsaceae bacterium | reverse complement strand
CGTGCGAAATGTCGAAACGCGTCAGCCGAGCGCTTTGACGATTTCTTCCGTCATCTTCTTCGCATCGGCGAACAGCATCATGGTGTTGTCGCGGAAGAACAGCTCGTTCTCGATACCGGCATAGCCCGAGCCCATGCCGCGCTTGATGAACAGCACGGTCTTGGCCTTCTCCACATCCAAGATCGGCATACCGAAGATCGGCGATTGCGGATTGTTCTTGGCGGCGGGATTGGTGACGTCGTTCGCGCCGATCACATAGGCAACATCGGTTTGCGCAAATTGCGAGTTGATGTCTTCCAGTTCGAACACTTCATCATAAGGCACGTTGGCCTCAGCCAAAAGCACGTTCATGTGGCCCGGCATCCGTCCCGCGACGGGATGAATGGCATAGGAGACTTTCACGCCCTCGTGCTTCAGCTTGTCGGCCATTTCGCGCACCGCATGCTGGGCCTGGGCCACCGCCATGCCGTAGCCCGGCACGATGATGACCGAGCCCGCGTTCTTCATGATGAAGGCCGCGTCTTCGGCCGAGCCCTGCTTCACGGGGCGGGTTTCCTTCACGCCACCGGCAACAGCGGTTTCTCCGCCGAAACCGCCCGCGATGACCGAGATGAAGGAGCGGTTCATCCCCTTGCACATGATGTAGGAGAGGATGGCGCCTGACGAACCGACGAGGGCGCCGGTGATGATGAGCGCGGTGTTCTCCAGCGTGAAGCCGATGCCGGCTGCCGCCCATCCCGAATAGGAGTTCAGCATCGAAACGACCACCGGCATGTCCGCGCCGCCGATGGGAACGATGAGCGTGATGCCGAAGATGAAGGAGAGGACCGTGATGGCCCAGAAGGTCCACGGCGCCTGCACCATGACGAAATAGCCGACCAGCGCGACGATGGCCAAAGCGATGACGAGGTTGAGAAGATGCCGCGCGGGCAGCAGGATGGGCGCGCCCGACATGTTGCCGTTGAGCTTGGCGAAGGCAATGATCGATCCGGCAAAGGTGATGGCGCCGATGGCGACGCCGAGACTCATCTCGACCAGGCTCTGCGTCTTGATGAGGCCGGTGCACATGTTCGCCGCGTCGTGGACGCAGATGCCATAGGCGTCCGGTGAGTAGAGCGCCGCTCCCGCGACAAGGACAGCGGCGAGACCGACGAGGCTGTGGAACGCCGCCACCAATTGCGGCATGGCGGTCATCGCGATGCGCCGTGCCGTCAGTGCGCCGATGGCGCCGCCGAGTCCGAGCCCCGCAAGGACCAGAGCCCACGTCAAGACATCGCTGACACCCGTCACCGCGAGCGTGGTAAGGATGGCGAGCGCCATGCCGATCATGCCGCGCCGATTTCCGTTGCGCGCGGTTTCGGGCGAGGCGAGGCCCCGCAGCGCCAGGATGAACAGCACGCCGGCAATGAGATAGAGCAGTGCGGCGATGTTGGCGTTCATGCGATCCGCCTCACTTCTTCTCTTTTTTCTTGTACATCGCGAGCATGCGCTGGGTGACGAGGAAGCCGCCGAAAATGTTCACCGAGGCGAGCACCAGCGCGACGAAGCCGAGCCCCTTGGACAGCCAGGATTCATTGGAGACCGCAGGCACCGATACCGCGATCAAGGCGCCCACCACGATCACCGAGGAGATCGCGTTGGTGACGCTCATCAACGGTGTGTGGAGGGCGGGCGTAACGCCCCAGACCACGAAATACCCGACGAAAATCGCCAATATGAAAATCGAAAAGCGGAAGACGAAGGGATCGATCGCTTCCATCATGTTCTCCGTTATTTCGGTTGCAACGCCGGATGCACGATGGCGCCATCCTTGGTCAGGCCGGCGCCCTTGATGATCTCGTCGTCCCAATTCAGTTGAAGCGCGCCCGTCTTCTTGTCGACGAACAGGCTCACGAAATTGAAGAGGTTGCGCGCATACAGGCTGGACGAATCCACCGCGAGCCGCCCAGGAAGATTGCAATATCCCATCAGCGTCACGCCATGGACCTCGGTCACCTCCTCGGGCTTGGTCAGGGGGCAATTGCCGCCCTGTTCGGCCGCGAGGTCGACGATGATCGAGCCCGGCTTCATGGACTTAAGCATGTCTTCGGTCACCAGCACCGGGGCTTTGCGGCCCGGGATCAGCGCGGTGGTGATGACGATGTCCTGTTTCTTGATGGTTTCAGCGATCAGGGCCGCCTGTTTCTTCTGGTATTCCTCGCTCATCGGCTTGGCATAACCCGCCGCCGTCTGCGCGTTCTTAAATTCATCGTCCATCACCGCAACGAAGGTGGCGCCCAGGCTTTCCACCTGTTCCTTGGTGGCGGGGCGCACATCGGTGGCCGAGACGATGGCGCCCAGCCGCCGTGCGGTCGCGATGGCTTGCAGGCCCGCGACGCCCGCGCCCATCACCAGCACGCGCGCCGGTGCGATGGTGCCTGCGGCCGTCATCATCATCGGCATGGCACGGCCGAATTGGGCGGCGGCATCGATCACCGCCTTGTAGCCCGCGAGATTGGCCTGACTCGACAGCACGTCCATGGCCTGGGCGCGGCTGATGCGGGGTATGAATTCCATGGCGAAGGCAATCACACCTGCCTCGGCCAAACCGGCTATCGCGGTTTTCTCGGTCGCGGGCGACAGCAACGCCGCCAGAATCGCGCCGCGTTTGAACGGAGCGATTTCCTCCTGCGAAGGTCCACGGACTTTCAATACGATGTCGGCGTTCTTCAGCGCAGACGCCGCGTCCGGTGCAATGGCTGCGCCCGCGCTTTGATAATCGGTGTCGGAGAAACGCGCCGCGGCTCCCGCACCGGTCTCGACCACGACATCGAGACCGAGACCTTTCAGCTTCTTGACCGTTTCCGGCGTGGCCGCGACACGCGTTTCGTCCGCCCGTCGCTCTTTGGGGATCGCAAGGATCATGGCCTTGAGGCCTTCATATGGCCCGGGGGCTTTATCTGGGGCGCGATTGTCACCCGTTATGGGTGCGGAAGGTGAACAAAAGGATGGCGAGGATAATGACCCCGACGACCCCCCATTTCGAAGTGTTCCAGAAGGCGTTCCACATCTTCACATGGTCGGTGATGTCCATGGTCCCGCCGGCCGAATGATCGTCGGATGTCGGATGTTGTTCGGCCATGGCTGTCCCCGTTTCAGCGTTTGCGAATGGTGGCGCGACTATAGCAAAGGAAAAGCGGCAGCAAAGGCCTGATAAATCCGGGGGTGGAGCTTCAGGGCGACCTTTCGTCGCGCCGAATGGCCGCTCGGGTGCGCGGCCGTTGCCGGATTGGGTGGCCCAATTTGGGACGGTTAAGCCCGCTTTTACCTTTGGGCGCGAGAATAGGCGCTGATCGTCCCCGCAGGATACGCCCCTTTTCATGACCCAAACGGTTCTCATCGTCGACGACGACCCGGTACAGCGCCGCCTCTTGGAAACGGCCGTCGCGCGGATGGGGTTGGAAACGCTGACCGCCCCCGGAGGCGGGCCGGCGCTCGACCTTCTGTTCTCGCCCAAAGGCGAGCAGGTCGCGCTCGTCCTGCTCGATTTGATGATGCCCGATGTCGACGGCATCCAGGTGCTCGCCAAATTGCGCGCGGTCAATCAGAGCGTCGCGGTGATCGTGCTGACGGCCAAGGGCGGCATCGATTCGGCGGTCGAGGCGATGCGGGCAGGGGCCAATGATTTCCTGGTCAAGCCTGCCAGCCCCGAGCGCATCAGGGTCTCCATGCAGAACGCCCTCAAGCTCGGCGTGCTCACGGGCGAGGTCTCGCGGCTCAAGAAGAAGCAGCACAACCGGCTGGTGTTCGACGATCTGATCGCCAAAAGCGCCGGCATGAAGCAGGTCGTCCGGATCGGCACGCGTGCGGCGCAATCTACCATTCCCATCCTCATCGAAGGCGAATCGGGCGTCGGCAAGGAATTGGTCGCGCGCGCCATCCAGGGCGGGTCGGATCGCGCCGGCAAACCGTTCGTCACGCTGAATTGCGGAGCCATCCCCGACAATCTGATCGAAAGCATCCTCTTCGGTCACGAGAAGGGCTCCTTCACGGGGGCAACCGACAAGCATCTGGGCAAGTTCCTGGAAGCCGACGGCGGCACCTTGTTTCTCGATGAGATCGGCGAACTCAGGCTCGACATGCAGGTCAAGCTTCTGCGCGCGCTGCAGGAAGGCGAGATCGATCCGGTCGGCGCGAAGCGGCCCGTGAAGGTCAATGTCCGCATTATGTCGGCCACCAATCGCGATCTCGCCGAACTCACGCGCGAGGGGCGGTTCCGCGAGGATCTTTATTACCGGCTGAATGTATTTCCGGTGTTCATTCCGCCCTTGCGGGAACGGCGCGAAGACGTGCCCGCGCTCGCCGAATATTTCATGGCCCGTTTTGCCGTGGAAGAAAACAAACGGATCGTCGGCTTCACGCCCGCAGGGTTGGATCTGCTCAATTCCTATTCCTGGCCGGGTAATGTGCGCCAGCTCGAGAATACGATTTTCCGCGCGGTCGTGCTGTGCGATGACGACATGCTGGACGTGGCGGATTTCCCGCAAATCGCCAGCGCCATGGGCATCTCGCCGCGCGAAAAGACCCATGAACCGGGACAAATTCCGGCGGCCGAGATCATGGCTTCCGTCCGCGTCCAGACACAATCGCGCGCGGCGAGCCCTTACGCCATCGGGACGACGGATGCGTCGGGTCATCTGCGCAAACTTGAGGAGCTGGAGACGGAAATCATCCGCATGGCGATCGAACGCTATCGCGGCCGCATGTCGGAAGTGGCGCGCAGGCTGGGGATCGGCCGTTCCACCCTCTACCGCAAGCTCAAGGACTTGGGCCTCGAGAATGACGAAGCGGAGGCCGAAGACGAATCTCTGCCGCGCACGGCAGCCGGCTGATCCGTTTCAGGCTCCCGGCGGTGGGGCGTTCTTGGGGGTGTCTTTTTTCGGCGGCGGCGGGTCCGGCCAGGGCGGAATGGGTTTGGTTTCGCCGGGCTTCAAGCCTCCGACGTGGTCGATGATGGATTGGTAGGTGCTGTCGCCGGGTTCGACCATCAGGACAGCCCGCGCCCGCGTATCCGAATCCGTGTCCCCAACGCCCACGAGGATGGTTCCGTTCGGCAGCATGGTTGCGACGCCGATGGATTTCGCGCTTTGGGGGTTTTCCGCGGCCCAAGCCAGACCCGGAAGCGACGAGGCCAGAACAACCCAGAGCGCCAAGCGGACCATGCCTCAGCTTCGCATACCCAGCGCCGAAAGATAGAGGTCGAGCACGGCTTCCTGCTCCTGGCGATCGGCTTTGTCGAGGCGCCGCATGCGGATCACCTGACGTATGATCTTGGTGTCGAATCCGTTTCCCTTGGCCTCGGCATAGACCTCGCGAATGTCGGCGCCGAGCGCGGCTTTTTCCTCTTCCAGCCGCTCGATGCGCTCGACGATCGATTTCAACTGTCCTGCCGCGAAGCCGGATTTTGCCATGGCTGTTCCTAGATAATGCCGTCACGGCACGGGGATCGCGCCGTCATGGGCCGTCCGGATAGACCGCAGGATGGCGGATGGAAAGCTGAAACGGCGCGTTTAGCTGTGAGTCTTCTGCGCTTTGGCGAATTGCGCCTGCTGTTCCGCCGAAGATTCCCGCTGATAGCGTTTTTTCCATTCGGCCGGCGCCATGCCATAGACGATCTCGCGGGCCTGGTCCTTTTCCAGGACGATGTCTTTCTCGGCGGCGGCCTCGCGATACCAATCGCCCAGGCAATTGCGGCAGAAGCCGGCGAGATTCATCAAATCGATATTCTGAACGTCGGTGCGATTGCGCAGATGCGCGACCAGACGCCGGAAGGCCGCGGCCTCCAATTCGGTGCGCGTTTTCTCGTCCATGACGGAACCTCCTGAAACCGGCTCTTCTGAAATCCGTGTTGGCGGCACCCTTAAGGGGCGGGTGAATTCTATCGCCGGTGTGCCCATTGCCGCCAGCGCTTCGCGCAAGATGATTTCCAAACGGGCAGCCCAGCGCATAAGGCCCGCCTCATCGCCGATCAAGTCCTGGCGCACTTCGATCAGCACATGGGGAAGCCCATTCATGGTCCCGTGGCGGTAAAGACAATCGTTCTCCAGCTCACCCGAATAGGGCTCGTTGTCGCCGGTCACGATGTCGCTTTCCGCGTGCAGACGCGCCAATAGGGGTCTGGCAAGGCGCGCATCCCTGTCCCACAGGATTCCGATATGCCAGGGCCGCGCAATTCCTTTCATCACCGGGGTGAAGCTGTGGATGGAGATCAGCACCGGCACGATCCCCTGAAAACGCGCCGCGGCCAGGCGCGCGGCAATCGCGGCGTGATAGGGCGTGTGATAGCAGGCGATGCGTTCGTCGATTTCTGCCCGGCCGCCGTCGCGATTGCCCGGGATGATGCGCCCGTCCGACAGCTTCATGACCACCGTCGGGTCGTCCGCCCCGCGATTGAGGTCGACCACCAGACGGGACCAGTGCGCCAGGATCGCGGGCGCGCCAAAGCGGTCTGCGAGTGCGCGCGTCAGGCCCGCCGCCCCGATGTCATAGGCGATATGGGTGGCGAAATCCGGCGGCGGGAGCCCCAGGGTCCCAAGTTCCTGGGGCACCGTATTGGCCGCGTGATCGCATAGGAAAAGCAAGGAGCCCGGTGCGTCGCCATTGCGCAGCTCATAGGGTTCGGCGGCGAAACTCGGTGTCATGATTCGAATATAGCGTGGCCGGAGCAAGGATCTGGCACACAAATGCATGCGGAAGCGCATTGACAGCAAGAGAAGGTCCCGACACCCTTTCGTGTGTGAGCGCGCGTTTGTCCAGCATTCTTCTGCCCGCGGTAACCGCAACCCTTCTGGGGCTATCCGCCGGTCCCGCGGCCGCAAAACTCTCCGTCTGCAACAAGACGGCCTACCCCGCCTCCATCGCGCTGGGGTTCTTCAACGGCAAGCAATGGGCAAGCTCAGGCTGGTGGAAAATCGACGCGGGCAATTGCGCCACGCTCATCGAGGACCCTCTTTTGGCACGGTTCTATTATGTTTATGCCGAACATGAAGAACTGGGAGGTGCCTGGGAGGGCGACCGCAGCTTCTGCGTTGGAAGCGGCCATTTTACGATTGTGGGGCGCGCCGATTGTCTTACCCATGGCTATGACGTCAAACGCTTCTTCCAGGTGGATACCGGCAATGCGCCGGACTGGACCGAGAATTTGGCGGATTGACCTGGAGCGCTTTCACTTTACCCTGAATCGCGAAAGCATTCTCGATTCTTGCGCTGCCGCGCCGGCGGCAGTGAAACGCGAAGGCGCTTCTCCACGAATGGTCCGGGCGCGAATATGAGGATTCTCCAGTAACAGATGCGCCGCAGCCGCAAAACCAAGATCGTCGCCACGCTGGGTCCCGCTAGCCACACGCGCGAGCACATCCGTGCCCTGTTCATCGCGGGCGTGGACGTGTTCCGCATCAATATGAGCCACACCAATCATGCCAATCTGACCACGCTGGTCGATACGGTGCGCGCGGTGGAAGCCGAGGCCGGGCGGCCGATCTCCATCCTGGTCGATCTGCAAGGACCCAAGCTCCGGCTGGGCAAGATCGATGGCGGCGAGAAACGGCTGGAAAGCGGCAAGACGGTGACGCTGGTGCGCGCGGAAACCGCGCCCGATCCCGACCATCTTCCGATGCCGCATCCGGAGATCTTCGCGGCGCTGAAGCCCGGCTCGGTACTTCTCATCGATGACGGCAAGGTACGTCTGGTGGCGGAATCCGTTACCGAATCGCGCATCGAGGCCGCGGTGCTGCATGGCGGGCTGGTCAAGAACCACAAGGGCGTGAATCTCCCCGACACGCTGTTGCCGATTCCGGCCCTGACGCCGAAGGATCGCAGCGACCTCGATTATGCCTTGTCCCTGAACATCGACTGGCTGGCGCTATCCTTCGTGCAGCGTCCCGACGATGTGGCGGAACTGCGCAAAGCCTGCGCGGGGCGCGCGGGCGTCATGACCAAGCTGGAAAAGCCGGCCGCGTTCTACGCGCTCGACGAAATCATCAGCCTCTCCGATTCGGTCATGGTGGCGCGCGGCGATCTTGGCGTGGAGCTTCCGCTCGAAGCCGTGCCCGGCCGCCAGAAGCAGATCATCCAGGCCGCGCGCCATGCGGGCAAACCCGTGGTGGTGGCGACGCAGATGCTGGAATCCATGATCCATACCGCGGTGCCGACCCGTGCCGAGGTGTCCGATGTCGCCAATGCCGTCTTCGAAGGCGCGGACGCCGTGATGCTGTCGGCGGAAACCGCGTCCGGCGCCTATCCGGCCGAAGCGGTCGCCGTGATGGACCGCATCGCGCAAGCCGTCGAGAGCGATCCGCTTTATCGCAGCATCATCGATGCCCAACGTCAGGCGCCCGAATCCACCATCGCCGATGCCCTCCTGGCCGCGGTCCACGATGTCACCCATACGATCCAGGCCTCGGCCATCGTATGCTGGACCAAGTCCGGCTCGACGGGCCTGCGCGCCGCGCGCGAACGTCCCGAGGCGCCGATTCTGGCCCTGACACCGATCAAGGCTATGGCGCGGCGTTTGAACCTCGTCTGGGGTCTGCATTGCGTCGAGACCGAAGACGCGCACGACCTCGACGATGTCGCCGAGCGCGCCTGTGAGATCGCGTTCACCCATGGCTTTGCGAAGCAAGGGGAACGTGTGGTGATCACCGCCGGTCTGCCGCTGGGGACGCCGGGCGCCACCAACATGCTGCGCGTCGCCTTCGTCACGCGAAAAAACAATTAGTTCTAGAATCGGAACGATAGATCGATCGCGCCGAACCGGTCCTGCTGCGTCTGGGTTTTGTACTCACGGCTGCGGACGACATGCGTAAAGGCGATCCGCACCTTGTTGAAGGTGATGGCTGCGCCGAACACGACATCGCCGACCAAATTCATCTTCTGGACGCTGCGGCTCGACTCGAAGGTATTTCCGTCGAGAAAGAGATTGCGCGCGACCGCACGCCCATCCACACCGGCGAAAACATACGCGCTCAGCGTGCCGTTCGGCTCGAAGAAATTGGATCCGGGCAGGCTCGGCTCGATGCGCATCGGGCCATAATCGGCCGGCAGATTGAAGCCAAAACGCGCCATCGCGCCAGCATTGACGTAGTCATACACATTGCCAACCGCCAAGCCGTAATGCGGCTCCGCGTCGAAGATCAGGCCTAAAACGGATCGCGGCGGAATAAGCTTGATGCTGCGTTCGTATTGGACGATGAGGCCCGGTTCATTGTGGAGTTGCGTGGACCAGCCGAGCGGTTTCCTGTCGTGGATGATTCCGTGAATCCATCTTTGGCTTTCTTCGGCCAGCGAATCCGGCCCCACGACGCCGAGCATGACCTGCAACTGGTCCAGATGCGTGCCGCTGTCGCCCACGAGCCCGAACGCGCCGTAGAGAAATCCCGCATAAGGACGCGCCGTAGGAGGCGGGTTCGCCGTGTTCAGATCGCTCGGTGTGTAGATGTTCTGGCCGATGGCGTAGCGCGTGCGCACATCGGTTTGCGCGGTGAAAAAAGGAAGCCAATTTGCGGCCCGGACCGCCCATTGCGGCGTATCCTGCGGGGCCGTCGTGTAGGCCAGTTCGACCCCGTTGGTGTAGTCATGGTCGGTGTTGAAGAAGATATCGTTCTCGAAGAGGACACTGAACGTGCCTTCTTCCGTTCCTTCCGCGGCGCGCGCAGATGCGCACAGGGCGATCAGACCCATGGCCAGCGCCGTGGCCCGCGCCACGGGACATAAGATCTTCGCTATCAAAATGGCCCCGAATTCGTGGCGCAGCCGCGCCTGAATCATTCCCGTTCCAACGGCGACCATAACCGCCGGAACAGCGCTTGGTTCCGGGAAGCGCGATGGTGGGGAGGACGTTTACCCGCGCGGCGTGAGGCCCGGCGAACCGCCTAAATCTCAGGCACCCACATAGCAGGGCGGAAATTCGAACTTTGGAATGCGCTTCTCGACGAACAGGAAGTCGGGATCGTGAAGCCGTGCGTGGAATTCGTCATGCGTCACCGTCTCGATCTCATACGCATTATCGAACTTCGCCTTCTTGCCGTCGATCCGGTCCGACTCCATCCTGAGGACACTGCCCATCAAAAACCATTTGCCGCTCTCGGTCTGCCGCCAGACGACTTCGCCCTTCTCGCATTTTCGGAACTCCGAATTGAAGGTTCCGTCTGCATGATAGGAGTCGATATAGGAGATGCTGGGATCGTCGGGTTCTCCGACGCCGTACCAAATCCCGACAAAGGGAGATACCGGCGCCGGGGCTGCTTGCGCCAAAGACAGCGCGGTGAGCAAGACGCAGAGGATCAATGTTGGAATGGCGTATCGGGACACGATGATGACCTAGGTGCCGGTGGCGCAATGCGGGAATTCAAAGCTCATCACCCGATGGCCGATGAAGACGAAGCCTTGAGGGTCCATGCGAATGCGCCTTTCCGTGTCGGTAAGCGAGACGATTCTGTAATCGGCCTGGGCGGTGGCGGTATCGCCATTGATGAAATCCGCGTTGATGTGCTCGACATCGTCCGACACCGACCAGGTGCCGGATTCCGTCTGATAGCCGACGAACTCGCCATTGTCGCATTTGCGGAATTCTTCGTGGAACGTGCCGTCGTCCTTGAACTCGATCAGCGACATCACATTGGGCTCGTCCGGCTGGAACGGGCTGTACCAGATGCCGACCAATGTGGGCTCTGCGCTCGCGGGGGCTGAGCACAGGCCTGCGAGCGCGATTGCGATGGGGAGAAGCGAGGTCCTGAGTTGCATCGGGTTCGAAATCGAATCAGATTCCCTGACCTTCGACGCTCTTGGTCAGATCGCGGATGCGGTCCGCCAGGCCATCCAGGAAGGGATCGATGGCCTTGGCCTGCCGATAAGCATCGAGCGCATGGGGCTTGTCGTTGTATTCCTCCAGGATTTCGCCCAGTTCAGCGAGAGCGGCAAAATTCTTCGGTTGCAGCGCAAGCGTGCGGCGCAGAGACGCGAGCGCGTCCTCATAATCGTCCTTTTGGGTGGCGAGCGTCGCGCGCCGGTGCCAGGCTTCCGCGAAATTCGGCGCGATGATGGTCAGCTTCTGAACAATCTCGCGCGCGGTGTCGAAATCATGCGCTTCCATCGCCTGATCGGTGCGCTTGAGCAGAAGGTCGGCGCTCGGGCTACCGGTATGGGCCCAGCGCGCTCTCAACTCCCGCTCGATAGGACGCGCGGCGCGCTGGTCCTGCGCCTTGCTGAGCTTCGTCAGAAGCTGTTCGTCGGTTTCCGGAGCCTTGGGGGGCGGCCGTCCGGAGCGGGCGGCCTGGGGCGCCGGCTGGGCCGGGACGCCTTGCGCGTCCGGCGCATTCCTGGGCGCGGCCTCGCCCGGCCCGCGCGGCGGAATCAGTTGCAGATCGGGAACCTGGTCCTGGGGACCGGCCTGATGCGGATCGGACGGCAGAGGCTGCGCCAGGGCCAATGTGGCAAATGGCGCAATGAGCAGCAAGCTCAGGAGCATCGAGCGCATGGCCCATGCTAGCCAAAAAATCTGACCGAGGCGATAGGCGCAAAAACACAAACGCCTAAACGAAATCCGCCCTCGAAATCAGCCCTGGCGAGCCTTGAAACGGGGGTTTTTCTTATTGATGACGTAGACGCGGCCCTTGCGGCGGACGACGCGGCAGTCCTTATCGCGCTTTTTCAGCGAGCGCAGAGAATTGCGCACTTTCATCATGGTCTCCGGTGCTAAGATGCCGTCAAATCTGCCGAAAGGCGCGGGAACCTATGCACGCGACTGGGGGCTGTCAACCACCTCGCTGGGCTGGAACCGGCGTTTTTGCACGAATCACAGGGAGTGGGGCATGGATTTGAGTTTGACCACGACGCTGGCCGTTGCGGTGTTGATGTTCGCGGTTTTCGGATTTGCCAATTGGCGGGCACGCCAGCCGGCCGAGCCGCTCAAGGTGCGTATGATCAATTATCACGTGGTCCAGATGGTTTGCATCGTCATTATCCTTTTGATGGCGGCCCATCTGGTCTCGCTTGTCACCGGGCATCCCTTCACCGGTCAGCAGGGCGGAAGGGCATTCTAGCGTGAGGCTTGCGATGCGGCATAAAGACCTTTTGGCGGCCCTTTTGATAAGCGGTTTGACCGCTGTGCCGGTGGCGGCTGCCCCCGCGCCCGGGAATGCCCCGGTCCCCGCGGCGATGCCGGACGAGGCGCTGCGCTTCGCGGCCTTCCTGCGCGATTTCCGCGCCGAGGCTTTGAAAGCCGGAATCACCCCGGCAACGTACGATCGCGCGGTGTCTGGCATCCATCTCAACCCCCGCGTCGAAGAACTGAACGAGAAACAGCCGGAATTCGTCCGCCCGGTCTGGGAATATCTGGCGGGAGCGGTTTCGGACACACGGGTCGCCCGGGGGCGCGAGCAAATCGCGGCCCATGCCGAATTGTTTGCCCGCCTTCAGGACAATTATGGCGTGCCCGCCGAAATCCTGACCGCGATCTGGGGACTTGAGACGGGCTACGGCCAGAACGAAGGCAATTTCAATCTGTTCGAGGCGCTGGCCACGCTCGCCTATGACGGGCCGCGGGTCGAATATGGCCGCCGGCAGTTTATCGCCGCCCTGCGCATCGCCGACGTGGAGGGACGCGATCCCACGACCATGACGGGCTCATGGGCGGGCGCTTTCGGGCACACGCAGTTCGTGCCCACGACGTTTCTCGAACAGGCGGTGGATGGCGACGGCGACGGCAAGCGCGATGTCTGGAACTCGCCCGCCGATGCGCTCGCATCGGCGGCGAATTACCTGAAGCATTCGGGCTGGCGTGACGGCGAATCCTGGGGCGAAGAAGTGCGTTTGCCGGACGGGTTCCCCTATGAGATGGCCGACACCGATACCGCCAAGCCGATCGCCGAATGGGCGCGGCTGGGAGTGCGCAGGATGTCCGGGGAGCCCCTGAACGACGCCATGGATGCCGCCGCCATCTTTCTGCCGGCGGGCTATCGCGGCCCGGCCTTCCTGGTGCGCAACAATTTCAGGGCGATCCTGAAATACAACGCGGCCACGTCCTATGCGCTTGCCATCGGGCTCCTGTCGGATCGATTGCGGGGCGCCGGCACGATTGAGGCAAGCTGGCCCCTCGACGAAGCGCCGCTCGATGAATCGGGCCGCACGGCGCTGCAGGAAGGATTGACGACACTCGGGTTTTCGACAGGCGGCGCGGACGGCGTGCTCGGGCGCCAGTCGCGTGCGGCAATTCGCGCGTATCAGAAGGCGCGCGGCATTCCGGCGGACGGATTTGCAACGGCGAATCTTCTCACGCGCATCCTGAACGAACGCTATCTCGCACGCTGAGCTCCATCTACTACCGGCTGAGCCGCAGCAGCAGCGAGGAATGGGCGGTGAGGAATACGGTATAGCGCTCATTCGCCATGCCAGCATCCTCATGACGCCAGACATCGCGCACGCGCCGTGGTCCATCGATGCCGAGCTGCTGCCAGGACACCGCGGCCGCCGCGCTCTGATCTCCACGATTGAAAAAGGCGACCGCTGTCGCCCCGCCGGCGAGGGGACGCGCCCATACTTCGGTTGATCCGCTCTGCGCCACGCGCTTGCCTGCACGCCCGAGCGGGTCCTGATCGATCGCGATCATTTCGCCGTTGCCGAGTGTCGCGAGTGTTTCCTTGGTCATGATGCGCACATCATTGCCGAGCATGAGAGGAGCGGCCGTGACGGCCCACAGGTTCAACTGCGTGCGGTCTTCATCGGGCGTCATGCCGCCATTGCCAGTTTGAAGCAGACCGGGATCGTTCCAGTGGCCGGGCCCGGCATTGGCTTCCTTGCCGTTCTGGCTGAAGCCGGCTTCGGTCATCGATTGCCAATTGTCCCTGATATCGGGTCCGGTGCGCCACAGATTGGCGCCGGTCGTCGCGCCCCAGCGCGCGACGTCGAAGGCGCCGTTCTGGCTCATGGCGAACGCGATCTCGCGCCCCGACGCGCGCAAGGCCTCACCCATTTTCTGATAGGCAGCCTGTTGCTCGGCCTGCGTCGGATAAATGGTTTCGGCGCCACACCAATCGTAGACGATGTCATCGACGCCCCAGGACGCGAACAATTTCGCATCCTCGGCTTCATGGCCATAGCTGCCTTCGAAGCCGCCGCAGCTTTTCGCAGCGGCGGAAACCTGCAGGCCGAATTTCAGCTTCTTCGAATGGATGTAATCGCCGAGCGCCTTCATGTCGGGGAATTTCGCGCCCGCGTGCAGCACGCCGCCCGCATCGCGCACGCCTTGCCAGCCATCGTCGATCTCGACGAGCGTGTAGCCGAATGTGCGCAAATTGGTTTCTTCGAGACTCTCCGCGGCTTGCCGGATGTCATCGTCTTCCATGCCGGGACCGAGTTTTTGCCGGCTCGCCCACCCCATGGGCGGCGTCTTGAAAAGCGTGTTGGGCGCGACGTCACGCAAGGCCGGCAAGGGAAGTTTTGGCGGGGGACCGGAGGAACGCGACGGCGTGGGGCGTGGCGACGATGGCGGATTGAGAGCCGCGACGCGCGGTGGGATTGGTTCTGCAGCGGAGGCGGGCGCCGGCCCGGCGAGTCCGCGAACTTCGCCGGCCGGCGCGCGGCGTGCCGTCAGATGAAACACGCCCTGATCCGCACCGGTGCCGATGAGATCCAGCATGTCCCCTGCAAGCGTCCCGGCATAGCGGACGGTGAGATAAGGCGTACCGGGGATCACCAGCACAAAGGCCACGCCGGTGCCGGTATCGCGAACGTCGAACAAGGGCCAATCGGCCGCGCCCACATGCATCGCGCCGTGATCGCCGGTAAGCACGAAGCGCACTTCGGCGGGCATGGGAGAGCCGGGGCTCGTCTGCTCGGCGGTCCAATTGCCGTCGAGGCGTCCGCTCGTGCTCGCGATAATGGGCGGCGGCAAGGATGGCCGCGCCGGTTCCGGCAATGCGGATGACCGCGGCGGCGCGGCTTGTGCCGGAAGAGGACTTGGAGCGAGTGCCGCGGCTTGCTGGAGCGCAGGCGCGGTCCGTCGCGCCGTCAGGGTGTGGACGGCTTGTGCCTCGTCCGATCCGGTCAGGCGAAGCTCATCGCCATTGCGCATTCCGCGATAGGCGATTGCGACGTAGGGCGTGCCGGGGATCACGAGGGTGAAGGAAACAATCCCACCCGTCTCACGCACATCGAACAGCGGGGTCTGGCCATCGGTGCTGCGCATGGTTCCGCTGAGCATTTCGCCCGCGCGTGTGAAGCTCAGTGTCGATTCATTGGAGAGACCGGTTCCAGTCTGTTCGGCGGTCCAACTGCCTTCGAGCCCGGTTGGGACCGTCGCGGCCGTGGCGGCCGAGACAAACGCGATCGCGCTTAAAAGGACCGGCAGATGCAGCCGAACGATCGACCTCATGCTCTCATCCTTGCTGCGATTGTCACTTTATGACCCATGACCGTTCGGCTAACTAAGCATGGACGGCAAACGCAGATACACTGAAAAAATATCCCCACATCCTTTCCAAGGGAGTTCCCATGGCTATCTCTATGTACCGCGCTTCGGCGCCGATTTTCGTGCAAATGCTTTCGGCTTCGTCGGCCTGTCTCGATAAGGCCCAGGCTTATGCGGCAGCAAAGAAGATCGATCCGTCCGTGCTGCTGCAATCGCGGCTTTACCCGGACATGTTCCCGCTGTCGCGTCAGTTGCAGATCGCATCGGATTTCGGCAAGAATACGATGGCGCGCCTCGCTGGCATCGATCCGCCGAAATTCGAGGACACCGAAACCACCATTGAGCAGTTGAAGGCGCGCCTCGCCAAGACGGTCGCTTTCGTCAAGGAGTTCAAGCCTTCCCAGGTCGATGGTTCCGAAGACCGCGATATCACGATCCAACTGGGTGGGCAGCCGCGCCAGTTCAAAGGCGAGAATTACCTTATCGGGTTCGCGCTGCCGAACTTCTTCTTCCACGTCACCACCGCCTACGCGATTCTGCGCCATAATGGCGTCGAACTCGGCAAAAACGATTTTACGCGCGCTCCGGAACAGTGAACGCGGCCGATCATGAGACTGTCGAGCTGACGCTGTTGGGTCCGGTGTGGGATGGGCACCGCGCTGCAATTCATCGGCGGTTCAGCTTGTGCGTGCGACAAGACGATCCGATATGAAAAATGGGAGCCGGTCCCTGATGCGAGGCGAGACGCCTCCCCTGGCGGGTCCCTGCGATCCGGGAGTCGTTCATGCGTAAGATTGCGACGAAGATTGCGGCAATGGGCGCGGCTGTGCTGGTCGCGGGGTGCGCGATGGCACCGCGCGGCCCGACGGTGCGCGTTTTCCCTCCGCCCTATAAGCCTTTCGAAGTGTTCCAGCAGGATCAGGACATGTGCGAGGATTATGCGCACAGCCAGACCGCCGGCGACGCGGAAGCGGCCAACAGCCGTGCGGTGGGAACGGCGGCCATCGGAACCGCGCTGGGTCTTGCGCTGGGCGCAGCGACCGGCAGTGGCCGCGCCGCGAGCTTCGGCGCGGCGGGTGGCGCCGCTGTCGGCGGCACCATCGGCGCGAACCAATCCGAACGGGCGAATTTCAGCCTGCAGCGGCGCTATGACATCGCCTATGCGCAGTGCATGTATGCCAAGGGCAATCAGGTTCCCGGCTTTGGCCGTTCCGCGCCTCCTCCCCTCCCCCCCGGAGGCCCCGACGGACCGCCGCCGCGTAGGGAGTGAGCCTAAAGGGGGCGGCCACGCGTGAGCGGTCCGGCCAGTCCGATAATCGCGGCGACGGCCAGCCAGCACGCCGCGATGTACACGAACACGGTCATGTAACCGTAATGGACGAACAGGAACGCGATCAGCAATGGCCCCAACGCATTGGATAACCGTCCGACGCCATAGGTGAAGCCGGTGCCGGAGCTGCGGATCTCGGTGGGGAAACATTCGGCGGTATAGGCATAAAGTAGTGGCGCGAACGCCTGAATGCCCATGGTCATCAGGCCGCCGAAAGTGACGATGAACACCGCCTCGGAGCTGAGTCCATAAAGGATTCCACAGGTTGCGATCAGAATCGCGAACATCGTGATCCAATATTTGCGCTGCCAGCGATCCGAAAGGACCGAAGCCATGAGGGCGCCGGGAACTCCGAGACATTGCATGGCGAAGGCCCAGTTCAAGGAATCCACGAGCTTGAATCCGTGCTCGACCAGGAATGTCGGAACCCAGGCGGAAAAGCCATAGAAGCCGAGTGTCTGGAATATCCAGGCCGCGACCAGGATCAGCGTGCGCGGCAGCATATTGGGCGCAAACAGCGCGGTGAAACGTCCTTCGCGCGGTGCTGCCGTGAGAGTATCGGGCGGCGGCAGTGCGCCCTTTTCTTGTACCGCGGTAGCTTCGATCCGTTTCAGGATGTCATCGGCGGCGGCGAATTCTCCGCGCCTCTCATACCAGCGCGGCGATTCTTCGAGCTTGCGTGCCAGCAGGGGGAAGATCAGCGCGAGCGCTCCCCACACGAAGACGAGCCGCCAGCCGAACGGAAACGCCGGAACCAGAATCCGCGCAATAAGAGCCGAGCCCGGTATGCCGCAAAGGCCGACAACCATGACCCGGCCCTGGAACGTGCCGCGCGCGCGGGCGGGAAACATTTCGGCGATATAGGTAATGGCGATTGCCGTCATTGCCGAAAGCCCAATGCCGGTGAACAGCCGGGCGGTGAAAAGCCCGATGGGCTCCCAGGCGATTGCATTCAGCAATGAGAACAGGCTGAACCACGTCACCGCGGCAATGAGCGCGCGCTTGCGCCCCATGCGGTCGGCGAACCAGCCGCCGCTTGCCGCTCCCAGGAACATCCCGAAGAACGTGCCCGAGGTGATGACCCCGATCATGCCGATGGAGATGCCCCATTGGGCGCGGATCGCCGGCGCGGAGAACGCAAACGTACTGATGTCCCCGAGTTCGAAGAAGAAGCAGAAGCCCAACAGCCACATCATATGGCGATGGAAGGAAAAGACCGGCAGCCGGTCTAGCCGCGCCGCGGCCGACACACGTTGGCTATCCTGCAGGTTCATCTCCTCGCCCCCCGGCGTCTGTTTTGGCGTAGCATGCGCGAGCGCACAAGTCGCAGCCTGCGCCGTCACGCAACTCACGGGAGCGTGACATCTGGTTGGGCCGCGTCCCTTGTAGGATTTTGCCCGACAAAAGCCGGCACCGCAAAGAAAATTGATCGCGTGCGGTAAGGGGAAACTTGTCCTTATGCGTACTGTCGGGATAAGCACGCTGGGTGTCGCATCGATGGTTGTCTCAAGCGACGATGCTGTGAATTAAACATTTGATCACCCTCCGGTTCGGCGATTGTTTCAGCCCGGTGGTTCGAAGATCGCAGGCGTTACGGAGTTGGTATGCGTGAGTTGGTAAACGAGCAAATTGCGTGCCGCATGATCACGCAGCCTGCTCTGTATCTCATGGAGGCGCTTCTTCCATCGGATCTGGTCGACAAGGTCAATGCACACATCGATGCGGTGCGACCAATCGCGAACGATTATGCGTCTTCCCTGGTCGGTCAAATCAGACGTGACAAGAAATCGGCACAGTTGCAGATGGATCTGCAGCAGAACATTCCCGAAGCCCTCGCCGGTGTGATCGCGCAAATCGGAACGGAATATCTGAGGGGGCAAGGCTTCGCCGCGAAGGTCACGCCCAACGACATGTGGAGCGTTCACAGCTACGAAGGCGACTACAATCCGCTCCACGATCATGGCGGCAATACGGTTCTAGGCTTGTCGTCGATTCTGTACCTGAAGGTTCCGGCGACAATTTTGGAAAAGCGGCCGGTGGATTATGGCCGCGCACCGAGCCTGACCATGGCGACTGGAAATTGCGACGGGTTCACGCAATTCGTCTGGGGCGCGACCGGCATACGGGACTTCGCGCTGCTGCGTCCGCCGACTCAACAATATGTCAAACCCGAAGCCGGAAAATTGCTGATCTTCCCCAATTGGCTGTTGCACCGGGTCGAACCGTTCTATGGCGAGGGCGAGAGACGCACGCTGTCCTGCAACCTGGACGTCGCATTCAC
>DASYEG010000144.1:0-3578 GCA_036499145.1 Micropepsaceae bacterium | reverse complement strand
CCCGACGCGCCCGAACAGCGCAACATCATCGGCTATCAGGTCTCCAATCAGGTGAGCGTCACTCTGGACGATTTGTCGAAGCTCGGGGCCGCGCTGGATGCGCTGGTCAAAAGCGGCGCCAATCAGCTCGGCGGGGTGTCGTTTGCGATCGCCAATCCCAAACCTCTCGCCGACCGCGCGCGCGCGCTGGCCGTGGCCGAAGCGATGGCGAAGGCAAAGACGCTCGCGGCCGCCGCAGGCGTGACTCTGGGGCCGCTGCTGTCGATCCAGGAAGGAACATCGTTCCGCCCCACGCCGCTGTTCGAAGCGCGCGCCGCGGTGGCCGCGCCCGCGCCGCCGCCCGTCGCCATCGGCGAGCAATCCGTCACCGTCAATGTGACGATGACCTACGCCATTCAATAGCGCCTAGCGCCTGAGCGTTTCGATCTCATCCATGATGCGATTCATGCGCCCGACCAGCGCCCGATAGGGGCCCGGCGCGGCCAGATCGATGCCGGCGCGCTTGTAGAGATCGTAAGGATAATCCGAGCCGCCCGCGCGCAACATCGCGAGAAAGCGTTCGGCCGCGGGAGGGCCTTGCCTGACGATGGCATCGGTGAATTCGGCCGCCCCCGCCATCGAGGTCGCATATTGGTAGACATAGAAATTGTAGAAGAAATGCGGAACGAACGCCCATTCGATGCAATAGGCGGGATCGATGTGCATCACGCCTTCGGCCTCGCCGTGATATTTCCGCAAAAGCCCGCAATAAATCTCGGTCAGCCGGGCCCCCGATAGCGGCTGGCCTTTTTCGATCTCCTCATAAAGGGCGAGTTCGAATTCGGCAAACATCACCTGGCGGTAGAACGTGCCGCGGATCGATTCGAGACCTTCGCCGAGATAATAGAGTTTCTCCTCCTTGGTCTTCGCGTGGGCGACCATGTAGTCGTTCAGCAGCATCTCGTTGGCGATGGACGCGGACTCGGCAATGAACGTGGAATAATTTGCCTTCTCGAACGGCTGGCTCTTGGCGGTCAGCAGCGTATGGACCGCATGGCCCCATTCATGCGCGAAGGTGGACAAGCCGCCGTAATCGTCATTGTGATTGAGCAGCAGATAAGGATGCAGATCATAGGCCGAACCGTTCATATAGGCGCCCGACGCCTTATGGGCGCGCGGATAGGCATCCATCCATTTGCCGGCGAAACCGCGCTCCAGCAATTCCCGGTATTCCGCGCCATAGGGCGCGACCGCGGCGAGCGTGAGCCGCTCGGAATCCGCGATGTCGAATTTCGGAAGGGCTTTGCCGGGAAACATCGTCGGATAGATGTCGTAATATTGGAGCGCATCCGTGATGCCGAGCAATTGCTTGCGCAACCGGAAATAGCGATGCAGCGTCGGCAGGCCGGCATTCGCCTGGGCCACCAGCGTGCGGTACACCTCTTGCGGCATGTTGTCGGGGAATAGTGCCGCGGCCAGCGCGTTGGGCTGTTTGCGCGCTTTTGCCAGGAACACATTGCCCATGATGCCGGCGGTCAGGATCGCGCCATCGGTGCTTTCGTAATTCTTCCATGCCCCCCAGAAATTATCGAACACCAGTTTGCGGTCGGCGCGATTAGGGGACTGGCGGTATTTCTCATACGCGGATTGATCCAGACGCACAGTCGTTCCGTCCGACAGGGTGACCGTCGGATAGGGCAGATCGGAATTCGCAAATTGGCCATATACGGCGCTCGGCTGCTGCAACACGTCGCCCGCCGCCGCCAGGACCGATTCCGCTTCCAGCCTCAGGGTGTGGGGGGCTGCGCGCAGCACATTGTTCAGGAAGACATCGTGCCGCGCGGCAAGGTCCTTGTCCGCCGCGAGGAAAGCCTGAACCTGGTTCGATCCCAAGGTGAGAATCTCGGGCGCCAGCCAAGCCGTCTTTTCGCCGATCAGCGTGTTCAATGCACCGGCCTGCTGTCTGCGCTCCTGATTGTGCGAGTTGGTGAGATCTTCGTCGGCGATCAGGCTCGCGTAGGTGTAGAGCCGGCTCGCTTCCTTGTTGACCGCCGAGATCGCATCCAGCGCCCGACGCATGGCAGGCGCGCTCGATCCCAGCGTCTGGCTGTAGGCATCGAGACCTTGGGCCTCGTCCTTCACGCGCTCATATTCGGCCGCCCAGGCTTCGGGCGATTTGTAGAGATCGGAAAGGTCCCACATAAACATGCCTGTCTTTAACATGCCTGTCCTTTTTGGCGCTTGCGCGGCCGCGCCGCCCGGCTGGAGCATGGCGTCCGTCACACACAACGTCAGCGTCACGCACAGGAGCAAACATGCGCGCCGGAGGAAAAAAGCCATAATCGCCAGCCCACGCCCTGTTAAGAGCCGCGCACCTTAACCCAAGAGCCTGCCGGCCAAAACCGCGCTCGCGGCGAATTTAGATGGGCCCCACAAACCAGGACTGGCGCTCGGGCTTCAACCGGCTAAGAATGTGTTCAAACATGCGAAAGGGCTTAAGCCCGGGGGAGAGCCATGGCCATCGAAGCCCTGTCCGGTTGGACCAAGGAACAAAGAAGCGTCGTCGCCGCCGCCTATCTCGGCTGGATGCTGGATGCCTTCGACTTCTTCCTGATGGTGTTCGTGCTGCGCGACATCGCCAAGGAATTCAACACCGAGGTTTCCTCGGTGGCGGTCGCGGTGGTGCTGACGCTGGCCATGCGCCCCATCGGCGCGTTCATCTGCGGGCGCGCGGCCGACCGCTATGGCCGGCGGCCCACTTTGGCGGTCGTCATCCTCTGCTATTCGCTGCTGGCTTTCACGTCCGGCTTTTCGCAGAACCTCCTGCAATTGCTGATCCTGCGCGCGCTCTTCGGCATCGCCATGGGCGGCGAGTGGGGCGTGGGCGCGTCACTGGCGATGGAGAGCATCCCGCCCAAGGCGCGCGGGCTCGTTTCGGGCATGTTGCAGGCCGGCTATCCGACCGGCTACCTGGTCGCCTCGGTCGTCTACGGCCTTCTGTACCAATATATCGGCTGGCGCGGCATGTTCATGATCGGCATCGTGCCCGCCTTTCTGACTTATTTCATTCTCAAGAATGTCAAGGAATCGCCGGCCTGGACTCCGAAAAGCGTGCTCGGCAGCGACGCGATCCCGACCCTGACCGCCTATGGCCGCCTGGTGATCTATGCCGTGCTGCTCTGGGTGGGCGCGGGCCTTTATGCCAATCAGCCGGGAATGGCCGCGCTCTTCCTGGCCATTCCCATCGTCAGCAGTCTCTATCTCGCAAAACGCGATCCCGGTGTGTGGATCGAATTCTTCGCGGTGATCGGCATGTTGCTGGTCGATTATTTCTCGCTCTCCACTCATGCGATTCCGGCCATCATGGCCGTCATCTACAATGTGGCGGGCATCCTGGCCGGCGTATTCCTGAAGACGCACTGGCGGATCGGCCTCTATGCCGTATTGCTGATGACGGGTTTCAATTTCTTCAGCCACGGCACGCAGGACCTCTACCCGACGTTCCTGCAGCAGCGGTTTTCCCCGGCCACCGTCAGCATCATTGCGGTGATCTACAATATCGGCGCGATCCTCGGCAGCCTGAGCTTCGGCATGCTGTC
>DASYEG010000143.1:0-5291 GCA_036499145.1 Micropepsaceae bacterium | reverse complement strand
GTCGATTGCCCCCGATCGGCTCCTGCCACAAATCGCTTCATCCCATCCCCGCAAATCAGACTCGCAAAGACAAGGGAATCACGTCCTCAACCCGTCGCAAAGTCGCGTTTTTACACAGCCAGGGTCATTTCCAGACGTTCTCATTGTCGGGCCGGAATGTCTGCTTTTCCCTAAACCTACCGGTGGTGAACGCTCATTTCAAAGCGTGTCGCACCGCGCTCTTGCCTGTCGGTTTGAGTTCGCAGCTCGGCGGTTGACGAGAGGTTAATGATGTCCGCGTAGAGTGGCTGGCGAAGCCTCCGGCCATACCTATGAGCAAGAGCAAGCGGTCAACGGCGTTCGCCTATTTCGGTGCGGTCTGCGTCAACCCCCAATGGAGCTGGTCCGCCCGGTCGCCTGACGGAAAGGTCGTGGTGATAACCGTATGGCAGGACGAACTTAGTCGAGACGGCGACGCGCTAACATTTAATTCTGTGCCGCGTCTCAAGGAAAGTCTCCGCCGTGGTGAAACGGAGCGCCGCAGAAATCTTGTATGGGCGCGCGATCGCTGCGATGGGATTGTCCGCATAGTGATAGCAATAGCAAAGGACGTAACGGCCGATCCTAGAAAAGCCATCGATTGGTTTCCTAGGAACGATCCTATGCGGATCACGCGCTTGGATGAGAAGACCGGAGCCTTCCGCGTCGAAGGCCTGACCAAATTTGCGCCAAGGAGGCATCCCAATCGGGGTGCTTCGGCTACCACCGGAACGTCGAGGAACGCGGATGCCCAGCCGCAAGGCCCCGGGGTCCCAAACCCGGCCTCCCCCTGGCCCAGTACTCCGAAGGCCTGAAATCTCACCCACGGCTTGCCGCGTGGCATTCGCCACCCCGATGCCCCTGGCTTCCTCCCAGGGATGGGGGCTGCTGACGGCGTTACCCCTGGTGTTACCCCGAACGAAAAAGGCCCGGTTGCCCGGGCCTCAAATCCTG
This sequence comes from Micropepsaceae bacterium, assembly GCA_036499145.1. Lineage (GTDB taxonomy): Bacteria > Pseudomonadota > Alphaproteobacteria > Micropepsales > Micropepsaceae > CAIYRG01. Next base: position 4,319 of record DASYEG010000143.1, on the reverse strand, counting down.
TCTAAGTCCTTGATTTTATTGGTGGAGCCAAGCGGGATCGAACCGCTGACCTCTTGAATGCCATTCAAGCGCTCTCCCAGCTGAGCTATGGCCCCACATCGCGAGAGGACGGCTAAGGTTCGTCCTTCTCGATATCCGCATCGATAATGCCGGAGACGTCGTCCTCGTCCTCCTCGACCTCCTCGAGCAAATTGTCGTCTTCCTCTTCCTCGTCCTCGATTTCTTCCTCGAATTCCTCGGGCTCGGTGGGCTCCTCGGGCGCCACGGGACCGCCATCCTCGCTCTCTTCCTCGCCCTCGGCTTCGGCCTGAGGTTCGTCGGCGGCGGCAACCACTTCCTCTTCTTCGAGTTCCTCGTCCTCCGCCTCGGCCTCCTCGTCTTCGGCCTCTTCCTGCTCGTCGTCCTCGACTTGGGCAGCCACAGGCTTGGCCGGCTCGGGCACGCGCGTGCGGCGCTGTTTCAAGAGCATTTCCGGCTCGAACGCAAAAGCGCATTTCGGGCATTCGATTGGGCGCTTTTGCAGATCGTAGAAGCGCGCTGCGCAGCTGGGGCATACGCGCTTGGTGCCGAGATCGGTTTTGATCAAGGTGTTGTTTTCCCGCATTGTGACTTTAGGGTCGGTGGGTTTGCCATGAACGGGAGAGGCTGTCAAAGCGTGCTTCCCGGGCTTGACCCTATCGCCCATTGGTTTAGGCAGTTGCAAACGCAAGACGAGGGAGCGGATGTCGGGGCTCGCACATCAAAAGCCGTTGATTTCCCGCCTTTCGGGGCCGCTGAATGGCGTGGCATTGGCGCCGGGCGACAAATCGGTGTCGCATCGGGCGCTGATCCTGGGCGCGCTCGCGGTGGGGGAAACAGACATCTCCGGCCTGCTCGAAGCCGAAGACGTGCTCAACACCGCGGCCGCCATGCGAAGTCTCGGTGCCGATGTCATCCATGACGCGGTGGGGCACTGGCGCGTGCACGGCGTGGGTGTGGGCGGTTTTGCCGAACCCGCCGATGTGCTCGATTTCGGAAACTCCGGAACCGGCGTTCGGCTCACCATGGGTGCGGTCGCCACGACGCCGATCACGGCGATTTTCACCGGCGACGAGTCGCTCCGTAAGCGGCCCATGCGCCGCGTGCTCGATCCGCTGGCCTTGTTCGGCACGATTGCGGAAACCCGCGAGGGTGGGCTGCTGCCGGTCACGCTGAAAGGCGCACATCAGCCCGTGCCCATCGAGTACCGGCTGCAGGTCGCGTCCGCTCAGGTGAAATCCGCGCTTATCCTGGCGGCGCTGAACGTGCCGGGACGTTCCACCATCATCGAACACGCGGCCACCCGCGATCATACCGAGCGCATGCTCAAGGCGTTTGGCGCGGACATCATTGTCGAGACCATTGCGGATGGATCAGCCGCCATTTCCATCACCGGCGAGGTGGAATTGCACCCCGCGCGCATCGCGGTGCCGAGCGATCCGTCCTCGGCCGCCTTTCCGCTGGTGGCGGCCTTGATCGTGCCGGGTTCCGAGATCGTGCTGGAGAATGTGATGCTGAATCCACGCCGGATTGGACTGGTCGAAACGCTCCTCGAAATGGGCGCGAACATCGAAATCCGCAATCGCCGCGATAATGGCGGCGATGCGGTTGGCGACCTTCTCGTGCGTCATTCGGTGCTGAGAGGCGTGGACGTGCCGCCGGAGCGTGCGCCCAGCATGATCGACGAATATCCGGTGCTGGCGGTGGCGGCTTCCTTCGCCGAAGGACGCACCATCATGCGTGGGCTCGAAGAATTGCGGGTCAAGGAAAGCGACCGGCTCGCCGCCGTCGCCGCGGGGCTCGCGGCGAATGGCGTGCGTTTCCAGGAAAGTCCGGACGGACTGACGGTCGAAGGGGCCGGACCGGACGGTGTGGCGGGCGGCGGCACCGTCGCAACCCATATGGATCACCGTATCGCCATGAGCTTCCTGGTGATGGGTCTTGCTGCAAAAGCGGCGGTGAGGGTCGACGACGGGTCCATGATCGCGACCAGTTTTCCCGGCTTCCAGACGCTGATGCGCGGCTTGGCTGCGGACATCACGGACATTCCGTGAGTCTCGTCATCGCCATCGATGGGACAGCCGCTTGCGGCAAGGGCACCCTCGCGCGCCGGCTGGCGCATCATTATGGTTTCGCGCACCTGGATTCGGGCGCGCTGTACCGGCTGGTGGCCCTCGGCGTGGTGGGAGCCGGGGATGATCCCTCGAATGTGGCCCATGCCCTCTCCGCCGCCCATACCATCGATCCAGCCGCGAAGGACGACCCCAGGCTGCGTTCGGTCGAAATCGGCGAGGCGGCCTCGCGCGTTGCCGCCATCCCGCAGGTTCGGAGCGCGATTCTCCAATATCAGCGCGATTTCGCAAGGTTCCCGCCGGGGGGGGCGCCGGGCGCGGTCATCGACGGCCGCGATATCGGTACGGTCATTTGCCCAGACGCGGTTGCGAAGCTCTTTGTCGATGCCCGCTCCCAGGTTCGCGCCCAACGCCGCTGGCTGGAGCTGAAAGGCCAGAACGCACAACCTCTGCCCGATATTGCGGCGGTTGAGGCGGACCTTCTCGCTCGCGACGAACGAGACCGCACCCGCGCGACCGCGCCCTTGTGCCAGGCGCAAGACGCCATCTTGCTGGATACCTCCGATTTGGATATAGAAGCCGCCTTCGCGAAGGCCCTCGATCTTGTGAACCCAAGAATCGAGAAAGCGCTCGCGGCCCGCCCCAGGGGCTAAGGAGGCCCGGCGGCGCCGCAGAGAAACCCTGCGAAACATTTCCTCGTCGAACCGGCATTGCGCCGGACCGGATCGTATGGGTGCTGCCCAGCGGCCGCAATGCAACTCAGGAGACCCCATGGCCAGAGCCGCCGAAAGCATTTCCACCCCGAGCCGCGACGATTTCGCGGCCATGCTCGAAGAAAGCTTCATCGAACGCGCCCCCGCCGAAGGCGCGGTTGTGAAGGGTGTGATCGTTGCCGTCGAAAACGATTACGTCGTCGTGGACGTCGGGCTGAAGACCGAGGGCCGGGTTCCGGTCAAGGAATTCGCAGCACCGGGGCAGGCCGCGAACGTGAAGGTCGGCGACGAGGTGGAAGTGTATGTCGAGCGGGTGGAAAACGCGCTAGGCGAGGCGGTCTTGTCGCGCGATAAGGCGCGCCGCGAGGAAAGCTGGACACGTCTCGAAAAGGCCTTCCAGGACAGCGGCCGGGTCACCGGCGTGATCTTCGGCCGCGTCAAGGGTGGCTTCACCGTCGATCTGGATGGGGCGGTGGCGTTCCTGCCCGGCTCGCAGGTCGATGTGCGTCCGGTGCGCGATGTCGGCCCGCTGATGAACATGCCTCAGCCCTTCCAGATCCTGAAGATGGATCGACGCCGCGGCAATATCGTGGTGTCGCGCCGCGCCGTGCTGGAGGAGAAGCGCGCCGAAGAACGTTCCGAACTGGTCGCATCGCTGGCCGAAGGCCAGGTGCTGGAAGGCACGGTCAAGAATATCACCGATTATGGTGCCTTTGTGGATTTGGGCGGCGTGGATGGCCTGCTGCATGTGACCGACATCGCCTGGCGCCGCGTCTCGCATCCGACCGAGGTTCTGTCCGTGGGCCAGCAGGTCACCGTGCAGATCATCAAGGTGAATCACGATACGCAGCGCATCAGCCTTGGCATGAAGCAGTTGCAGACCGATCCCTGGGAAGGCGTAGGCGCCAAATATCCGGTCGACGCGCGCTTCCGCGGCAAAGTCACTAACGTCACCGACTACGGCGCTTTTGTAGAACTCGAGCCGGGCGTTGAGGGGCTGGTGCACGTCTCCGAAATGAGCTGGGTGAAGAAAAACGTACACCCGAACAAGATCGTCAATCCCGGCCAGGACGTCGAGGTCATGGTGCTGGAGGTCGATTCCAATAAGCGCCGCATCAGTCTCGGACTGAAGCAGTGCATGGAGAACCCCTGGAACGCCTTCGCCGAAAATCACCCCGGAGGTGAAGTCCTGGAAGGCGAGATTCGTAACATCACCGAGTTCGGCCTGTTCGTCGGCTTGCCTGGCGATATCGACGGCATGGTGCATCTCTCCGATCTGTCCTGGGACAAGCCGGGCGATGAAGCCGTTAAGGACTACCAGAAGGGCCAGATGGTCGAGGTCAAGGTTCTCGACGTCGATCCGGAGAAGGAACGCATCAGTCTCGGCATCAAGCAATTGGCGTCCGATCCCATGGCGAAAGTCTCCTCGCTCAAGAAGGGCGATGTCGTCACGGTGACGGTGGCCGAAGTGCAGGATGGCGGTCTGGAAGTCACGCTCGAAGGCGGTGCGCGGGCT
>DASYEG010000142.1:0-28713 GCA_036499145.1 Micropepsaceae bacterium | reverse complement strand
CCCATCCGCGTGGATGCCGATTTCCCAGCCGGTGTGCTCGATCAAGATTTTCTGCCGGACGAAGCTCTGACTCTGAGTTTTCCGTTCGAAGCCATGACCGCGCGATATATCGCCGGCATGACGCCCATCACGGGGGCCCGTGGCGAAGCGCGGCTGACGGGGGACAGTTTCCATGTGACGGTGGCCGCCGCCTCGGTCGGGCCGCTCGCGCTTTCCGGCGGCGATGTCATCATTCCCGACCTTCATAACAGCGGAGTTATCACCCGGATCAAAGCGCATTCCGAAGGCAAGATGTCCGATGTATTGCGGCTGATCGACGAAGAGCCGCTCGGCTATCCCAAACGCTTCGGTGTCAACCCGGCGAATGTGAATGGGCAGGCGGCGGTCGATTTGGATGTTGCGTTGCCGCTGCTGAAGGATGTTTCGCTCGATCAGCTCCGTATTGGCGTCAAAGCGACGGCGAGCGAGCTTGCCATGCCCATCGACAATCGCAAGCTGGAACACGGGATGGTCAACTTCACCATCGATACCCAATCTCTTTCGTCACAGGGAACAGGGGTCCTTCAAGGCGTTCCGGTCAGCTTCAAATGGACGGAGGATTTTATTGCCCCCGGCGTAACGACGCGGGTGGACCTGACCGGGAGGCTGGACGATGCGTCGCGCGCCAGGCTCGGACTTTCCGATCCGCAATGGTTGACGGGGCCAATGCCGGTGACGCTCGCGCTGTATGGGCGGCATTTCAGTTTGAAGGATGCGGGGTTGAAGGCCGATCTGAGCGCGGCTGTTGTCGATATTCCGATGCTCAACCTGGCCAAGCACGCGGGCACGCGCGCAAATGCCTCGGCTCAACTGCATTTTGGCGATGCGGGCGCTCTCTCGATGAGCGATTTGGTGGTGACGGGAGAGGGAATGAATGTCCGGGGTGGCTTGGCGCTGGATAGCGAAGGCAAAATCGTCAATGTGGCGCTATCCGACGTGCGCATGGGCGCGAACGATTTCGCATTGAATTTGGAGCCGCTCCTTGGCGGTGACGGGCTCGCTGTGCGCATACAGGGCAAGCGGCTGGATGCCACGCATTTCTTTGCCGACAAGAAAAAGCAGGCCGATGCCTCCTCGCCCGCGGAAATGGATTCGGAACTCCAGCGTCCGTTATCGCTGAACACAAAGGTCGACAGGCTGGTTTTTCATGACGATGTGGGTTTTCGCGATGTGACCATGGCGGTTTCTTTCGCGGCCAACGAGAAACTGACCGGTTTCAATCTTGATGCGATAGGGACGGGAAAAGGAAAAGTCACCGGCCGCATGGATGTCGTCAAGGGCGTGCGCAACCTGTCCTTGGATACCGATGACGCCGGCGCCTTCATTGACACGTTCATGAATTTTTCGAGCGTGCGCGGCGGAAAGCTCGCTGCGCACATCGATTTTCCGTCAGACGCACAGAACGCGGCCAATGCGAAGGCACCGCTCCCTGATTATCAGGGCGTCATCACACTCTCCGATGTGGTCATCACGGACCAGCCGTTTTTTGCACGATTCTTCTCGGCCGGCAGCCTGGATGGGCCCCTTCGCTTGTTGCAGGGGCAGGGCATACCCCTCACCACCGTCAGTGTGCCGTTCAACGCGCGCGCCAAACTCGTGACCATCCGTGAAGGCCGTGCGGCAGGACCTGCGATCGGCGCGACATTCGGAGGTGTGCTTGACCGCAAGGCCGAAAAACTGGATCTGACCGGCACGCTCGTTCCGGTTTACGGCATCAATAATATCCTCGGTGCGGTTCCGGTCCTGGGCGATATTCTGAATTCGCGCAAGGGTGAGGGCGTGTTCGGTCTCACCTATGCGATGAAAGGCAATCTCAACGAGCCGACGGTGACGCTTAATCCTCTGTCTGTTCTGACGCCGGGGATTTTTCGCCGGATTTTCGAATTCAGTCCACCGAAGGACGCGCTGGCGCAACCTCCACCGCAGGCATCCGCCGAGTCCGCGCCGCAAACTCCCGCCGCCCCGCCGCAATAATCAGACCGGCTTGATGAGCATGTGGTTCTTTTTGCCGACGGAGAGTTTGATCACGCCGTCCGGCGCCAAATCGCCAAGACCTGCCATGGCTTTGACGTCTGTCACCGGGACGTCGTTTAGGCGCAATCCGCCGCCCTGAATGAAACGCCGGGCTTCGCCGGACGAGCTCGTGAGCCCGGCAAGACTGGCGAGTGTTGCCACGGGAATCCCAGCAGCCAACCGTGCGCGTTCGATTTCAAAGGTGGGGAGGCCAGCGGCGGTTGTGCCTTCCTCAAAGGTCCGGCGCGCCGTGTCGGCGGCAGCGTCCGCGGCAGGCCGGCCATGCACGATAGCGGTCGCCTCCGTCGCCAGAATTTTCTTGGCCTCATTCCGTTCGGCGCCTTCCAGAATCTCGAGCCGTGCAATCTCGCCGGCCGGCATATCGGTGAAAAAACGCAAAAATCGGCCGACGTCATTGTCCTCGGTGTTGCGCCAGAATTGCCAATACTCGTATGGGCTCAGCATATCGGCGTTCAGCCAGACCGCGCCGGCGGCCGTCTTGCCCATCTTCGCGCCGGACGATGTGGTGATGAGGGGTGTGGAGAGGCCGAAGAGTTGCACGCTTTCCATGCGCCGCCCCAGATCGATGCCGGAGACGACGTTGCCCCATTGGTCGGAGCCGCAGGATTGGAGCCGGCAGCCATAGCGCCGATACAGCTCCACGAAATCATAGGCCTGCGTCACCATGTAATTGAATTCGAGGAAGGAAAGCGCCTGCTCGCGTTCGAGCCGGATTTTCACGCTCTCCATTGTCAGCATGCGATTGACGGAAAAATGCCGGCCGACGTCGCGCAAGAACGGGATGTAGTCGAGCCTGTCGAGCCAATCGGAATTGTCGACCAGGATCGCGTCCGACGGGCCGTCGCCGAATTTCAGGAGGTGCCGGATACCGGCGACCATGGCGTTCTTGTTGGCTTCGATCTGCTCGGGCGTCAGCAGCTTGCGCACATCGTCTTTGCCGGAAGGATCGCCGAGCTTGGTCGTGCCGCCGCCCATCAGGAGGATCGGGCGATGGCCCGCCTGCTGCAGGCGGCGCAGCGTCATGAGTTGGACCAGATTGCCGATGTGCATGCTGGACGCGGTGCAATCAAAGCCGATATAGGCCGTCACGCGCTCCTTTTGGAACAACGCGTCCAGATCCTCGGGCGCCGAACAATCGTAATAGGCGCCACGTTCCACGAAGGTGCGGAGGAATTCGGAAGCAAATTTCGGCGCAGGCGCCATGATATAACCTGGTTGCGAAAAGGGCAGGGTGTGTACCACGAATGGCGGACGTTCTTAAAGTGATAGGGCTGATGAGCGGGACCTCGCTCGATGGCATCGACGCGGCGATTCTCGATACGGACGGCGAGTCGATCGCCGTGCCCGGTCCGGCGCTTACGCGGCCCTATGACCCCGCCACGCGCGCGATGCTGCACGCGGCGTTGAGGCTTGCAGGCCACGTCCAGGTTGGGGCGTCCGTGCCTGCGGAGATCGTCAAGGCCGAGCAACTCCTGACCGCCGCCCATGCCGAAGCGGTTGACGCTCTTTTGCGCGTCGCGGACCTGAAGCCTGCAGCCATCGCCTATGTCGGGTTTCACGGCCAGACCGTGCTGCATCGTCCGTCCGAGCGGCGTACCTGGCAGATCGGCGATGGCGAGGCGCTCGCACGGGCGACGGGCATTCCCGTCGTGAATGCGTTTCGGCTTGCCGATGTCGCCGCCGGCGGGCAAGGCGCACCTTTTGCGCCGCTCTACCATCTGGTCCTAGCGAAAAACATGCAGCGGCCATTGGTGGTGGTGAATATTGGCGGGGTTGCGAATGTCACCTATGTGGGTTCCGAGGGCGAGGTGATGGCGTTCGACACGGGGCCGGGCAATGCGACGCTTGACGACTGGGCCTTGAAGCATACGGGTGAAGCCGTCGATCGCGACGGAACGCTGGCGCGAAGCGGCCGTGCCGATGAAACCGTCCTTGCCGCCATGCTGAAACATCCGAGCTTCGCGCAGACGCCGCCGAAATCGCTCGACCGTTTCGATTTCTCGGATACCCCTGTCGCGGGCATGGCGGCGGCCGATGGCGCGGCCACCCTGACCGCGTTCACAGCCGCTGCAATCGCGCGTGCCCGCGAGCATCTGCCGGATGCTCCTCATGCGTGGATCATTTGCGGCGGCGGCCGGCATAACCCTGCGCTGATGGTTGAATTGCGGGCGCGGCTGCAGGGCACGGTCATGAGTGCCGAAGATGCGGGCTGGCGGGGTGATTTTCTGGAGGCCGAAGCCTTCGCCTATCTCGCGGTGCGCAGCGTACGGGGATTGCCGCTCAGCCTTCCCGCCACCACCGGCGTGCCCTATCCGATGCCGGGCGGCCACCTTCATCGTCCTACGGCGTGACGCCGTAACGCTCGAAATTTTTCGCTGTCCCGGGTCTCACCGTTTCCGCAAGCGCGATGTCGGCCTGTCCGCGCGTGGCATCTCCAGAGCGAAGCTCGGCGACGCCGCGCCCGAAGAGTGCGCTCGAAAGCTTGGGGTTATGATCCAGCGCGAGCTGATAATCGGCGATCGCGTCTTTCAACAGACCCATGCGCAGCTTGACGAAGCCGCGTGCGTCAAAGGTGAAATCCTTGTTGGCGTTCAGCTGAATTGCCTGGTTGCAATCATCGAGTGCGGTATCGAGCGCCGCGTCCATGACCGCGCGGGTCCAGCAGCGATTGACGAAGGCCTCGGCGTCATTCGGCTTCAACTTCAGAACCTCGTCGAAATCCGATAACGCGCGCTCATATTGACTGTCTTGGTCGTAGACTCCGGCACGATTGTAAAAGGCCTCGATGTAATCGGGTTTGAGCGCAATCGCTCTGCCGAAATCCGCAATCGCCTGCGCCAGGTCGCCCTTGGCGGCTGCGGCCGTGGCGCGATCATAGAATGCTTCCGCATAATTCGGATTCATCGCAATTGCGCGGCCGAAATCCGCCATCGCGTGATCGTAGTCGTGCTTGCCGAAATAGGCGCTACCGCGATTGAGCAATGCGCTTGCTTCCGGATTGAGCCGGATCACCTGATCGTAATCGGCGATCGCGGAGTCGAAATTGCCGTTATGATAATAATCGAATGCGCGCCCAAACAGTGCGTTGACGTTTTCGGGCTGCAATTCCAGCACATGATCGTAGTCCGCGATGGCCGCGTCGTATTCCTGGACATTGTGCAGCACATAACCGCGGTAGTGGAAGGCTTCCGCCAGATCGGGGTCGAGCTGGATCGCCCGGTTCAGGTCGGAGAGCGCGAGATCGTATTGTCCGCGCTTCATGTACTCGTAACCGCGATTGCCGAACGCGCCGCCATAATCGGGACGCGTCCTGATGGCGCGGTTGAAATCGGCCATGGCCGCATCCGTCATGCCGGTGCGATCATGTGCAAGACCGCGATAGCGGATGGCTTCTACGTAATCGGCTTTCAAGCGCAATGCCGAATCGAAATCGGCGATTGCCAATTCATATTGTTCCTTGGCGCTGTGCGCCAATGCGCGTGCATAAAATACTTCCGGGTCGCGCGGGTTGAGTTTGATGGCAGTGTCGAAATCGTCAATCGCCTTGTTCAGTTCGCCTATCGCGTACAAGGCCAGGCCCCGCGTTTTGTATCCTTCGGGCGAATCGGATCTGAGCCGGAGAAACTGATTCAAGTCCGCGACGGCCTGCCCATAGGCATGCTGCGCATAGAACACGCCACCGCGGTTGAAAAACGCTTCCGCGAAATTGCGCTTGAGCGAAATCGCGCGGTTCAGATCGGCGATGGCGTTGTCGTATCGCGTCAGCGCGGCGCTTGCCGTTGCCCGCTGGTAGTATACGTCCGCATCGTTCGGCGTGAGCTGAATTGCCCGGGTGAAATCGGCTGCGGCCTCTTCATATTGCTTCTTGTGGAAATGGGCGAGGCCGCGGCCAACGAAGCCATTCGCCTCGTCAGGCTTGACCGCTATCGCGGAATCATAATCGGCGAGAGCATGATCATATTCGCCCTTATTGTAATAAGCGAAGCCCCGATTGTAATAAGCGGCGAAAAGGCTGATGCCGGTTTCCGATGCCGCATCGATGCGTGCCGTGCAGCCCGCGATTTGCACGTCGAATGGCACGCCGCCGTCAACCGTGCCATTGCACCAATCCCAGTCTCTATCTGGATTGGCCTGATCTGGATTGGTGCGATTGATGTCTGCGGGCGCATCGGCGATGGCCGCGCCAATCCAGACGAACGCGGCCGCCGATACCATCGATGCAAACAGGTTTCGCATCTTCGCGCCTTTTGCGCATCATCTTTTGGCGAGTTTAGGATTTGGCGTAGGAGGTGACAAGCACAATGCAGGCACGCGCGAAGACGCGAGGCTACCGCCCCCCGTCCGTCGAGGCCATGCGCTTCTTCACATACTCTTCAACCACGTCCACGACTTCGGGCTGATGATTGTCGAAGAAATGGTTGGCGCCTTCGATCTTGGTGTAGGTGATCTTGATGCCCTTCTGCGCGGTGAGACGATCCACCAGTTTCTGGACGTCGGCTTCCGGCACCACCTGATCTTTCGTTCCGTGTACGAACAATCCCGAGGCCGGACAGGGTGCAAGGAAGGCAAAATCGTAGAGATTCGCCTGTGGCGCGATGGAGACGAAGCCGGTGATTTCCGGCCGGCGCATCAGCAGTTGCATGCCGATCCAGGCGCCGAAGGATATTCCGGCCACCCAGCAATAAGACGGGTTGGGGTAAAGCGTGCTCATCCAATCGAGCACGGCGGCCGCATCCGACAGTTCGCCCGCGCCGTTATCGAAGGAGCCCTGGCTGCGGCCGACGCCACGAAAGTTGAACCGCACCACCGTACAGCCAAGCTTATGGTACCGATGATAGAGATCGTAGACGAGCGGGTTGTTCATCGTCCCGCCATATTGCGGATGCGAATGCAGGATCAGCGCCATTGGCGCGTTCGGCGCCTTTTGCCGTTGGTAGCGGGCTTCGATTCGCCCCGCCGGCCCGGGCAGTATGATGTCAGGCATAAGTGGTCTCCCCCCGGATATTCGGGAATTTTGTCAGGTATTTAGAGATCCGGGGTGCGGAAAATAGGGTTGGCATGTCAGGGTTTTGATCAAAAAATGCGGGTTGCAGTCCTAGAATTCTTGACCATTCTACTCAGGAATTCTATATCCGCCTGGAACCGCCGATGTCGCGGGTGGCGCGCTCTTCTTACTACATCGGCGGGTTCAAATGGCAAGTGTTTGATGCTTCGCCCATATCGTCATTTGTGCGGCGCAAGGAGATGTCAGTGAAATTGAGCACGCGCGGGCGTTATGCCGTGATGGCCATGGCCGATCTCGCCCGTTATGCGGACGAGAGGGTGGACAGCGGCGAGCCGGTCAAGCTTTGCGAGATCGCCGGCAGGCAGGAACTGTCGCTCTCCTATCTCGAGCAATTATTCGCGAAATTGCGCCGGGGCGGCCTCGTGGTTGCCGCGCGAGGACCGGGCGGGGGGTATCGCCTGGCGCATCCGGCATCGCAGACGCGCATCGCCGATATCATTGTCGCCGTCGATGAACCCATTAAGGCGACGCGTTGTAAATCCGAGAGTTCGAAGGGATGCCTCGGACGTACCGGCCGCTGCCTTACCCACGATCTGTGGGAGGAGTTGGGCCGCCAGATCGAGGTCTTCCTGGAATCGGTGACCTTGGCCGACGTGCTGGAGCGCCGCGTGCTGGGCCGCGCGCGGAGCCTGGGTGCGGTGGATTCGCCGCGTGCGGTAGCCTGAATGATCGGTCGCGGCATGGTGTATCTCGACCACAATGCCAATTCGCCTTTGCGCCCGCTCGCGCGAGGCGCGATGGACGATGCACTTGGCACTTCCGGCAACGCGTCCTCGATTCATGGGGCCGGCCGTGCGGCGCGCGCGCGCATCGAGACCGCGCGCGAACAGGTCGCGCGTTTGGCGGACGCGCCCTCGACGTCATTGGTATTCACTAGCGGCGGCAGCGAAGCCAATGCGCTCGCTCTCAAGGGCATGGTTGCAGGCGCGCTCGCGGACGAAGACCGCATCACCCGGCTCTTCGTCTCTGCCACCGAGCATGACAGCGTGCGCGCCAATGCAGCCGCACTCGCCGAAACGGTTCCGGGACTGAAGGTCAGCGACATTCCTGTGACGCCCGACGGCACCATCGACTTGGGTACGCTGCGCCTTGCCCTGATGCAGGGAAAGGGGCGTGTGCTGGTCGCGGTCATGGCGGCGAATAATGAAACCGGCGTGCTGCAGGACATCGGAAAAATCGCCAAGTTGGTGAAGGCCGAAGGCGGGGAGGATGCGCTTTTCCACGTCGATGCGGTGCAGGCCGCGGGACGGACCGCTCTCTCCTTCAACGAATCGGATGCCGATACCATGACGCTGTCCGCGCATAAGCTGGGCGGGCCGCAAGGCGCGGGTGCGCTCATTCTGAAGGAGGGTGTGCCGTTCGTTCCGCTGATCGCCGGCGGCGGCCAGGAGTTGAGGCGGCGCGCAGGCACGGAGAATGTGGCCGCCATTGCCGGTTTTGGCGCCGCAGCGGTTGAGGCGATGGATTTCTCCATTGCGGCCGCGACGCTACAGCGGCTGCGCGATCGGTTTGAACGGGCGCTGAAGGGTTTGGCACCCGACGCCGTGATTTTCGGCGGAAATGCGTCGCGTCTACCCAACACGTCCAATTTCGCGATTCCAGGGCTCGCGGCCGAAACCGCGCTGATCGCTCTCGATCTCGATGGGGTTGCGATATCGTCGGGTGCGGCCTGCTCGTCGGGCAAGGTGTGGCCCTCTCATGTGCTCAGCGCCATGGGTGTGGACGAGGCGCTCGCGCGCGGCGGGCTTCGCGTGAGCTTCGGTTGGAATAGCCGTGAGGACGATGTGGATGCCGCAATCGCGAGCCTGCGCAATCTCGTTGCGCGCCGTGCGGCCCTGGCGGCTTAGGAGAGAAAAATGGCAGCTGTTCGCGAAACCACCGAACGCGTCGCCGATCTGGCCGGCGAGAAGTACAAATATGGCTTCGTTACCGATATCGAAATGGTGCGTTCCGAGCGCGGGCTGAACGAAGACATCATCCGCTATATCTCGGCAAAGAAGATCGAGCCGGAATGGATGCTGCAATGGCGGCTGGAAGCATTTGAGCGCTGGAAGGAAATGACCGAGCCCAATTGGGCGCGCGTGCATTATCCGAAGATCGACTACCAGAATATCTATTATTACGCCGCGCCAAAATCGCAGGGCGACCGGCCGCAGAATCTGGAAGACGTCGATCCGAAGCTTCTCGAAACGTATAAAAAGCTAGGAATTCCGCTGTCGGAGCAGAAACTGCTCGCCGGTGTGGCGGTGGATGCGGTGTTCGATTCGGTGTCGGTCGCGACCACGTTCAAGGCCAAGCTCACCGAAGCCGGTGTGATCTTCTGTCCGATTTCCGAGGCAATTCGCGACTATCCCGATCTGGTGAAGAAATATCTCGGCTCGGTTGTGCCGGTGACCGACAATTTTTTCGCGACCCTGAACTCGGCGGTGTTTTCGGATGGCACTTTTGTCTATGTGCCGAAGGGCGTGCGGTGTCCGATGGAATTGTCCACCTATTTCCGCATCAACGCCTCGGACACCGGCCAGTTCGAACGCACCCTGATCATCGCCGATGAAGGCTCCTATGTGAGCTATCTCGAAGGCTGCACCGCGCCCAAACGCGACCAGAACCAATTGCACGCAGCGGTCGTCGAATTGGTGGCGCTGGACCGAGCCGAGATCAAATATTCCACGGTGCAGAATTGGTATCCGGGAGATGAGGAAGGCAAAGGTGGCATCTACAATTTCGTCACAAAACGTGGTGATTGCCGCGGCAAAGGCTCCAAGATTTCGTGGACCCAGGTGGAGACCGGATCGGCCATCACCTGGAAATATCCGAGCTGCATCCTGCGCGGCGACGATTCGACCGGCGAATTCTATTCTATTGCCATTACCAACAATTATCAGCAGGCCGATACCGGCACCAAGATGATCCATCTGGGCAAGAACACGCGTTCGCGCATCATCTCGAAGGGCATCGCGGCGGGCCGCGCCCAGAACACCTATCGCGGTCTCGTCAGCGTGCATCCCAGAGCCGAGAATGCGCGCAACCATACGCAATGCGATTCGCTGCTGATCGGCGGGAATTGCGGCGCGCATACCGTGCCCTATATCGAAGCCCGTAACCCGACGGCCAAACTCGAGCACGAAGCGACCACGTCGAAAATATCCGACGACCAGCTTTTCTATTGCCGGCAGCGCGGCATCCCAGAGGAGGAGGCGGTTGCCCTGATCGTCAACGGCTTCTGCCGCGACGTGCTGCAGCAATTGCCGATGGAGTTCGCCGTCGAAGCGCAGAAATTGGTGGGCATCAGCCTGGAAGGCAGCGTTGGATGATCCTTCGGAAAGTTCAGGATATTGGAATGCTCGAAATTGACGACTTGCACGTAACGGTAGACGGCAAGGAGATTCTGAAAGGGATCACGCTGTCCATTCCCGCAGGTCAAGTGCACGCGGTGATGGGCCCGAACGGTTCGGGAAAATCCACGCTGTCCTACACGCTGGCCGGCCGCGAGGGCTACCAGGTCACGCGCGGCCGCATTCTTTACCGTGGCGAGGATTTGACCGCACTCGCGCCCGAGGAACGCGCCGCGAAAGGTGTCTTCCTGGCGCTGCAATATCCGGTGGAGATTCCGGGTGTCGTGACGCTGACGTTCCTGAAGACCGCGCTGAACGCGCAGCGTCGCGCGCAGGGGCTGCCGGAATTTGACGCCTTGCGTACGCTCAAATTGGTGCGCGAGAAGGCGGCAACGCTGAGGATTGGCGAGGACATGTTGCGCCGTCCGCTGAATGCCGGTTTTTCCGGCGGCGAAAAGAAGCGCATGGAGATTCTCCAGATGGCGCTATTCGAGCCGAAGCTCGCGATCCTTGACGAGACCGATTCCGGTCTCGATATCGATGCGCTGAAGCTCGTGGCCGAAGGAGTGAATATGCTGCGCTCGCCGGATCGGGCGATGCTGGTGATCACACATTATCAGCGCCTGCTTTCCTACATCGTGCCGGACCGTGTGCATGTGCTGGCCGGTGGCCGCATCGTCAAATCAGGGGGCGCCGATCTCGCGCTCGAGCTGGAGAAGAGCGGCTATGAGGGCGTGGAGGCCGCATGACCGCCCATCCGTTCAAGCTCGATTCTCAACCGAACATGTTCCGGGAGGATTTTTCGCGGCACAGCGCGGAGCTTCCCGGCGCGGGGCTCGCATGGCTCGATGCACGCCGGCGCGCCGCGATGGATGCTTTCGATAGGACAGGCGTGCCGACGCGGCGCGTGGAGGCCTGGAAATATACCGACCTCGCCAATGCGCTCGAATCCGATTTGGTGCCTGCGAGCCGCTTTGAGGGTGAGATCGCGTTCGACGATGCGTTTGGCGCGCGCGGTGGCGCGCAGCTTCTGCTGGCCGATGGATTCCTTCACAGCGCGACCGGCACGGACGGAATGGAGCTTGTCGATCTTGCGGCGCTCGGTTCCCAAACGCCCGCTTGGGTTGAGGAGCATTTGGGCCGCATGGCGGCCGGGGCGGCGCAGCCGCTGGGTGCGGCATCGCTTGGTTTGATGCGGGGCGGCGTCGCGCTGCGTGTGCATGGCACGCGCTCGCTGCATCTTCACTTTGCACGTTCGGCGGGCGCGCAGGACAGCGTGAGCCATGGGCGCGTTCTGATCGTGGTGGAGGATGGCGCGTCCCTTCGTTTGACCGAGACTCACACAGGCGGGGGCGCGTCTGAGAGCCTCGTCAATCTCGGGATCGAGTTGGTGCTGAAAGAGAACGCCAAACTTGAGCATATTCGCATCCAGTCCGAGACCGCCAGAACGCTGCATGTAACGAGCCTGGGCGCTTCGCTTGCGCGAGATGCCGAATATCGCGCGCTGTACGCCGCGATGGGTGCGCGGCTTTCGCGAATGGACGTCAATTTGAACCTTGCCGCACCGGGCGCTCACGCGACGCTGCACAATGTGGCCGTGCTCAGCGCCGGCATTGCCGATGTCACAACGGTGATGGACCATGCGGCACCCCATACGACCAGCCGGCAGCTTTTCAAAAGCGTGGTCGGTGGATGCGGCCGTTCCGTCAATCAGGGACGGGTCACTGTCCGCAAAGGCGCAAACAAAGCGGATTCGCATCAGCTTTTCAAAGCGCTGCTTCTTTCTCCCCGCGCCGAAGTCGACGCAAAGCCGGAATTGGAGATTTTCGCCGACGATGTCGTTTGCGGGCACGGTACGGCCATAGGCGCGCTCGATGCCGACGCGCTGTTCTATTTGCGTGCGCGCGGGATTCCGGAAAACGAAGCGAAGGGTTTGTTGATCCGCGCATTTCTTGCGGACGCCATCGAAGATTTCGGCGACGAAACCCTGCGCGATGCGTTGGGAAAACGGCTCGACGATGCGCTCGATGTCGTGGAACGGGTCGCCCCATGAACGCGGAACCGCAAGTGAGAAACGCGACTTACGATGTGGCGGCGCTGCGGCGCGATTTTTCCATCCTGTCGCGCGAAGTGCATGGCAAGCCGCTGGTCTATCTCGACAATGCCGCGTCGGCGCAAAAGCCCCGGGCTGTGCTCGACGCGATGCATTCATTCGTGACGAGCGAATATGCGAATGTTCATCGCGGCGTGCATTATCTTTCGGGCGCGGCGACCGAGCGTTACGAGGAGGCCCGCCGGCGCATCCAGCGTTTCTTCAATGCCGCGCATGAAGACGAGATCATCTTCACCAAGGGTGGCACGGAAGCCATCAATCTGGCGTCGGCTTCCTATCTGGCGCCCCGCATCGAATCGGGCGACGAGATCGTGCTCAGCGTGATGGAGCATCATTCCAATATCGTGCCCTGGCATTTCCTGCGCGAGCGCCACGGTGCTTGCCTGAAATGGGTTGAGGTTTCCGATCTGGGCGAGTTGGACCCGGCCGACATTGCGCACGCGATCACGCCCCGAACAAAATTGGTGGCGATTTCGCATATGTCGAATGTGCTGGGTACCAAGACGGATTTGCGTGAGATCGTGCGTATTGCACACGAAAACGGCGTGCCGGTGCTGGCCGATGGTTGCCAGGGCGCGGTGCACGGCATCGTTGATGTGCAGGCGCTGGATGTCGATTTCTACGCCATTACGGGGCACAAGCTTTACGGTCCGACGGGTATCGGCGCTCTATATGCGAAGCGCGCGCATCTGAAGACGATGCGCCCCTATCAGGGCGGCGGTGAGATGATCCGCGAGGTGACGCGCGACCGCGTGACTTATGCCGACGCGCCAATGCGTTTTGAAGCCGGAACGCCGCCTATCGTGCAAACGGTCGGTCTTGCCGCTGCGCTCGACTATCTCGACAGCATCGGCCGCGAGAATATTGCGGCCCATGAGACGGCGCTTGCCCGAGTCGCCGCGCGCCGGTTGAAGGAATTGAACGGTGTGAGGATCATCGGTGAGGCGCACGACAAAGGGCCCATCATCTCGTTCGAGGCGATCGGCATCCATGCGCATGATCTGGCCACCATCCTTGATCGCGAGGGCGTGGCGGTACGCGGCGGCCATCATTGCGCGCAAGTCCTGATGGAGCGCTTCAATGTGTCCGGGACGGCGCGCGCCTCGTTCGGGCTTTACAACACGATGGACGAAGTGGATGCGCTGGTTGCCGCGGTCGGCGTCGCGCGAAAGGTGTTCGGCTGATGGACGACAATCTCAGGGAGCTTTATCAGGAGATCATCCTGGATCATTCGCGCCATCCGCGCCATTTCGGAGCGCTCGAATCGGCCAATCATGTCGCGGAAGGTTTCAATCCGCTCTGCGGTGACCGGGTGAAGGTCTATCTTCAGGTGGATGCGAACGATCGTATCGTCGATGTCGCGTTCGAGGGGCGGGGCTGCGCCATATCGGTCGCTTCCGCCTCGCTGATGACCGAGATGCTGAAGGGACGAGACATCGGCGATGCCGAGAAGCTCATGGATGGCTTCGTCCATCTGGTGAAGGGCGACGCCGTGGACGGATTGGAAAGCGACGACCGCGAACAGCTCGAAGTGATGGCCGGTGTCTCCGCGTTCCCGATGCGGGTGAAATGCGCGACGCTGGCATGGCACGCGATGAAGGCAGCGCTCGACGATGAGGCCGTGGCGAAGACCGAATGAGCGAAGATACCAACATCGCGGTGAAATCCGAGCAGGAAGTAACGGAAGCGGTTACCCCCGGCGCGTCCGTAAATCCGGGTCAAGCCTCAGCTTTGTCGCCTGAGGAGCTGGAGAAATTCGGCAATGAGCTGATTGCTGCCATGAAGACCGTGTATGATCCGGAGATACCGGTCGACATTTATGAACTCGGTCTTATCTACAAGGTGGATGTGGCCGACAATAAGGATGTCACCGTCGACATGACGCTGACAGCACCCGGCTGTCCGGTGGCTGGTGAGATGCCGAACATGGTGCGCGATGCGCTTCTCACCGTGCCGGGCGTGGGGGAGGTTACGGTGAATATGACGTTCGATCCGCCCTGGACGCCGGAGCGTATGTCGGAGGAAGCCAAACTCGAATTGAACATGTTTTGAGCGAGATCATGACCGCAACAAACACAAATTCAACCACGCGACCCCGGCGCGAGCGCCCCAAGGTGATCCGGCTTACCGATGTCGCCGCCGCGCGCATCCGCGACATCATGGAAAAATCCGACGGCCGCTATGTCGGCGTGCGCGTTGGCGTAAAGAATGGCGGCTGTGCCGGCATGAGTTACACGATGGACTATGCCGAATCACAGACGCCGCTCGATGAAGTGATCGAGGATAAGGGCGTGCGAATCCTGATCGATCCCAAGGCCGTGATGTTCCTGATCGGGACCGAGATGGACTACAAGCGTGACAAGCTTGCCGCGCGTTTCGTGTTCAGCAATCCGAACCAGACTGAATCCTGCGGTTGCGGCGAATCGGTCACGATTCTGCCGGCAAAGCCCGAGACCGATTGAAACCTCTTAGGCGGCGGTGGATTCGAATCGGGCGGCGTTGTCTTTTTCGCTGATCACGCAATTGCGTCCGGCATGTTTGGCCGCATAAAGGCAGGCATCCGCCCGGCGGATAAAGTCTTCCACGCTTTCCCTGGGGTCGAATTGCGTGACCCCGGCGGAAATCGTGATGACGCCAAGAATGTCTCCGGTGGACTTCTTCACCAGCTTCTTGGATTCTACTTTGGTGCGGATCTGATTGGCCAGATGGACCGCGCCTATCAAGGCGGTCTGCGGCAGGATCACCACGAATTCCTCTCCGCCGTAACGCGCGGCCGTGTCACGGCCCTTCACGTTTTCGGAGAGGCAATTCGCCACCAGCCTGAGAACCTGGTCGCCGGTCTGGTGGCCCCATGTGTCGTTGAATATCTTGAAGCGATCGATATCGCACATCACCAGGGACAGCGGTTCGCCGGTTTCGATCGAATGTGCGATGCTTTCTTCAAGCTCGGTATCGAAAGCTTTGCGATTGGGAATCCCGGTGAGCTGATCGGTAAGACTTTCCTTGCGCACGGACTCCAGATTACGGCGCAGATCGTCCATCTCGGCCGAGGACTTCTGGAGTTCGTTTTCCAACGTCTTGGAGCGCGCTTCCATCGCGCGCGTGGCGCCGACGACACCATCTATCAGCGACTTCAACCCCGCTTCGCCAATTTTGGCATGGCCCAACTCGCCGGAAGCCTTTGACAAGGTTTTTCCGTAGGCGGAATTGTCGCGACCGGCCGTCTGCAGCAATTGCAGAACGGAGTCGAGCTCGGCGGCGATCTTTTCGCCGAGTTCCTCGATGGCGTTTTCAACCTTTGGCGTAGGGAAATGGCGTTGGCGGAGTTCCGTCATGACGCTCGCGTCGAATTCGCGGCCATTGGCGAGCAGTGTCTCCACGGCACGCTTCAACTCCGGCGGATCGCCGGCGACAAGACCATAGGCGACTTCGAAATTTGCCGGCATCGGCGGAATGTTCCGCCGCGCCATCCAGGCACACGCTTCGCGTGCGAGAGTTTCCGTTCGCTCTTTATCCAATTCGGTCCGCAAGCCCCGTCCCCCTGACGCGATGCGTACGTATTTTGGGGGATGGTCCGTAACAAATGGTAAAGCCGCGCCAGTTTCGCGCGGCTTTCGGCAAATCCAGATGGAAAAGATGGGAAAGCTTCAGCTTTCGTTTTCAGCGTCGGCGAGTTTGCGAACCGGTTTTGGCGGAAGTTTCACAGGTCTCAGCAAGAACGCAGGCAACTGACTGGCATCATGACCTCCAGAACGCGGCTCGGCCTGCTTCCGGCGCGGTTCGGATTTGCCGGCCTGATGGCGAGAGGCCGAATCGCGAGCCGGCGTTTGAGCGGCTACGAGATGCGCTTCGGGGGCAGGAACCGCAGGCGCCGTGGCCACATGCGGTTCATAGGAGGCGCGGTGTCCGTGTGGTACGCGTTCGCGTTCCCGTCCGCGAGTGCGTTCGCGTCCGCGCGCCTCGCGCGTGCGCTCCGGGCGGGGCATTTCTTCCGGCAAACCCTCCATGGCGCGGCGTGGGATTGTCAGGCCCATTAGTTTCTCAATTGCGGCGACAGATTTCTCGTCACGGGCGCCGACCAGCATGAAAGCGTGGCCGGCGCGGCCGGCGCGGCCGGTTCGGCCGATGCGGTGTACATAATCGTCGGGCTGAAAAGGAACATCGAAATTGAAGATGTGACTGACCGCCGGGATATCCAAGCCGCGGGCGGCGACGTCGCTCGCGATCAACAGGCGTATCGTCCCGCTGCGGAAGGCTTCCAGGGTCCGCGTGCGCACCGACTGATCGAGGTCGCCATGGAGCGCAGCCGCAGAGAAGCCGTGTTTGATCAGGGATTTTGCGACCACGTCCACATCGCGTTTGCGATTGCAGAATACGATCGCGTTCTTGACCTCGTTTTCGTTGATGAGCCGGCGCAGCGTTTCGCGCTTCGACCAATCGCCGCCGGGAACGGTGATGGCCATCTGAGCGATGGTCGAGGCGGCAGTCGCGGGACGTGACACCTCAATGCGCACCGGGGCCTGGAGGAACTGGTCTGTCAGACGCTGGATTTCCGGCGGCATGGTCGCCGAATAGAACAGGGTTTGGCGCGTGAAAGGCGTCAGCTTGGCGATGCGCTCGACATCCGGGATGAAACCCATATCGAGCATGCGGTCGGCTTCGTCGATCACCAGGATCTGCACGCCCGTCATCATCAGCTTGCCACGCTCAAAATGATCGAGCAGCCGGCCCGGCGTTGCAATCAACACATCCACGCCGCGGTCGAGTTTCTTGTCCTGGTCGTCGAAGGAGACGCCGCCGATGAGGAGCGCCATGGAAAGCTTGTGATATTTGCCATAGCGCTCGAAGCTTTCGGCGACCTGGGCGGCCAATTCACGCGTCGGTTCAAGGATCAGCGTGCGCGGCATGCGCGCCTTGGCGCGGCCGCGGGCCAGAATTTCGATCATCGGCAGCGTGAACGAGGCGGTTTTCCCCGTACCTGTCTGGGCAATGCCGATGATGTCCTTGCCCTTGAGAACCTCCGGAATGCCGCGTGCCTGAATCGGCGTCGGGGTCGTGTAGCCGGAATCGGCAACCGCTTTCAGAAGCTGGGGCCCTAGCCCGAGATCTTCGAAACGGACATCACTGATGGTGGAAGGCGTTGAAACTGCGGGCCCCCTGGGCACTTCGCCGAGTGTGCTGGCATTCGAGCCAGCCAGACTTTCGATACTTATGTTTACTGCTCCAAAAGACCATTTCGGACGCCTGTCTCGAATCATGGCCTTATAAGTTGCGATGGAACATAGGGATAATGTCTTAATTGTCAACCCACACGCCGGCCATTCAGGCGATTACACGTCCACGTCCTTTGCGAATTCGGCGTTTTCCTGAATGAACTGGAATCGCAGCTCCGGCTTCTTGCCCATCAGCCGTTCCACCAGATTGTCGGTGTCGGAGGCGTCGCTTTCCGCGATCTCCACCTTCAGCAGTACGCGGCTACCCACCTTCATGGTGGTTTCCTTGAGCTGCATCGGCATCATTTCACCCAGGCCCTTGAAGCGCGATACGTCTACTTTGCTGCTGGCCTTGAACGCGCTTTTGATCAGCGCGGCCTTGTCGGCATCGTCGCGCGCATAAACCGATTTGGCCCCCTGGGTCAGGCGGTAGAGCGGCGGCATGGCGAGATGAAGATGGCCGTTGGCGATCAGTCCCCGCATCTCGCGAAAGAAGAAGGTAAGGAGCAATGAGGCGATGTGCGCGCCATCGACATCGGCATCGGTCATGATGATGACGCGCTCATAGCGCAAATCCTCATCGCGGTATTTGGCGCCCACCCCGCAGCCCAGCGCCTGGACCAGATCAGACAATTCCTGATTCTGCTGCAATTTGCCGGCGGCGGCGCTGGCCACGTTGAGGATCTTCCCGCGCAGAGGGAGGACGGCCTGTGTCGCGCGATCGCGCGCTTGTTTTGCCGAGCCGCCGGCCGAATCGCCTTCCACCAGGAAAATCTCGGTGCCGTTCTGGCCGTCGCGGGAGCAGTCGGCGAGCTTTCCGGGAAGCCGCAATTTGCGCGTCGCGGTCTTGCGGCTCACCTCGCGTTCCTGTTTGCGCTTGAGGCGCTCTTCGGCCGCGTCGATCACGGAATTGAGCAGGCCGTCGGCCTCCTGCGGATGTTCCGACAGGAAGTGGTCGAAATGATCGCGCAAAGCGTTTTCAACGAGGCGTTGGGCGTCGGGGCTTGAAAGTTTTTCTTTTGTCTGCCCCTGGAATTCCGGCTCGCGGATGAAGACCGAAAGCACCGCGCAAGCGCTCGCCATCAAATCATCCGGCGTGATCAGAGAGGTCTTGCGGTTCGATATGCGTTCGCCATAGGCGCGCAGAGAGCGTGTCAGTCCGCCGCGCAATCCTTGTTCATGCGTGCCGCCCTGCAGCGTCGGAATCGTGTTGCAATAGGAATGCACGAAAGGGTCGATCTGCGGCGACCAGGCGATAGCCCATTCCACCGCACCTTTTCCGTCGCGATTTTGAATCTGACCGAAGAAGGGACGCGTGACGGTTTTTGAGGCGGAAATTTCGCCCTTGAGGAAATCGAGCAATCCGCCCGGAAATTTAAGCACATCCTCGACCGGAATTTCCCATTCCGGCTTGAGCAGGCTTGAATCGCATTTCCAGCGGATTTCGACACCGCGGAAGAGATAGGCCTTTGACCGTGCCATCCGGTAAAGGACGCGTGGCGAAAAATTCGCTGTGCCAAAGATCTTGATGTCCGGCTTGAAGCTGACGATTGTGCCGCGGCGATTGGGGGCAGGCCCTAGATCCTTCAGCTTGCCCGCCGGGTGGCCACGCTCGAAACGCTGTTTGTAGGTCCGCCGGTCGCGCGCAACCTCGACCTCAATCCATTCGGACAGCGCATTGACAACCGAGGCGCCGACGCCGTGCAGCCCTCCGGAGGTATCATAGACCTTGCCCCCGAACTTTCCGCCGGCATGCAGCGTCGTCATGATGACTTCAAGGGCCGATTTGTTCTTGAATTTCGGATGGGGATCGATGGGAATGCCCCGCCCATTGTCGCGTACGATCAGAATATCGTCCGGCTTCAGCTCGATTTCGATCCGATTGGCATAGCCGGCAACGGCCTCGTCCATGGCGTTGTCCATGATCTCGGCCGCCAGATGGTGCAGGGCGCGTTCATCGGTGCCGCCGATATACATGCCGGGCCGGCGCCGAACCGGCTCAAGGCCTTCCAGGACCTCGATGTCCTTGGCGGTGTAGCTTTTGTCTGCCGGTCCCCGGCTGGAAAGCGCGGCCGGTTCAGCCGGTTCCTCGAAAAGATCGCGTATCTTTGCCATTGGCTCCTTTTGCCCGATTCTGGGTTTGGAGGAAAACCGCTCTTGCCTGTGCGGGTTGTTTCCCATGAAGCAGCGGATTGCTGCGAATCCATCTCAGCAATTCTTAACTTTGGGCCGGTAATGTCTGGCACAAGCCGCAATTGCAAAGAAAAGCAGCGGAAAATTATTCGGATATTGCGATGATGCAGGCCAGAACTGCGAGCAATGCTCCCGATCCGCGAATCCTGAAGGTTCAGGTCGAGCGGGCGGCCAACGCCATTTATGGCGCCATCGCGGGTTCGCCGCTGTGGGTGTGCTTCTTTGCGCTGATGTGCAGCGACCCCATGCCTTTTTTGGGAAAGGTTTCCGCCCTCAACGCGCTTGCGCTTGTCCTTGTCGTCACCCTGACCGCAGGTGTCGCGACTCTGGTGCTGCGTACATTTTCCCGCTGCCGCGAAAGCGCCGTCGATGCGGTTGCGTCGAAACGCTGGCGATCGCGCCTGCTTTGGATGAGCGCCGGTCTTTCGGCGGCTTGGGGCTGCGCGCCCTGGCTGCTCTGGGATGAGGTCAATACAACCAATCACGTTTTCATCGAATTGATGTGCCTCGCCATCGTCGGGCGCTTTCTTGTCATCCGGGCCAATCACATTCCATTCTTCCTGGCCAGCTATCTTCCCATGGGCTCCATGCTGTTCTTGCGATGTGTGGCCTCCCAGCAGATGACGGATATGGTGCTTGCCTCGCTGGTGCCGCTTTACGCGATCCAGGTATTCCTGGACAGTGTGCATATCAGTGACCGCTGGGACGACGAAGCGTTGATCCGGTTCAGCCACGAAGATCTATCGCGAGAACTCGAAGAGACACGCGACGAGGCGCTTATGAAACGGGCGGAAGCCGAAAGCGCGAATACCTCGAAGACGGCGTTTCTTGCCAATATGAGTCACGAATTGCGCACGCCGTTGAATGCGATCCTCGGTTTTTCCGAGATCATAGCGCGTGAATGTCTGGGCGCGGTGGGCAATCCGCGCTACAAGGAATATGCGGGGGATATTCACAATTCCGGCGCTCATCTGCTTTCGCTTATCAATGATCTGCTCGACGTCGCGAAGATCGAATCCGGGCGCATGGAGATCGAACCCCAGGTCATCGAAACCCGGCGAACGCTCGACGGCGCCCTGAAATTCGTGAGCGCCAGAGCCCGCGAACGCGGGCAGACCCTCAGCATCAGCGTCGCCGACGATGCGGCGATCCTGTATGCGGACGAACGCGCACTGAAGCAGATCGTCATCAATCTCGTTTCGAACGCGGTCAAGTTCACCCACGACGGCGGACATATCGAAATGACCGCGAAACGCAACAACACCGGCGATTTCGACCTGACCGTTGCCGATAACGGGCCCGGTATTCCCAAGGACAAGATCGGCAAGATCTTCAAACCGTTCTCGCGGGTGGACAATCGCTACGACAGCGGGAACAGCGGCACCGGCCTAGGGCTCGCGCTCGTCAGGGGGCTCGCCGAGCTTCATGGCGGTCGCGCGTGGCTCGAATCCGAAGAAGGTGGCGGCACCCGCGTGCATGTGGTGCTGCCCATGACCGCGATGGTGCAAGAGCGCCCGAAGCGTCGCCTGTCGGCCTGAAAACGCCAACGTAACGCCAACGTACAGAATAGAAAAAAGGGCGCGATTCGCATCGCGCCCTTTCGATTACGGTTTTGTGCAGACGTCAGACAGAATAATACATCTTGAACTCGACCGGGTGCGGGGTGTGCTCGAAGGCATAGACCTCGCCCATTTTCAGTTCGATGTAGGAATCGATGAAATCGTCGGTAAAGACTCCGCCCTTTTTCAGGAAGGCGCGGTCGGCATCGAGATGCGACAGCGCTTCGCGCAGCGAGCCGCAAACCTGCGGGATGTCCTTCAACTCTTCGGGCGGAAGCGCATAGAGATCCTTGTCCATCGGCTCGCCGGGATGGATCTTGTTCTCGATACCATCGAGGCCCGCCATCAGCATCGACGCATAGGCGAGATAAGGATTTGCGCCCGGATCGGGGAAGCGCACTTCCACGCGCTTGGCCTTGGGACCTGCCCCGAATGGAATGCGGCAGGAGGCCGAGCGGTTGCGCGCCGAATAGGCGAGCAGCACGGGCGCCTCGAAGCCGGGGATCAGCCGCTTGTAGGAATTGGTCAGCGGGTTGGTGAAGCCGTTGAGCGCCTTGGCATGCTTGATGATGCCGCCGATGTAGTAAAGGCACAGCTCCGACAGGTCGGCATAGCCCGATCCGGCGAAGAGCGGCTTGCCTTCTTTCCAGATCGACTGGTGCACATGCATGCCCGAACCATTGTCGCCATAGATCGGCTTGGGCATGAAGGTCGCCGATTTGCCGTAGGAAGCCGCAACTTGATGGATCACATATTTGTAGATCTGCATGTTGTCGCCGCACTTGGTAAGCGTATTGAACTTGAAGCCGAGTTCGTGCTGCGCGGTGGCGACTTCGTGGTGATGTTTTTCCGGCTGGATGCCCATGTCGCCCATGATGGCGAGCATCTCCGAACGGATATCCTGTGCGGAGTCCACGGGCGGTACCGGAAAGTAGCCGCCTTTAACGGGCGGACGGTGGCCAAGATTGCCGCTCTCATATTCGGTGCCGGTGTTGTAGGCGCCCTCCAGAGCGTCGAGGAAAAAATAACCCTTGTTCATGCCGACATCGAAACGGACGTCGTCGAAAATGAAAAACTCGGCTTCCGGACCAAAATAGGCGGTGTCGCCGATGCCAGCGGAAGCGAGATATTTTTCCGCTGCCTTGGAGATCGAGCGCGGGCAACGATTATAGGGTTGGCCCGTCAGAGGTTCATGAATGTCGCAATTGATGGCCAGAGTCGTCTGGGCGAAGAACGGATCGATTACGGCCGAATCGGGATCGGGCATCAGGACCATGTCGGATTCATTGATCGCCTTCCAGCCGGCGATGGAGGAACCGTCGAACATCGTGCCTTGTGAGAAGAGGCTTTCGTCGATCATGGAAAGGTCGAACGTGACATGCTGCCACTTGCCGCGCGGATCGGTGAAACGAAGATCAACGAATTTGACTTCTTTGTCCTTGATCATTTTGAGGACGGATTTTGCATCAGCCATCGGTTCTGTTCCTGTTTGGATTTAAGCGTTGAAAAACTGGACGGAAAACTTGCGCGCTTTCAGATCGCGTCTGCCCCTTTTTCGCCGGTCCTAATACGGACGGCCTCCTCGACATCGAGTATGAAAATCTTGCCGTCGCCGATTCGCCCGGTGCGCGCGGCCTTCAAAATCGCTTCCACCGCCGGCTCCACCTGTTCGGGCATGAGTACGATCTCGATTTTCACCTTGGGCAGGAAATCGACGACATATTCAGCGCCGCGGTAAAGTTCGGTATGGCCTTTTTGCCGTCCGAATCCCTTGGCCTCCGTGACGGTGATCCCCTGGACGCCGACCTCGTGGAGCGCCTCTTTCACCTCGTCAAGCTTGAAGGGCTTTATGATCGCTTCGACTTTTTTCATGGAGACCTTCCCGTCAGATGCGGCACTCGCACAGAAGGAACTAGCAGGGTGCGTGCCACCCCTGCAATTGTCTTTCCGCGCAGTTTTTCAGCAGTTTATCGGTTAAGGCAGGGCGTGCCCTCAGCGGCTTGCTTATATTTTGTGCAATCTGCCTGAATTACGTCCGAAAATCCGGCATTGCCCCAATCGAAGCGCTTTGCCAAGTTGCGGGCCGGCGGAGAGGTTTTTGATGACATCGCGCAACTTGAACCCGGTGTTCGAAGGGCTCGGCACCACCATTTTCACAGTGATGTCGGCACTCGCGGGCGCACATGGCGCCATCAATCTGGGTCAGGGTTTTCCCGATGAGGACGGCCCGACCGGCATCCGCGAAGCCGCGGCGCGGGCACTGCGCGATGGACCCAACCAATATCCGCCCATGCAAGGTTTGCCTCTGCTGCGGCAAGCTGTCGCCGGTCATGCAAAACGCTTTTACGACCTCGCGTTCGATCCCGAAACCGAAGTGCTCATTACCTCGGGCGCCACCGAGGCGCTCACGGATTGCGTCATGGCGCTGATCGCGCCGGGTGACGAGGCGGTCCTGATCGAGCCTTGCTACGATTCCTATCCTCCGATGCTCGCCGCCATGGGCGCACGAGTGAGGAGTCTGCGGCTCGCCACGCCGGATTTCCGCCTGACCGAAGGCGCGCTGGCCGCTGTTTTTTCGGAGCGGACCAAGCTTATCATCGTCAATTCGCCCTTGAACCCGATCGGGCGGGTGTTCGACCGCGCCGAGCTGGAGCTGCTCGCGCAATTTTTGAAGCACTATGATGCCTATGCGGTGTGTGACGAGGTGTACGAGCATCTGGTGTTCGACGGACGCGCCCACGTGCCGCTGATCTCGCTTCCCGGTATGCGCGAACGCTGCGTGCGCGTCGGTTCGGCAGGGAAGATGTTTTCCCTGACCGGTTGGAAGATCGGCTGGATTTGCGGTCCCGCCCGCCTGATCCAGGTGATTTCCAAAGCCCACCAGTTCAACACCTTCACGACTTCGCCGGCGCTGCAACTGGGCGTCGCGCACGGGCTGGAGCACGAAATGGATTATGCACTGGAGAATACGCGCGCGCTTCAGGTTAAACGCGATTCGATAGCCGGCACGCTGCAGGCGGTTGGATTCGATGTGCTCTCCAGCGAAGGCACTTACTTCATCACCGCCTCGATCCGTGGATTAACCAACGAAACCGATCGCGAATTCTGCAAGCGCATAACGCGGGAGGCCGGGATCACACCCATTCCGCTGTCGGTATTTTATAGCGAAGGCGGACCCGCCGACCTGGTGCGGTTTGCGTTCTGCAAAAAACGCGCGGTTCTGGAAGACGCGGGCAAACGGTTGAACAATTATTTCTCCGCTCTTGCGGGATAGGGATTCGAAGTGAGCGGCGAAATCCTCACCATTGCCCAAATGGGAGAGGCCGACCTGCTTTCCGTTGAAGGCGGCATTCCCTCGCTGACGCTGATGGAGAATGCCGGGGACGCCGTCGCCAATGCGGTGACGGCGCATCATCCCAATGCTGCGGCGCTTGTGCTTTGCGGTCCGGGTAACAATGGCGGGGATGGATTCTGCGCCGCTGCAAAATTGCGCGAGCGTGGGGTCGAGGTGCGGGTCGCGTGCCTGTCCCCACCGGCATCCCTAAAGGGCGATGCGGCGGCGATGGCGAACCGCTGGGGCGGTCCGATTGTGCCATTCGACGAAGCCGTCTTAGAAGACGCATCGTTGATCGTCGATGCGCTATTCGGCGCCGGACTCGCGCGCCCGTTACAGGGCATCGTGGCGGACGTCGTGCGCCGAGCGAATGCGAGCGGCATTCCCATTCTTGCGGTCGATGTGCCGAGCGGGCTTCACGGCGATCTGGGACGACCATTGGATGGCGCCGGCGGTGTTTGCATTCACGCCGCGCAGACGGTCACGTTCTTCCGCAGGAAGGCGGCGCATCTGTTGTTCCCAGGCAGAGGCCTGTGCGGTGACATCATCCTTGCCGATATCGGCATCCCGGAGGGCGTTCTGGAAACCATCCGTCCAAGGAGTTTCGAAAACACGCCGGAGCTGTGGCGCGCATCGTTTCCCACAATCCGGCGTGCCGGCCACAAATACGATCGCGGCCACGCCGTTGTCGTGAGCGGCCCCATGCACGCCACCGGCGCGGCGCGGCTGGCGGCGCGCGCCGCGTTGCGCATTGGCGCCGGGCTTGTCAGCGTGGCAAGCCCGCTCGATGCCGTAGGCGTCAATGCCGCGCAGCTCACCGCCATCATGGTGAAGCCATTCGAGGGCGCCAAGGGTTTAAGCGCCCTGCTTGCGGATAAGCGGCTCAACGCCGTCGCCATCGGACCTGGCTGCGGAGTCGGGCCGCGCACGCAAGATCTGGTGGCCGCAGTGCTCGCCTGTGGCGCAGCCGCTGCGATAGATGCTGACGGCCTCACGTCGTTTGGCGATGATCCGAACGCGTTGTTCCGGCAGCTTGACGCCGGCATGGTCCTGACGCCGCACGAGGGGGAATTCTCGCGCATCTTTCCAGACCTGCTCAGAAACGCGCCGTCGCGTCTGGACGCGACGCGTGAAGCCGCGCGCATCGCCGGATGCGTGGTGTTGCTGAAGGGGCCTGACACCGTCATTGCCGCGCCCGACGGTATTGCGGCGATCAATGCCAACGCGCCACCCTGGCTGGCCACGGCAGGCTCGGGCGATTGCCTGACCGGCATGATCGCGGGTCTGATGGCACAAGGCATGGGCGCGTTCGAGGCCGCATGCGCCGGCGTATGGCTGCATGGCGACGCGGCAAACCGCTATGGCCCCGGCCTTATCGCGGAAGACATCCCCGAACAATTGCCCGCGGTACTGAAGGGATGCGGAATGACTTCTTGCTAAGTTTGCTTGCGCGGTGATGCGGCACGAAAACCGATATTGCCGGCCGAGATGTGTCTGCTGATAGCCAAAGCGGCTATTCAGGTCGCGGTGCGAGCGGCATTCGCGGCAGCAAACCGGCGGCGGTAGGCGCCGGGCGATAAGCCCACCACTCTTTGAAACACTCTGCGAAACGAACTCGGATCTTCATAACCAACGGCGGAGGCAACCTGATCGACTGTACGGTTTGTGAATTCCAACATCTCCCGTGCCTTTCCCACGCGAAGGTGTTGGCTGTACTCGTTCGGTTTGAGGCCTGTGGCTTTCTGAAAGCGTCGATGAAGCGTTCGCGGCTCTAGACCACCCGCTTTCGCCATCTCCGATACCGATGGCTTTTTGGTCGCTTGCGTTTGAAGCCAATGCTGCACCTTCAGAATGGACGAGTCGCCGTGATGGAGCTTTGGCGAAAAATGGCTGTAATACCGCTGCTCGCGGCCGGGAGGGTCCGCGAGCATAAACTGTGAGGTCCGCAGCATGATTGTCGGTCCGAGGTACCTGTCGACAAGCTTCAAACCCAAATCGGCCCACGCTAGCACTCCGCCTGCCGTGATAAAGTTTCCATCCTCGATCGTGAGCCTGCTTTCATCGACTTGAATCTCTGGAAAGCGATCCGCCAACTCCCCCTTTAAGGACCAATGCGTGGTGACGGAGCGCCCGGCGAGTAAGCCGGTTTCGGCAAGAATGAAGGCCCCTCCGCAAACAGAGCAGAGCGTGGTACCGGCGGCATGTCGCTCAATGAGCCACTGGACAAGGCGGCGCCTTACCTCTGAGGCCGGTTGGCCTTTCCAGCTTCCGGGAACGATCACCGATACAGGTCTAGTAGCGAACTGAGGGTGCGTGTCGAAGACACATTCGATCGCGTTGTTTGTAGAACCCGGTTGCCAATGGCTTATACGCAGAGTCGGTGCGGTTGGCCCCAGATGTTCGCGAACGAGCGTTGTCGCGACAGTGAAGAGATCCGTCAGTCCATGAACCGTTGCGGATGCAACTTCAGGGTAGAGGAGGATGCCAATTTCGGTGGGTGGATCCCAAATCGCCATTTGTCAGTTTTGCCCCGAACAATGTCATTTCCGCCAATGCACAATATCGTCCGATCTTCGTATGGTTTTCCAGCGCACGACAGGCTTGTCCGCACATTCTGAAAAGGAAACAAGATATGCCGATGTTGACCACCAAGGATGATACCGAGATTTTCTATAAAGACTGGGGATCGGGCACGCCGCTTTTCTTTCACCATGGTTGGCCGCTGTCAGCCGACGATTGGGACGCCCAGATGATGTTCTTCCTGGGGAAGGGCTATCGCGTTATTGCCCATGATCGCCGCGGCCACGGTCGCTCGACGCAGACAGCGAACGGCCATGACATGGACACCTATGCAGCCGATGTCGCCGAACTCACGAAAGCACTTGATATTAAAGGCGCTGTGCATATCGGCCATTCAACCGGTGGCGGAGAAGTGGTGCGTTATGTCGCCAAGTACGGCACGGGCCGCGTGGCGAAGGCGGTGTTGATCAGCGCCATTCCACCCGCGCTGATGAAAACAGACACCAATCCCGAAGGACTTCCAAAAGAGGTTTTCGACGGTCTTCGCGACGGAACCGCCAACCATCGCTCACAATTCTACAAAGACATCACCATGCCGTTCTACGGCTTTAACCGTGCGGGCGCGGTCATCTCGGAAGGCATACGCGAGAATTGGTGGCGCCAAGGTATGATGGGCGCGATCAAGGCCCAGTATGATTGCGTCAAAGTCCTCTCGGAGACTGAGTTCTTCGACGACCTTAAAGCAATCGACGTGCCGGTTCTGGTCATGCATGGCGAGGACGATCAAATTTGTCCGTTCCCCGCCTCGGGCGCGAGAACAATCAAGCTTTTGAAGCACGGTTCATTGAAGACTTATCCTGGCTTCCCGCATGGGATGCCCACGACGCATGCGGAAATCATCAATGCCGACCTGCTTGCTTTTATAGCTTCAAAGGAAAATTTCAGGAAATCCTAGCTGCGATCGACCGGCTATTTGATCTCGACCAGCGCGATCACGTTCTCGCCGGACTCGGCGATCGCAAGATTGCCGTCCCGGGTGGCCATCATGTTGCGCACCGTGCCGCCGCCGGACGGGATTTTCCAGGTCTGGAATTTCTCCGACTTCCGATCGAAGCGCACCAGCGTGTTGGGGTTCGCCCCGGACTCGCTGTACCAGATTGCGCCGGGGGTCGTCGTGATGCCATAGGGTGCGGAGTCCGGCCCGGCCGGTGATTTCCATTCCTTCGCCTTGCCGGTCCTGGGATCGTACATGCCGAGGTAGCCGCGCGTATAATCGCCGTACCACAGCATGTCGTCATTCGAGATCGC
>DASYEG010000141.1:0-2658 GCA_036499145.1 Micropepsaceae bacterium | reverse complement strand
CAGGCGCGCGTGGTGGCGGTGCTCGACAATCTCGGGAAAGGCGCTGCCGGGGCTTGCGTGCAGAATCTCAATGTGATGATGGGCTGGCCGGAAACGGCGGGGCTTGTTTGAACCATGTATGTTCCGGCCCATTTCGCGCTTTCGGACATCCACGGTTTCTTGCGTTCGCATGTGTTCGCGGTCATCGCGGGCGAGATCGGTGGGACGATTCACTTCGCCTACGCGCCCGTCGTTCTCGATCGGGGGCTGGGTCCGCTTGGCGCCATACGTTTTCATCTCGCCCGCGCCAATCCCTTGGCGAACATGGAAACCGGCGTTGCGCTGAAAATCTCCGTGATGGGACCGCACGCTTATATCTCACCCGACTGGTATGAAACCGATGCGATGGTCCCGACCTGGAATTATCTCGCGGTCGAAGGTGCTGGTCCTGTGCGGCGTCTTGGCGATTTTGAGTTGCGGCGGCTGCTTTCCGATCTGGCCGCACAGGAAGAATCCGCTTTGGCGCCAAAACCGCAGTGGAAGATGGGGCGTGTGCCGCCGGCGCGGCTGGACGTGCTTCTGACCGCCATTATCGGGTTTGAACTGATTTTCGAAACACTCGAAGGAAAAGCAAAACTGTCGCAGAACCGCGCCCCCGCCGATGTGGAAGGTGCCATTGGGGGCCTTGAACGCCGCGGCGATGCGGGAAGCCTCGCTGTGGCCGCGGCAATGCGAAAGGCGCGAGGAGGCGAGGGGGCCTAATGGAATTTATCGATCTCAGATCTGACACCGTCACCCGGCCGTCCGCCGGGATGCGCCGCGCCATGGCGGAAGCCCCGGTCGGCGACGATCAATATGGCGATGATCCCAGCATCAATCTGCTGCAGGAACGTGTCGCCCAATTGCTGGGCAAGGAAGCCGCGCTGTTCGTGCCGAGCGGCACTATGGCGAACCAGATCGGTCTCAAGCTTCTGACGCGGCCTGGCGATGACGTGATCCTGGGCCATGAAACGCATATGGTGTGGCATGAATCGGGCGCCGGCGCCGCCAATGCGGGTGTGCAGTTCTCGCCCATCGGGACCGAAGGTCTATTCACTCCGGCCGAATTTCGCAGTCATGTGAAGCCGCACGGCCATATGATGTTGCCGCCGACGACGCTGGTGGTGATCGAGAACACGCACAATCGCTGTGGCGGGCTGGTGTTTCCGCAAAACGACGCGGTTGCGATCTGCGATGCCGCGCGCGCCCTCGGCATTCGCACCTATCTCGATGGCGCGCGCCTGTTCAATGCGGCGGCCGCTTCAGGGCGCAGCGTTGCCCAACTCTCGGCTCCCTTCGAATTGGTCTCTGTCGCGCTGTCCAAAGGTTTGGGTTGCCCGGTCGGCAGCGTCGTGGCGGGTTCAAAGGCCGATATCGCGCGCGCGGTCCGGCTTCGGCGCATGTTCGGTGGCGCCATGCGGCAGGCCGGCATTCTGGCCGCGGCCGGACTTTATGCGCTCGATCATAATCTCGCGCGCTTGCCCGAAGATCATGCGCATGCGCGTCTGATGGCCGAACGTCTGACGGCGCTCCGGGGCGTCCGCCTCGATCTTGCAACGGTGCAAAGCAACATCGTTATTTTCCATATGGAAGAGAACGCTCCCGACGCTGCGACCATCGCGGTCCGCGCCAAGGATGCGGGCGTTCTTGTGTCGGTGTTCGGCGCGCGCAAGCTGCGCGCGGTGACCCATCTCGATGTCAGCCGCGCGGATTGCGAGAATGCTGCCGAGATTTTGGCGCGCGTTATTCAGGCGGAGTGAGATCGGATTTTGGACGGCCTGAGGCTGGTACTGGCTGGGGACCAGGCTGCTGGTCCGGGTGAAATCCCGAAGGGCGCGCGGCCAATGTCACGCTGACCGTATTGGCGCGGTGACCATTGCGTGAATCAAGAATCTGCACCGCAATCCGGTCCCCAGGCCTGTGGCGTTCGATGACGGCGATGACATCTTGCGGCGAATCCACCGGCTGCCCATCGATGTCGATGATGACGTCATCACCCCGCAGACCGGCGGCGGCCGCGGGACTGCCCGCGACGATATCGCCGATGGCCGCGCCCTTACTGATTTCGATTGCAAGGCCGTGCTGAATATTCGGCGTCAGCGGCGCCATCATGGCGCCGAAGAAGGCACTGTCCTGTGCCCGGGCGCCTGTCTGCATCGCCGCCCCCAGCAGCGCCATGGCAGCGAGCGAGCAAACAAGCGTCCTTTTCATGGCGGCCTCCGGAACCGGAGCCATGATAGAGGAGCAACACCTAATAATTCCTAGTGGCTGGCGCGCGCCTTTTTAGGCTGATTCATGGTGCCCGCTTTTACGAGCACATAGGTGCCCGGCGCGTCGCCCAGAGATTTCAACTCGCCATCTCCGGGTTTGGGCGCGGGGATTTTCTCGCCCGAGCGCGGTGCGAGCCACGCGTCCCATTCCGGCCACCAGGACCCGGCATGCTCGGTTGCGCCTGCTTGCCATTCGCCAAGGGTGGCGGGCAGGGCGGCATTGGTCCAGTGCTGATATTTTCCGGCCGCGGGCGCATTGATGACACCGGCGATGTGACCGGAACCCGCGAGCATGTAGGTCACGGGTCCGCCAAACAGTTTCGCGCCTTTGTAGACGGACGCGGCCGGTGCGATGTGGTCTTCCTTCGCC
>DASYEG010000140.1:0-3201 GCA_036499145.1 Micropepsaceae bacterium | reverse complement strand
CACATAGCCGTGGCCGTCCGCGCTCGCGCCCGCGATGACAATGCCGCATTCATCCGCGTCCGCGCCGGCCGATGCGGGCGGATCGACGGCAACGACGACGCGTCTGAGCGCGGGCCATTCGCGCACGCGCGCAGCCTCGATCCATTCGCGCCGCCACAGCGCGGATTCATTGTCCTCGATCAGTTCGGCGTCCAATTCCTGCCGCCCCAGACGCGTGCCGGCATATTGCAGACGCATCTGTTCCAGGAACGCGGGCGCCAGATTGGCCGCGTTGGCAAAGGTGCCCGCGCGTGTCACCGCCACTGCGGGCATCGCCAGCAGCGCCTTGAACGCGGCGATGTTGCGCGGCGTCGTGGTCAGAAGCGCACGCGGATTTTCCCCGATGCGCAAAGCCATCAGGAGCATGTCGAGCGTCGTTTCGGGATCGCGCGCTTTGCAGAATTCATCCAGCCAGGCGCCATCGAATTGATGGCCGCGCAGACCGTCCGGCTCCTCGGCCGTGAAGGCCTGCGCCACCGCGCCGCTCGGCCAATGCACCTGCCGCTTGGAGGCTTCATAGCGCAAGCCCTCGGCCCGGCCCGCCGCCAGCAATCCCGATTCGCCCGCGATCATGACGTCGCGCACATCGGCATAGGTGGCGCCCACCAGCGCCACGCGCCGCATCGCGCCCTCACGCACCCCATCCAGAATCCATTCCGCGCCGGCGCGCGTTTTGCCTGCGCCGCGCCCGCCCAGAAACAACCAGATGCGCCAATCGCCCTCCGGCGCGAGTTGTTCGGGGCGCGCCCAGAACGGCCAATCGCTGTTCAGGAATTCTGCGTCAGCCGGACTCAGGCTTTCCAGCAGCCGGGCCCTCAACTCGGGCGGCAAGCAGTTGATCGAGGCGGCGGATAAATTGTTCCTTGATGGCTTTGTCATCGCGCGGTTTCGTTTTACGCCCTTTGGATTCGCGGCGCCGGTTCACCGCGTCGAGTTTTTCGAGCGTGCGGACAAGCTCGGTCATGGTGCGCGCGTCGCGGGCGCGCTGGGCTGCGATTTTTGGACTCTTGGAGGGTTTCATTTCCATCTGCTCGATCTGCCACGCAAGAACACGCCGGATCAGATCGGCTGTCCAATTTTCAGGCCAATTTTCCGGCCAATCTTCAAGAACCGGCGATTCATCGGCGATGATCCGCCTGACGACAGAGCCAACCGACTCGGCGGCGGCTTCGGCGTCCGTGTGTTTCTTCCGGGTTTGCTTTTTCGGGGATTTGGACGAAGTGGCCATGACAGCGTCCCCCTTCAAGACGCGGCGCGGAATTTATCGGATTGGCTTGGGCATGAGCGCGGCATGCTGCCCCGATCCCGCCGCAATTCGCCAATGCGTATCACCCGATTTCGTTGCGGATTCGCCAAAGTAAATTGTTCCAGCGGTCACGGGACGTTGATCCCGTTGGCGCGTTTCCCAGCATAGATTTTCGGAGATAGGACCCAGATGGGCGAGGAGCGTCCCGCTTTCAAGGCGCAAGCGGAACAAAATCACGCGGCCGGCAATTGTCTCCATCGGGCGGCGGCGGGAACGGGGGCTTTCTTCGCGCGTGAAGCGGAGCGGACCCGTGCCTTCGTGACCAGCCTCTCCTGGCCCGCCGATTGGCGCCAACAGATTCGCTGGCCGGTCATCCTGTTCGGCAGCCTGGCCGGTGTGACACTTGTGGGCGCCGCCGCGCTGTTCCTTGTGATGTCCGCCGTCGCGCCGGTCATTCCCGCGCACGCCGATCTTTATGCGCTCAATCGTCCGCAAGCCCTCACCTTCACCGATGAAACCGGACAGGTGGTGGGGGTGCGTGGCGCGATCGTCGGCGAAAGGCTGAAGCTCTCCGACATGCCGCCCTATCTGCCGGCCGCGTTCCTCGCCATGGAAGACCGCAAATTCTATCGCCATCACGGCATCGATCTGAATGGGCTGATGCGTGCGGCGATGGTCGATTTGAAAGCCCGGCGCATCGTGCAGGGCGGTTCCACGATCACGCAGCAGGTCGTGAAGATCGTGTTGCTGTCGCCGGACCGCACCTTCTCCCGCAAGCTGACCGAAATCGCCGGCGCGTTCGCACTCGAACGCCGGCTCACGAAAGACCAGATCCTGGAGCTGTATTTGAACCGGCTCTATCTCGGCTCCGGCGCCTATGGCGTCGACGGCGCAGCCCATGTCTATTTCGGCAAATCGGCGCGCGACGTGACTCTGTCCCAGGCCGCGATGCTGGCGGCACTGACGCGCGCGCCCACGGCGTTCTCGCCGCGGCGCGACCTTGCCGCCGCGCAGGCCCGTGCGAATCGCGTGCTCGGCGCCATGGTTGCGAGCGGCACATTGATGCCGGAAGAGGCCGCCCGGGCTCGCGCGACGCCCGCCACCGTGATCGATCCAACGCAGAATCTGGCGCGCGATTATTATCTCGACGCGGCAGCGGACGAGGTGAAGCAAATCCTGCCGCACACGGCCGGCGATCTCACTATCGTCACCGCGATGGATTCCGCGTTGCAGGAAACCGCGCGTTCCCAGATCGTCACCGTCCTCGATAAGCGCAGCTCGAAGAACGCGCATGCGACGCAGGCAGCACTTGTCTCCATGACGCCGCAGGGCGCCGTGCGCGCGCTGATCGGGGGTAAGGACTACGCCGAAAGCGCGTTCAATCGCGTCACCCAGGCGCATCGTCAGCCGGGGTCCGCCTTCAAGCCTTTCGTCTATCTCGCCGCTCTCGAACATGGGCTGACGCCCGCGACCGTGCGCATGGACGAACCCATCACCATCAAGAACTGGTCGCCGGACAATTATGACGACGAACATCTGGGACCGGTGACTCTGGAACAGGCCTTCGCGCAATCCATAAACACCGTGGCGGTCGGCCTCGGCCAGGAGGCCGGGCTAACACAGGTCGTCGCTGCGGCCCACAGACTGGGCATCCGGTCTGCGCTCCAGCCGGTTGCCTCCCTGGCGTTGGGCACATCGGAAGTCACGCCGCTCGAACTGACAGGCGCCTATGCCAGTTTCGCATCGATGGGCAAGCAGGTCCGCCCCTATATGGTGGTCTCGGTGCGCTCGCCCAACGGCGCCACCCTCTACCGCCACGATGTGCCGCCGTCCGCACCGCTTTTTTCCGAAGACGAGGGGCTCGCGATGAACGCCATGATGTATGAGGTCGTGCAGACCGGCACCGGGCGTGCCGC
>DASYEG010000139.1:0-6126 GCA_036499145.1 Micropepsaceae bacterium | reverse complement strand
CCCTTTCGCCTGGCCTCGACCAGGATGTGCTTGCGCCGATTTTCCTCGGCCGGCATCGCATCGAGCGCCTGACGCGCGTTGCGCAACAGGTTGAGCAACACGCGAAAGAGCTGTTCGGAATCGGCATCGATCTCAAGTCCGTGCGGTATGCGTTTTTCCAGCGCGATTTCGCCGGCTTCAGGCAGGGCCGAGGACGCCGCCTCGTCGATCAGGGGCGCCAGGGCCACGAGCGTCCGCTGCGGGGCGCGTTCTTCGGCGCGCCCATAGCGCAGCGTGTTGGTGGCAAGATTGACCGCGCGGTCGAGCGCGTCCACGAGGCGGGGCGCCACACGCTTGACCACCGGATCGTCGAGCGTGGCAAGGCGATCCGAGGCGATCTGAGCGCTCGAAAGGATGTTGCGCAAATCATGCTGAATTTTTGCGACCGCAAGCCCGAGGCCCGCGAGCCGCGTCTTCTGCTGCAAGAAGCCGTAGAGCTCCTGCTGGAGTGAAGAAAGCTCGCGTTCGGCCGTGCCGATCTCATCGCGGCGCGCGGACGGATGAAGGATGCGCGAGGGATCTTCCGGATTGTTGCGGAAATCGACCATCGCTGCGGTGATGCGCTGCATCGGCCGCACCAGGATCAGGTAAAGACTCACGAACACCAGAAGCGAAGTCAGCGCCGAAACGAAGATCGAAAGCGCCAGCACACGCGCGGAAAACACGAAAAGAGCGGCGCGGATCGGTTCCTCGTTGGCCACCACGACGATGCTGCTGGCTTCGCCGATGGCGGTCATCGCATCGATGCGAATGGTGCGGCCGGGTTGGGCGAACAACGCACGCACGACATCGCGGATCTGGTCGAGCAGATCGGTTTCGCCGCCGTCATAGATCGCCTGGATGGGGGGCGGGTCGGGACCGACGAGGAAAAGTTCGTGCTGGCCTCCGCCGCGCAGGATCACGGCATCGACGCCTGCGCGTTCCAGAAGCTGCTTGCGCAGATTGGCCGACAATTGCTGGCCGGGCGCTTCGGTGAACGGCAGGATGACGAGCTGGGCGGAATGAATCCGGTCCTGCAGCAATTGATGATGATAGCGCGCGACGGAGGGAAAATAGATCAGCGCGACGCTCAGCATCACGAACATGATGGTCAGCAGCAGAAGCCGGCCCGAAAGGCTGTAGACGGCCAGCTGCCACCCGGGTTTCGGCCTTTTCAGCTCCTTCAACATGACATCAGGGTGCACCAGATTTCCGGCGAAATCATGCCAAAGGCAAATTTTTCGCTGGCCGGTCCGCGGGAAGACTGGGACGATTTTCGGCGTTGTGTCCAAACAGAATATATGTGTCCCCGCGGAAAATGGGAGGGCGGATCGACGCGGATCATCATCGGCATGTCCGGCGTTGGGAGGTGCCTTGGCCCGGAGCGACGTCGCATGAGGCTCCTGGGTCTGAAGCTCCTGGGCCTGGAGCGCCTGTCTTGCCGTCTCGGCGACGAAGCCCGGTCACGAACCCTTGACCCGCTGGGTCTGGGTTGTACTGCTGGTTCTGGCCCTGTGCTATTGGCAGACCCCTAGGGTTGCATTAAATTGCGGCCGCTTAAGCCGAACCAAATTCGCAAGGGGTACCCTATGCTGAAACTGTCCTTCGTGACCGCTGTCGCGGCTGCGGCTATTGCGCTGCCCGCCTTTGCGGCGCAAACCGCCGATCCCGACGTCAACAAGCTTCCAGCAGGGCCCGAAAAAGCCGTGGTGGCGGAAGTCTGCACGGCCTGCCATGAACTCGGCCGGATCGTATACGGCAATTACAACGCGGCCGAATGGGCCAATAACGTCCACATGATGGTCAATGCGGGAGCGGCCCTCACGCCGGACCAGGTCGATTCGGTCACCAAATATCTCATCAAGAGCTTTCCGGAGCGTCCCGCCAACAAGTTCGTCTCCGTACCGGGCCCGGTGAAGGTCTCGATCAAGGAATGGGAACTGCCGATTCCGGGTTCCCGGCCGCACGATCCTCTCGCGGCTCCCGACGGCACCATGTATTTCACCGCCCATATGGGAAGCTATATCGGTCATCTCGATCCGAAAACCGGCAAGTTCGACATCTACAAGACGAAGACCCCCATCTCGGGTCCCCACGGGCTGGTGATGGATAAGGATGGGAACATTTGGTACACGGGCAACTTCAAGGGCTACATCGGCAAGCTCGACGTCAAGACCGGAAAATTCACGGAATTTAAGACCGGCGCGGCACGCGATCCGCACACGCCGCTGTTCGACAAGAACGGCATCCTTTGGTTCACCTCCCAGAACAGCAACATGGTCGGCCGGCTCGACCCGAAGACAGGCGGGATCAAGCTCGCTGTGGTGCCGACCGAAAAGGCTGCGCCTTACGGCATGGTGTTCGACAGCAAGGGCAAACTCTGGTTCAGCGAATGGCAGGCTCCCAAGCTTGCCTGGATCGATGCCAACACCATGGAAATCCATGAAATCACGCTTCCCAATCCCGGAACCCGCCCGCGGCGCATCGCCATCGACGGCAATGACGTGATCTGGATTTCGGATTATTCGCGCGGCTATCTCGGCATGTACGACACCAAGACGGGCGCCACCAAGGAATGGCCCTCGCCGGGCGGTCCGAAATCGGAGCCCTATGGCATCACCACGCTGAACGGCATCGTCTGGTACGACGAAGGCAATACGAAGCCGAACGGCCTGG
This sequence comes from Micropepsaceae bacterium, assembly GCA_036499145.1. GTDB lineage: Bacteria > Pseudomonadota > Alphaproteobacteria > Micropepsales > Micropepsaceae > CAIYRG01. Next base: position 3,432 of record DASYEG010000139.1, on the reverse strand, counting down.
TGCGCTTCGACCCCAAGACGGAGAAATTCCAGACGTTCCCGGTGCTTCCGTCCGGCGGCGGCGTTGTGCGCAACATGATGCCCACAAAGGACGGGACGGGTCTTGTGATGGCGGAAAGCGGCGTCAATCACGTCGCCATCGCCACGATCAACTGATCGGGCAGGAGAGGTTTCGCGGTTTGGCGCAAAAGCGGCGGGGGAAACGCCGCCGCTTTTGGTTGACAGGGGGCCAGTCGGCCCCGTAGAAGCACGGCTCTTTCGAGCCAAACCCGGCTTTTTTTTCCGGAGACTTGCCGTGAAGCGCACCTATCAGCCGAGCAAACTCGTCCGCAAGCGCCGTCACGGCTTTCGCAAACGCATGTCGACGAAGAAGGGGCGCCAAGTGATCGCCCGCCGTCGCGCCCAAGGCCGCAAGAGGCTATCGGCCTGAACGCCGGCGCCGAGCCGTCCCCCGAATCTGGGCTTTCCGCCAAGCTTGCCCTTGACCACATGAGAAAACGGGCCGATTTCCTGCGGGCGCAAAAGGGGTATCGCCAGCCCATGCCCGGCCTGACGCTCGAGACCTGTCTTTCGCCGCCCGTTCTCGCCAAACCCAGGACCGCGCGGGTCGGCTTCACCGCGAGCCGCAAAGTGGGGGGAGCCGTGGAGCGCAATCGCGCCAAGCGGCGTTTGCGCGCAGTGGCCGCCGCGACCCTGCCCCTTTCAGGGCGCCAGGGGCATGATTATGTTCTGATCGCCCGAACGGCGACGCTTTTGCGTCCCTTTGGCGAGCTTACCCGGGATTTGGAGAAAGCGCTCAGGACCGCCCATGCCGCGATTGCTCGCGCCGGAACAGCGCCCCTGCCGCAGAGACGCGGCCGGCGCGACCCAAAGGAGGACCATCATGGTTGATGCTCTGCGCGATCTGCCGCGCCGCGCCGCCATTGCGTCCTTGCGCGCGCCCATCCTCGCCTATCGCGCCATGATTTCGCCGCTGCTGCCGCGGGCCTGCCGCTTCAGCCCATCCTGCTCGGCCTATGCGCTCGAGGCGCTGACCCAGCATGGCCCGCTCAAGGGAAGTTGGCTTGCGCTTCGCAGGCTTGCACGTTGCCATCCCTTCACACTGCTCGGCGGCGGCTGCGGCTATGATCCTGTCCCGCCGCACGCTCACAAGCCTTAAGGCCCACCGGAGTCCCCATGTCCGACCAGCGCAATCTGCTAATCGCCATCGTGTTGTCGATGGCCGTGGTCTTCGGATGGCAATATTTCGTCGGCAAGCCGCAGATCGCCCAGGAGCAGGCGCGCCAGCAGCAGCTCGCCGCCGAGCAAAAAGCCAAACCGGCGGGCGCAGCGGGCGCGGCGCAACCGGCCTCCGGGACCGCTCCCGCCACGCGTAATCTTCCGCGCGATGCCGCCCTCAAGCTGGCGCCGGAGCGCGCGGACATCGATACGCCCACGCTCGGCGGCTCCATCAATCTGACGGGAGGGCGCTTCGACGATTTGCGCCTGCGCGCCTATCACGAGACACCCGATCCCAAGAGTCCGGAAATCGAGCTGCTCTCGCCGATGGCGGCCGAGCATCCCTATTTCGCGGAGTTCGGCTGGATCGCCGATGCGGCCGCGCAGCAAAAGACGCCCGGTCCCGACACGCAATGGAAACTCAGCAAGGGCGACAAACTCTCGCCGGGTCACGACATCGAGCTTTCCTACGACAACGGGTCCGGTCTGGTCTTCCTGCGCCGCATTGCGGTCGACACCAACTACATGTTCACCATCGCCGATACGGTGGAAAATCACGGCAGCCAGCCGGTGGTGCTTTTTCCGTATGGACTCGTCTCGCGCCACAATCTTCCACCCGCGCAGCATTATTGGGTGGTGCATGAGGGCTTCATCGGCGTGCTCGACGGCACGCTGAAAGACCCGACCTATGACGATCTCGGCAAGAACAACGACATGCAACATTTCGACAGCCAGGGCGGCTGGCTCGGAATCACCGACAAATATTGGATGGCTGCGGCAATTCCTCCGCAGTCGGAGCAATTCACCGCGACCTACAAGGCCTATGACGCCAACGGAGTGAAGGCGTATCAATCCGACTTCACCATGAAGCCGAAGACGGTCGCGCCGAACGGCTCGCAGGTTGTGATTCATCATCTTTTCGCGGGCGCCAAGGTCGTCGATCTCGTCAATGATTACGGCAAGACTCTGGGCATCCAGCGTTTCGACATGGCGGTGGATTGGGGCTGGTTCTCCTTCATTACCAAACCGATGTTCCTGGCGATCGATTTTCTCTATCGCTACGTCGGCAATTTCGGCGTCGCAATTCTGATCTTCACCGTCTTCGTCAAAGCGCTGTTCTTCCCGCTGGCGAATGCGTCCTACCGCTCCATGAGCAAGATGAAGAAACTGCAGCCCGAAATGGAGCGCATGCGCGAGCGCTTCAAGGACGACAAAGTCCAGCAGCAGCAAGAGATGATGAAACTCTACCAGAAGGAGAAGGTGAATCCGCTGGCGGGCTGCTTGCCGATGGTGATCCAGATCCCGGTATTTTTCTCGCTGTACAAGGTGCTTCTCGTCACCATCGATATGCGGCACGCGCCGTTCTTCGGCTGGGTCAAGGACCTTTCCGCGCAAGACACGAGCAATGTGTTCAATCTGTTCGGGCTCATTCCCGCCGATCCGACGCAGCTTCCGGTGATCGGCCATTTCCTCGTGCTCGGCGCCTTTCCGATGCTCATGGGTCTGACCATGTGGCTCCAGACCAATCTCAATCCTCCGCCCGCCGATCCCATGCAGCAAAAGATCTTCGGCTTCATGCCGTTGATCTTCATGTTCATGATGGCGAATTTTCCGGTCGGGCTGGTGATCTATTGGAGCTGGAACAACACGCTTTCCATCATCCAGCAGGTGATCATCATGAAATCGACGGGGACGCCGGTGGATTTCCTCGACCGGCTGCGCGGCATGGCGGCGCGGCTGCGCCGCGGCGAAGCTCCCGAAAAGCCGGCCGGCCCGCCGGATTGATGCGCGATTTGACGCTCCATCGATGACGGACGAGGACACACGCGCGGCACAAGAAGAGGCCGAGGAACGCGGACGCATTCTCTTTGCGCAGGATTGCGACTTCCTGCAGGGCGCCGCGAATCTGGACGGCATCCCCGCGACCGACCTGCCGGAGGTCGCCTTTGTCGGACGCTCCAATGTGGGCAAATCCAGCCTTGTGAATGCGCTGACCGGGCGCAAGACGCTCGCGCGCGTCTCGAACACGCCGGGGCGCACGCGCGAGATCAATTTCTTCCGTCTTGGCGGGCGGCTGATCCTGGCGGATTTGCCGGGCTATGGCTATGCGCGCGTCTCCAGGACCGATTCGGAGCGCTGGACGGAACTGATCTTCGCCTATCTGCGGGGGCGCGCCCATTTGCGCCGCGCGGTGCTCCTGATCGATTCACGGCGC
>DASYEG010000138.1:0-9334 GCA_036499145.1 Micropepsaceae bacterium | reverse complement strand
CTAAGGCTGGCTCGCCCAGGATGACAAGGGAGTTGGGTCAGTTCTGGTTCTCACGCGGCAGTTCGATCACGATACGCCCGCCCGCGACATCCACCACCGGCACATGCGGGTCGGCGAAGGCGACGAACTCCGTGCCCCCGGCGGTGAATTCGATTTCCAGCACGTCGCCCGCGCCGAAATTGTGCACCCCAAGCACTTTGCCGAGCACGGAGCCCGAACGGTCTTCGGCGCGCAGCCCGACAAGATCGGCATGATAAAATGCGCCGTCCTCAGGCGGGGGCAATGCGGCACGCGGCACAGAAAGCTGCGCGCCCCTCAATTCTTCGGCGGCGTTGCGGTCGGAGAGCCCGGCAAAGCGCACCACCGCCTCGTCACGCTTGGTGGGGCGCAATTGGACGATCTCAAGCGTGCGTCCCTGCTCAGTCGTCACCGGCCCGTAGGCGCCAAGCGCTTGCGGGCTTTCGGTGAAGGTCTTCACCTTCACCTCACCCTTGATGCCATGGGCTGCGGCGACCACACCGAGGAGGACGCGGGACTGCGTCAAGCCTCTGCAGCACCCGCACCGGCGGCCTTGGCGGCCGCGGCGGCGCGTTCCTGCGCCTTCTTCTTGGGCTTCATCTTCTCGGGACTATGATGGACGATGGCTTTCACCACGCCCGCATCGGACAGGAAACGATGCACGCGGTCGGATGCCACCGCGCCTTTGGAAAGCCACGCCTTCGCCTTGTCGAGATCGAGCCGCAAGCGGTCGGCATGATCCTTGGGCAGAAGCGGATTGTAAAAGCCGATCTGCTCGATGAAGCGCCCGTCGCGGGGGCTGCGCGATTCCGCCACCACCACGGCATAATGCGGGCGTTTCTTGGTGCCGCCGCGCGACAATCTGATTTTCAAAGCCATCGAAATTCCCTTTCGTCCGTAAAAAGATTATTTGCGAGTCATGCCCGGCGGCAGACCGGAAAATCCCGGCGGCAGCCCCGCGCCGCCACCGCCACCCAATCCCGCCAGCATGTTCGGATTCATCCCGCCGAGCGCACCCAGCATGCCCCGGCCGCCTTTGCCCATCTTCTTCATCACATCGGACATCTGGCGGTGCATCTTCAGGATCTTGTTGACGTCCGACACCTCGACGCCCGCGCCGGCCGCGATGCGTTTGCGGCGCGAACCGTTGATGACATTGGGCTTGCCGCGTTCCTCGCGCGTCATGGAGGAGATGATCGCCTCCTGCCGCTTCAGCACCCGGTCGTCCATTCCGGCGGCGGCGAGCTGATCCTTGATCTTGCCGACACCCGGCAACATGCCCAAAAGCCCCTGCATGCCGCCCATCTTGCGCATCTGGGAGAGCTGGTCGGCGAGGTCGTTGAAATCGAACTCGCCCTTTTTCATCTTTTTGGCGAGTTTTTCGGCCTTCTCGCGGTCGACATGCTCGACCGCCTTCTCGACGAGGGAGACCACATCACCCATGTCCAGGATGCGCGATGCCACCCGCGCCGGGTGGAACACTTCCAATGCGTCGAGCTTCTCGCCGGTGCCGAGGAATTTGATCGGCGCGCCGGTGACTTCGCGCATCGAAAGCGCGGCACCGCCGCGCGCATCGCCATCGGTGCGCGTCAGGATGATGCCGGAGATCTGCACCCGCTCGTTGAAGCTTTTCGCGATATTGACCGCGTCCTGACCGGTGAGGCTGTCCGCCACCAGCAGAGTTTCATGCGGGTTGGTGAGCTTTTTCACCTCGGCGACTTCGGCCATCAGGGCTTCGTCGACGTGCTGGCGGCCGGCGGTATCCAGGATCAGCACGTCGTAGCCGCCGACGCGGGCCGCCGCCAAGGCGCGCCTGGCGATGTCGGTGGGCCGCTGGCCCAGGACCACGGGAAGCGTCGGCACATTGGCCTGCTCGCCCAGCACCCGCAATTGCTCCATGGCGGCCGGGCGGTTGACGTCCAGCGACGCCATCAGCACGCGCTTCTTGTCTTTAGTCTGCAGCAGATTGGCGAGCTTGGCCGAGGTCGTGGTCTTGCCGGAGCCTTGCAAACCCACCATCAGGATGGAAGCCGGCGGCGCGCCGAGCGAAAGCCCTTCCGATTCCACGCCAAGCGTTTCAACCAGCGTGTCGTGGACGATCTTGACGACTTGCTGGCCGGGCGTGACCGAGCGGATGACCTGTTCACCGACGGCGCGCTCACGCACCTTGCCGATGAAGGTCTTGACCACGGGGAGCGCGACATCCGCATCGATGAGCACGCTGCGCACTTCTTCGAGCGCGGTTTCGACATCGGCTTCGGAGAGCGCGCCGCGCCCCCGCAAGCGGTCGAACACCCCACCCAGCCGATCCTGCAAACTGTCGAACATGCGATACTCCAAACGCCGAACGCCCCAGGGGGCGCACCTGCGCTGCCTGGGGGCGATCCCGAGCCTGCGCCCAGGACCGGAAAAAGCCTGAGCCATTCCGGATGGCGAGGGTGTAGTTCCGCCTATAGATTAAGTCAATCGAGGCGAATGAAGGAGGGTCCTAATGGCAAGCGCGCACGGAAGCTGTCTTTGCAAAACCGTTCAATATGAAGTCGATCTGCCCTTCGAACGCTTCATGTATTGCCATTGCTCACGCTGCCGCAAAGCCACCGGTTCACCGCATGCCGCCAACGGTTTCGTGCAGGCGAGCGCGTTTCGCTGGATGCAGGGCGAAGCCCAGGTGAAACGCTACGATGTCCCGGAAGCCAAACGGTTCGGCACCCAATTCTGCTCCAATTGCGGGTCGAAGGTGCCGCACCATACGCGCGACCACGCCTGGATGGTCATCCCGGCGGGTTCGCTCGATGAGGACCCCGGCATGAAGCCGCAGCGGGTGGTGTTCTGGGGCTCGCGCGCGCCCTGGTTCACCGATTGCTCCGAAATGACCAAGCACGACGAAATGCCTAGTTGAGGCCCAATTTCTGGGCCAGATACACATAACCCAGCGCGTTCATTTCGGCGGCTTGGGCATGATTGGCGGCGGCGGCGTGGCCGCCTTCGGTATTCTCGTAGAACAGCACGTCATGGCCTTGGGCTTCCATCTTCGCGGCCATCTTGCGCGCATGCACCGGCGTCACACGGTCATCCGATGTCGCGGTGACAAAGAGAAACGGCGGATAGGCCACACCGGATTTCACATTCTGATACGGCGAATAGCGCAGGATCGCCGAGCGTTCGAAGGGATTGTCGGGATCGCCATATTCGCCCACCCATGATGCGCCCGCACCGAGTTTGGAAAAGCGCAGCATGTCGAGCAGCGGCACCTGACAGACGACCGCGCCGAAAAGCTCGGGGCGTTCCACGGCCACGGTGCCCACCAGAAGTCCGCCGTTCGATCCGCCCATGATGCCGAGCTGCCTGGGCGTCGTCAGGCCGCGTTTTTCCATGTCTTCAGCCACCGCGATGAAATCGTCGAAAGATTTCTGGCGGTTGGTCTTCACCGCGGCCTCATGCCAGCCTGGACCGAACTCCCCGCCGCCCCGGATATTGGCCACCGCATAGGCGCCGCCCTTCGGTAGCCAGACCCGGCCCATGCTCGTCCAGTAGAACGGCGTCTGCGAAATCTCGAACCCGCCATAACCATACAGAAGCATCGGCGTCGGGCCTGTCGCGTCTTTCGCCCGCACGACGAAATAGGGGATCTTGGTGCCGTCCTTCGAGGTCGCCTCGTATTGCACGGACGCGTAAGGCGTTGCATCGAAGCGCGCGGGCAGGGACTTGAACGCCACCGGACGGCCGTCGTTCTTGGCCACGAACAACGTGGTGGGTTCCAGGAACCCCTGATAGGCGAAATAGGCTTCCGGCCCGAAATCATTCGCGGAGGATATTCCGGCCGAGCCCCCGGCAGGGAGGTCGAGCCGGGTCTCTTTCCAGCCAGCACTGCCGTTCGGGCGGAAAACATGCACGCTGCCAATGACATTTTCCAGAATCGCGACGTAGAGCGCGTCGCGTCCGGAGACCACCGCATCGATCGTGGCCCGCGGGCCCGGCGCATAAAGTATCGAGATTTTCGGGAGTTTCCGGGTCGCGAGGAATTCCTTTAACGAAAAGGCGATCAGCGAGCCCTGCTTGATGAGCGCTTGATCGTCCGGTTTCCAATCCTTGCGCAGGATCAAAAACAGATCATCGCCGACCGCCGCCCGCAAATGGGCCGACAGAGGCAATGGCAATGGGATCGTTCCACCGTCGGAGGTCACATAGGAATATTCCGTGTCGAAATAGCTCACCGAGCGTGACACCACGGCAATCGAGCCGTTCCGGCTGTGAATCACCCCCGGCGACACGATGACGTCGGCGGGCTTGCCTTCGAAGACGATTTTCGAATCCTCGAGCCTCTGACCGCGCCGCCACATCTTCACGATGCGCGGATAGCCCGAATGCGTCAGCGTAACGGTCCCGAAATCCGTGCCGAAGAGAATGGTGTTCGCATCCATATAGACCGCTTCGGCCTTGGCCTCGCCAAGCGCGAAGCCTTCATCCACGAAACGCTTGGCGGCTGGATCGAACTCGCGCAACACGGTGGTGTCGCCTCCGCCCGGCGAAAGCGAGATCAGACAGCGCGACAGATCGGGCGAACAGCTCGCACTCTTGAAGACCCAGTTCTTGCCTTCCTCGGCGGCCAATGTGTCGATATCGAGCAGCACTTCCCATTGAGGATTGGGCGTTTCATAGGAAGCAATGCTGGTGCGGCGCCAGATTCCGCGCACATGGGTGGAATCCTGCCAGAAATTGAAAACACTCTCCCCATGAAGCTCGCCGATGGGGATGCGGTCGTCCGCGTCGAGAACCGAAAGGATGGCGTCGTAATCCTTCTGATAGTCCGGATCGGATTTCAGGCGCTTCAGCGTGACCGCATTCTGCTCATTCACCCATTCGAGCGGCTTTGCCCCTTGGATATCCTCGAGCCAAAGATAGGCGTCATCGCCTGCGTCCACCCCGTACATCGCCGTCACCATTCCAAAAATCAGCGCCAACCCAGCGAGCAGGCCCATTCCGATGCGCGCGCGCAATGGATATCTCCACATCCGGCTGCTCATTTTGTAGGCTTTGGCGTTAACGTCAAATCCCGAAGCCGGGAGCTAGCAAGTCGTTTTCCGCAGCCCTATAAGGCGGCCATGACCAGTTTCCTGAAAATGCACGGGCTCGGCAACGATTTCGTCATCTTCGACGCGCGCACCTTTCCGGTCCCGATCGATGCCGCAGCCGCGCGCGCCATCGCGGACCGCAAACGCGGAATAGGCTGCGATCAGGTGATCGTGATGGAGCCGGCCAAGAATGGCGCCGCCGCTTTCATGCGCATCTTCAATACCGACGGCGGCGAGGTGGAATCCTGCGGCAATGCCGCGCGCTGCGTCGCCTATCTTCTGATGGCGGAGCGCGAGACCGACCACATCGGTATTGCAACCGCGGGCGGGCCGCTCGCATGCAGCGGCACCGGCGCCGACGCCGTGACCGTCGATATGGGCGTGCCCCGGCTCGATTGGCGTGAAATCCCCATGGCGCAGGCGGTGGACACGCAATCCTTCGCGCTTGACGTCCCGGGATTTGCCGATGCTGCGCTGCAATCGGCTGCCGCCGTGTCGGTGGGCAATCCCCATTGCGTATTATTCGTGGAGGACGCGGAGCGTGCGCCCGTGGCCGCATTGGGCCCGGCTATCGAGCGCCACCCGTGGTTTCCGTCGCGCACCAATGTGGAATTCGTGGAGCGGCGCGGAGATAGCGCCTTGCGCATGCGTGTCTGGGAACGCGGCGCGGGCATCACGCTCGCTTGCGGCACGGGAGCGTGCGCGGCAGCGGTTGCGTCCTTCTTACGCGGGCTCACGGGGCGCAAGGTCAAGCTCATCCTCGACGGCGGTGAACTCGAAATCGAATGGCGCGAGAGCGATGATCATGTGCTGATGACCGGACCCACGCGTTTCAGCTTCGCGGGCGAGGTCAACATTCCCGATCTGGTGCTGCCCGCATGAGCAGCGTCGAGATCCTCACGTTCGGTTGCCGCTTGAATGCCTATGAATCGGAAGCCATTCGCGCCCGCGCCAAGGATGCCGGGCTTGAGGATGCCATTATCGTCAACACCTGCGCGGTCACGGCCGAGGCGGTGCGACAGTCGCGTCAGGCCATTCGCAAAGCACGGCGCGAAAATCCCGGCACAGAGATCATCGTCACCGGCTGCGCCGCGCAGATCGAACCCGAGAGCTATGCCGGCATGCCCGAAGTGGACCGCGTGCTCGGCAATCGGGAAAAGCTTGAGGCCAGAAGCTACGCGCGCGATTTTCTCGGCGATGCGCCGCGTGTGCTCGTCAACGACATCATGGCCGCAAAAGAGACGGCCGCGCAGTTCGTGGATCATTTTCCGGAACACGCGCGCGCCATATTGCAGGTGCAAAATGGCTGCGATCACCGCTGCACGTTCTGCATCATTCCTTACGGCCGGGGAAATTCGCGCAGCGTCGGCGCGGGCGCGGTCGTCGAGGAAGCGCGCAGGTTGGTCGCGGCGGGCTATAACGAGATCGTGCTTTGCGGTGTCGATCTCACCGCCTATGGCGCGGATTTGCCGGGAAAGCCCACGCTCGGAATGCTGGCGGCACGAATTCTCAAGCATGTGCCGGAGCTTGCGCGGCTGAGGCTTTCTTCCATCGATTCCATCGAGGCCGACGAAACGCTGCTGCGGCTGATCGGCGATGACGAGCGGCTGATGCCGCATTTCCATTTGTCGGTGCAATCGGGCGACAATCTTATCCTCAAGCGCATGAAACGCCGCCACACGCGCGAGGACACGATCGCGTTCTGCGAGACCGTAAGGCGCCTGCGCCCCGATGTCGCTTTCGGTGCCGATCTGATCGCGGGCTTTCCTACCGAAACCGACGCGATGTTCCAGAACACGCTCGCCCTGGTGGATGAGGCAGGATTGTCCTATCTGCATGTCTTCCCGTTCAGCGCACGGGAAGGAACACCTGCGGCGCGCATGCCGCAGCTCGCGAAGCAGACGATCAAGGAACGCGCCCGGCTGTTGCGGCAAAAAGGCGATGCCGCGTTTTCCTCGCGCCTTGCGAAACTTGTGGGAACCGAACAGGAACTGCTGGTGGAGAAACCTGGGGTTGGCCGTACGCGCTGTTTCGCTTCGGCCATGTTCGAAGACGATGCGGCACCGGGCCGCTTGATCCGCACGCGCATCGTTTCCACGGCTGGCCGCATTGCCCAAGCGCGCGTTATGAACGCGGTGCAGCAGAGTCCGCCGCGTCCATGACGAATGAGGAAGGTTCCGGCGCCAGGCTCGGGATGTTCGCGCGCCTGAAAACGGGTCTCGCACGCACGGCGACGCAGCTTTCCGGCGGCCTCACCGGCGTTTTCACGAAAACGCGCCTGGACGAGGAGACCGTGCGGGCCCTTGAAGACGCGCTGATCCGCGCCGATGTCGGCACCGGGCTTGCCCGCGAACTCGCGGCGGAAGTCGCCAGAGATCGTTACGACACCGACATTACAGAATTGGAGCTACGCCGCCTGCTCGCCGATGCGATCGCCAAAGTTCTGGCGGAATCCGCGAAACCCTTCGCCATCGATCCCGCGCGCAAGCCTTTCGTGGTGCTGGTCGCCGGCGTGAACGGGACCGGCAAGACGACCACCATCGGAAAGCTCGCGTCAAAGCTTGGTGAGCAACACAAGCGCGTCTGGCTGGCCGCTGGGGATACATTCCGCGCCGCAGCCATCGATCAACTCAAGATATGGGGGGAACGCGCACATGCACCCGTGATCGCGCGTACGCCGGGCGCCGATGCCGCAGGCCTCGCATTCGACGCCTTCAGCGAAGCCAGCGCCGGCAACGCCGATGTGCTTCTCATCGACACGGCGGGACGCATGCAGAACAAAACGGGGTTGATGTCCGAGTTGCAAAAAATCGCCCGTGTCCTGAAAAAACAGGACGCAGACGCGCCTCATGCCGCGATCCTGGTGCTGGATGCGACGACGGGACAAAACGCGATCTCGCAAGTGGAGGCGTTCGCCGCAGCGGTACCGCTGACCGGCCTCATCATGACCAAGCTCGACGGCACGGCAAAAGGCGGCATCCTGGTCGCGCTTGCCCATCGTTTCAAACTCCCGATTCATTTCATTGGCGTGGGCGAGAGCATCGGCGATCTGCAGAGCTTTGACGCTTTGTCCTTTGCCCGGGCACTCACCGGAGCCGACGAACCGCCGCGGCCGACGATGGGCGATTTTCGGTTTTGAATGCTCGTTTCACGGGCTGGAACAATTGTACGCAAACCCCTATGGTGTCTTCATGCATCCGCTGCTGAAATTGGCGCTCGATCTCGGGCCGCTGCTGGTTTTTTTTGCCGCAAACGCGATGTTCGGCATTTTCCCGGCAACGGCGATATTCATGGTGACGATGCTGGTCGTCATCGTCATCGGCATTGCGGTGGAGCGCAAACTTTCGCCGATGCCGCTCGTGACGGGCGCGCTGGTGCTGATTTTCGGCGGGTTAACCCTATGGTTGTCCAACGACATTTTCATCAAGATCAAGCCGACCATTCTCTATGTCATGTTCGCGGGCACATTATTAGGCGGGCTCGTATTCGGACGGCTGTTCATTAAATTGATGCTGGGACAGACGCTGAATCTTCCTGAGGAGGCATGGCGCGCGCTCACATGGCGCTGGGCGTTTTTCTTCATTGCTCTCGCAATCCTCAATGAGATCGTATGGCGAAATGTCTCGACCAATGCATGGGTCGCGTTCAAGCTGTGGGGGGTATTTCCGTTGACGCTGCTTTTCGCGATGGCGCAGACGCCGTTCATTGCGCGTCATCAGATCGAAAGCGATGAGACGTCCGCCGCGTCGCGGTAAACGGTTGAAGAGCTTTTCGAAATAAACCGGCCCCGCTGGAGGATACGCGCCCACGCGCCTTTCGCGTTGCGACAACGCAACACCCGCATCGATACAGCAAGTGAAACTCTCATGCATCATTCGATCAAAATCGCTCAAAGACTGCTTGCGTCCGCGATGCGTTGCGCTAAGGTTGAACTGCGTACCGACGGGTACGGACGAATTTGAACTGAAATCTCGACATTGCACCGGGGGTTGGGGATGGCTTCGAAGGGTCCGCGCAAGGCCAATGGCGGGTTTGACCTTTCTCAGTCACCGTCGCATCTTCTGCGCCGCGCCGTGCAATATGCGAATGATCTGTTTTCGCGCGAGCCGGGCGCCAGCGATCTGACCAAGCAGCAATTCACGGTTCTTGCCGCGGTCGAGCAGAACGAAGGCATGAGCCAGACAGACCTCGTCGCCATTACGGGCATCGATCGTTCGACACTTGCGGAGATGATCCGCCGGATG
>DASYEG010000137.1:0-27715 GCA_036499145.1 Micropepsaceae bacterium | reverse complement strand
TGGAAGGCGAGAACATCATCGGCCTGTCGCAAAACGGGGCCGCGTTGAGCCTGGAGCCGGGCGGGCAATTCGAGCTTTCGGGGGCCCCGCTCAAGACGGTGCATGAGACCTGCGTCGAGGTGAACACGCATCTGAAGCAGGTCCGCGAGGTCTGCGCGGACATCGAGGCGGGCTGTCTCGGCGTCGGCTATGCGCCCACCTGGAGGCTGGACGACGTGCCGGTGATGCCCAAAGGACGCTACGCCATCATGCGGCGCTATATGCCCAAGGTCGGCGGCTATGGGCTGGAGATGATGTTCCGCACCTGCACGGTGCAGGGGAATTTCGATTTCGGCTCCGAAGCCGACATGGTGAAGAAGTTTCGCGTGGCGCTTGCGTTGCAGCCGGTCGCGACCGCGCTGTTCGCTAATTCGCCGTTCCGCGAGGGCAAGGCGAATGGGTTCCTGTCGCTGCGCAGCCAGATTTGGACCGATGTCGACAATGACCGCGCCGGAATGTTGCCCTTTGTGTTCGAGGACGGTTTCGGGTTTGAGCGCTATGTCGATTACGCGCTCGATGTGCCGATGTATTTCGTCTATCGCGACGGCCGCTACATCGATGTGGCGGGAAAGTCGTTTCGCGATTTTCTGACGGGCCGGATTGCCGAATTGAAGGGCATCACGCCCATGATGTCGGATTGGGCCGATCACCTCACGACGATCTTCCCGGAAGCGCGGTTGAAATCCTATCTCGAAGTGCGGGGCGCGGACGGCGGCACGTGGCGGCGCATCTGCGGTCTGCCGGCCTTGTGGGCCGGGATCTTCTACGATTCGACGGCGCTCGATGTGGCTTGGGATCTGGTGAAAGATTGGACGGCGGAGGAGCGCGAAAGCATGCGCGCCACGGTGCCGAAGCTTGCGTTCAAGACGCCGTTCCGAAAAACCAATCTGCTGGAACTGGCTCGCCGCATGCTGGAACTTGCGGCGCATGGCCTGCAAGCGCGTGGCGCGCTCGATTCCAGCGGCGGGACGGAGGAGGGCTTTCTTCAGCCTTTGCAGGAATTGGTCGAGCGCGGCCAGACGCGGGCCGATGAATTGCTGGCGCTCTATCGCGGCGAATGGAAGGGCGATCTGGGCAAATTGTTCGAGGCCTATAATTTCCTATAGGACGCTTAGGCACCTCAGGCCGGATTGCCGTCATCGGCATCTTCGGCGCCGCGGCGCCAACGCCATCCGCCTTCGGTCTTCTTCCAGGCGAGGATCAGGAACGGAACAGAGACCGCGACGATTCCAAGAACACGCAGCAACGGCGTGCCGGGATAGCCGAGATATAATTCGTACAAGGACGGCACGGCCAGGATCGCCACCACATAGGTCGCGAACAGCGCCCAGCCCTTCCAATTGAGCGGCACGCCGGCGCCGATGCCGCGCTGTTTGGGTCGAAACCAATATTGGTTCATCGCGCCAATAGGCTATGCGCTCGACTTATTCGGGTCAATCACCCGCTGTTGCGCAAACCGGCGGACACGCCGTTGATCGACATGTGAATGGCATGCACCGTTTCGGGGTCTTCCTTGCCGGAACGGCGCCTTCGCAAGAGGTCGAGCTGCAAGAGATTGAGCGCATCGATATAGGGCAGCCTGAGCCTGATGGATTCGGCCAGTGTGGGGTTATTTTCGAGCAGCGTCTTCTGCCCTGTCAAAGCCAGCACGGTGTCCAGCGTGGCGCGATGTTCGGCCTCGATACGCGCGAAGATGGCATTTGCCAGTGTCTGATCTTCAACGAGATCGGCATAGTGCCGGGCGATATCCAGATTGGATTTGGCCAACACCATCTCCAGATTCGACACCACGGTGCGGAAGAAGCGCGACTGGGCATAGAGCGCGGTCAATTCCGCGTCGCGCCCCATCTCCTGCATCTTTGCCGCCGCCGCTCCGAAGCCGTACCAGCCCGGCAATGTGAGGCGTGCCTGCGACCAGCTGAAGACCCAGGGAATGGCGCGCAAATCTTCGATTCGGGTGGAATTCTTGCGCGATGCGGGCCGGCTGCCGATCTTCAGATCGGAAATCTCCGGCAGCGGCGTCGATTGGCGGAAATAGAGATCGAAGCGCGGCGTCTCGTAGACCAGCGCGCGATAGGCGCGATAGGCCTCCGCGCTGAAGATTGCGAAGCTTTCGGCCAGCGCTCCATCGGCGGCATCGGTCTCGGGATCGATGTCGGCCAGAAGCGTGGCCGCCACCATGCGCTCCAGAGTCTGTCGGCCGACATCGGGATGGCCGTATTTGCTGGCCACGACCTCGCCTTGTTCGGTGACGCGAATGCCGCCCTCCACCGCGCCCGCCGGAAACGCCCGCGTCGCCTCGAAGCTCGGGCCGCCACCGCGTCCGACCGAGCCGCCGCGCCCATGGAAGAAACGCAGACGCAAGCCCCGCGATTTGGCGAGCGCGATCAGCCTGACGATGGCGGCGCGGATTTCCCAGTTCGACGTGACGTAGCCGCCGTCCTTGTTGCTGTCGGAATAGCCGATCATCACCTCTTGCAGATCGTGCTGCGCGGCAAGGATCGAACGCGCCAGCGGCAGGGTGAAATAAGCTTCCATGATGCGCGCGCTGTCGCGCAAATCCTCGATCGTCTCGAACAGGGGAACGATGCGCAGCGATGCCTGTGGCTTGGCTCCGGGTATGAAGAGGCCGGCTTCCTTCAGCAGGATGGCGACTTCGAGGATGTCCGAGACGCTTTTCGCCATCGAGATGACATAGTTCTCGACCGCGCTCTCGCCGAATTGCCGGCGCAGACGGGCCGTCATATCGACGATGTCGAGTTCCTTGGCCGTCTCCTCCGAATAGGTACGATAGAGCGTGCGCAACAGCCGTGGATTGTCGAGTTCCTTGAGCAGGAGGGCCACGCGTGCGTCTTCGGCCAGCTCCGCATAGTCCTGGCTCACCCCGGCCTCGCGCAGCAGTTCGCCGACGACGCGTTCGTGGACCGCCGAGTTCTGGCGCAAATCCATCACCGCGAAATGAAAGCCGAAACTTTCCACGGCCTCGCGCAATTCGGCCAGGCGTCCGTCGGCGAGATCGGCGCTGCCATTGTGGATCAGCGAGTTCGCGACGACCGCGAGTTCGTCCGACAATTCGTACACGTTCCGATAGGGCTCCGCCTCCGTGCGCGGCGGACGCATGGCGCCGTGTCCGAGCAGAATCTTCCGGGTGCTCGACAACCGTGCATAGCTGTAGGTCAATGCCTGCCGGTAAGGCTCGTCGGCTTTGTGCAACGATGCGTGAGGCGCGTTCGCCGCAAGGGCGGTGAGCGCTTTGCTGACCGGCGCAAGCTCGTCGGAAAGCGACAGTTCCGCGCCCAGAAGATGCAATTGCTCCAGGTAATGATCGAACACGATCCCGGCCAGATGCCGCACCGAATAATCCAGCGTCTGCGCGGTCACGAAAGGATTGCCGTCACGGTCGCCCCCGACCCAGGACCCGACGCGAAGCGAGCGGGGCAGGGGGCCCTGCAATCCGAAGACATGCGCGAGCTTGCGCTTCACCACCGGCAATTGCGAGGCGAAGGTGTGCCCCAGGATCGAGGCCGCGTAGTCGATCTCGTCGGTCACCCGGATGCGTTCGGGGCGCAGCATGCGGGTCTGCCACAGCATGCGGATTTCCCGCTTGATCTGAGTCTCGATCTCGGCGCGCCGGTGCTTGCCTGGCGCGAAATGATGATAGGCGGGCAGCAGATCGGCGATCGCCGATTCCCGGTCGATCACGCTTTTGCGCCGGACCTCGGTGGGGTGCGCGGTGATGACGGGAGCGACCGTCGCGCCGTTGAGATAGGCATAGACTCGATCCGCCGTCATTTTGGGGTGGGACCGCAATGCTTCCAGCGAGTCCTCGCAATCGTCGCTTTCCACTTCGCAGCGTGCGATATAATCGTCGGCGATATTGGCGAGCTGCGAGAAGATCGCGAAGCTGCGGATCAGGATGGTGAGATCGCGGTTCGGCAGATGACTGAATTGCCGCAACAACGCAACGGCGGAACGCCCTTCGCGATGTTCATGCACGACGTGACGGCGCAAATTTTCCACGCGGTCGAAGGCGGCCTGACCGTGCTGCTCCCGGATGATCTCGCCCAATTGGCGCCCCAGAAGGCGTACCGATTCGCGGCTGGCGGTGCCGGGAGCCAGCGATGAAACAATTGCAAGGTGCCGTTCAGCCATGATCCTCGGCAGGTTAAGGCCGCGTTGGCTAATATTGCGCTGCAACATTTCATTTGCAACGCGCAAATGACCGCCGGTAAAAAGTCGCGTCTATGCGAGGGCAAAAAGATGCATCGCGAAGGCCTTCAAGAACCGCATCTCGATGCATACATGGTGGAAAGCTGCGGTGGATTTGCGCTGGTCCGGTTCGGCCTGAGCGTGGAGAATGCCGCGTGGATGTGCACAACCCCATAAGAGGAATGAACATGGCAGCTTCCACGGAACGCGCAGTCCTCGCCGGCGGCTGCTTTTGGGGGATGCAGGATTTATTGCGCCGTTATCCCGGGGTTGTTTCGACCCGGGTCGGCTATTCGGGCGGTGATGTGGCCAACGCCACCTACCGCAATCATGGCAATCATGCCGAGGCGATCGAGATCGTCTTCGACCCCCAGAAGATCAGCTATCGCAAGCTCCTGGAATTCTTCTTTCAGATTCACGATCCCACGACCCTGAACCGGCAAGGCAACGACCGGGGAGCAAGCTATCGCTCGGCGATTTTCTATACCAGCGAAGGGCAGAAAGAGACCGCGCTCGACACCATCGCCGATGTGGAAGCTTCGGGCCTATGGCCGGGCAAGGTGGTGACCGAGGTCACGCCGGCGAGCGATTTCTGGGAAGCCGAACGCGAGCATCAGGATTATCTGGAACGCTACCCCACAGGGTACACCTGTCATTTCGTCCGTCCCAACTGGGTACTGCCCAAACGCAACTCCCAGAATGCGCACGCTGAAGCGCGCCAATAGGGCGCCCGATGTTTTCCGTACTGTTTGAAGTTCATCCGAAAGCCGACCGTTGGGACGCCTATCTCGACACGGCCAGGATGCTCAAACCCGAGCTTGAGCAAATCGAGGGCTTCGCCGACAACATCCGGTATCGCAGCCTCACGCGCGAGGGATGGCTGCTGTCGCTTTCAAGCTGGCGCGACGAGAAATCGGTGGTTCGCTGGCGCACCGTTGCGCGCCACCGTCAGGCACAGGAGAAAGGGCGGTCCGAAATCTTCGCGGACTATCATCTCAGGGTCGGCGAGATCACACGGGATACCAGGCCTCCGGCAGGCTGTGTGTTGCGAGAACAGAGGCTGGACGAAACCGAAATTGGCGAAGGCACCATTGTGACCTTGATCGACGGCAAGAGACCGCCCGAATGGGTCAAGCAAGCCAGATCTGAGGATGCCGCCACATGGCTCGGTCTCGCGACGCAGGCGCCCGGTCTTGTCGCCTGGGATGTTTTCGAGGCGATTTTGACGCCAGGGGACATCATCCTGATGTCGTCCTGGCGCGATGTGAGTGCGGCGGAACGCTTCGAGCGCGGCGTCTCATTGCCGGACGGCGCCAGGCTTCGCAATGTGCGGGTGGTGCGCGATTACGGCATGTTCGACCGCCGCGAAGCCCCGCAATATTATCCCGAGGTCAAACGCGCCAGCGCGCCCGAAGCGCGCTGAGGCGTCAGCCCCCTGTACCGCCGACCGTCAGCCCGTCGATGCGAAGCGTCGGCTGACCCACGCCCACCGGCACGCTCTGACCGTTCTTGCCGCAGGTGCCGATGCCGGTGTCGAGCTTCATGTCGTTGCCGATCATCGAAACCCGCGTCATCGCGTCCGGCCCATTGCCGATCAAGGTGGCGCCCTTGATGGGGGCACCGATTTTGCCGTCCTCGATGCGATAGGCCTCGGTGCAGGAGAACACGAATTTGCCGCTGGTGATGTCGACCTGGCCGCCGCCGAACTGCACCGCATAGATGCCATTCTTGACGGAGGCGAGGATCTCCTGCGGCGCTTGATGGCCGGACAGCATGTAGGTGTTCGTCATGCGCGGCATCACCTGGCTGCCAAAGGACTCGCGCCGGCCGTTGCCGGTGGGAGCGACACCCATCAGCCGCGCATTCATGCGGTCCTGCATGAAACCCTTCAGGATCCCGTCCTCGATCAGAACGGTGCGCGAGGTCGGGGTGCCCTCATCGTCGATGGTGAGCGAGCCGCGGCGCTCCGAGATGGTGCCGTCATCGACCACCGTGACACCGGGGGAGGCGACCCGCTGGCCCAACAGGCCGGCGAAGGCTGATGTCTTCTTGCGGTTGAAGTCGCCCTCAAGCCCATGGCCGACTGCCTCATGGAGCAGGATGCCCGGCCAGCCTGGTCCGAGCACGACGCTCATCTCGCCGGCCGGCGCGGGGACGGAGCGCAAATTCACCAGCGCGCTGCGCAATGCCTCATCCACGCCGGCGCGCCAATAGCCGGGCGCGATGTAGTCGGTGTAAGCACGCCGTCCGCCGCCGCCGTAATAGCCGGTCTCCTGCCGACCGTTCTCCTCGACGACCACCGAAATCGACAGCCGTACCAGGGGCCGCACGTCGCGATAGGATTCGCCGCCCGGCCGCATGATCTCGACCACCTGCCATTCGCCCGCCAGCGAACAGGAGACCTGCTTGACGCGGGGGTCGGCGGAACGCGCATAAGCGTCGATCTCCGCCATGAGTTTGACCTTGATGTCGAAACTGGCCGAATCGAGCGGGCTGTTGTCGGTGTAGAGGTGAAGATTGGTCCGTGCCGGACCGCCCGCCAGCGTGCCGGAATGGCCGAGCTTGACCACGCCGACCGCCTCGGCCGCGCGCGCGATGGCTGCTTCCGACAGCTCCGAAGCGTGGGCATAACCGGTGGCTTCTCCCGCGACGGCCCGCAGGCCAAAACCCTGGGTCGTATCGTAGGTCGCAGCCTTCAGACGCCCGTCGTCGAAGGAAAAACTCTCGGTCTGGCGGTATTCCAGGAACAGCTCGCCGTCATCGGCGCTGTGCAGCGTATTGTCGATGAGACCCTGGACGCGGCGCCTCTCCATCCCGGTTTGGGTGAAAAACAGGTCTTCGTGGCTGGTCATGGGCTTGCTCGGGTTCGGATTGCCGGAAAGATTGCCGGTCCAAACTATATAGGCATGCGCTGCCCGCCCGTCACCTGGGTCGAGAATATGGGACGAAAGCTCAAGCGGGATGAGGGGGATAACAGCCCTACGTGGCATCTGGTCGCAATGACTCAGCCACTGCCGCCCGCCTAAATCGTGCACTAAGAATCTTCCGCGCGAGCCGGGACAGGGGAGGGAGAGCCCCATCCTCGGCTGCAAGTCCAAATGAGGGGCGTCATGATCCGAAAACTCGGCGCGTTTACGGCGTTATTCACCACGGCCATGCTGTCCTTTGCCGTGTCCGCGTCCGCCCAGCCGGTGCCTTGGCAGATCGGATTGCAGCCGGCCGCCGATGAACGTATGCGCGACATCATCGGGCTGCACACATTCGTCCTCTACATCATCACCGCGGTGTCGCTGTTCGTACTTGCGCTTTTGTTGTGGATTGCGCTGCGCTTCAACGCGAAGGCCAATCCGACGCCGTCGGCCACCACGCACAACACCACGCTCGAAGTGCTGTGGACGGTCGTGCCGGTGTTGATCCTGGTGGCGATCGCCATCCCATCCTTCCGCCTGCTCTATTTTGAAGACGTGATCCCGCCGGCCGACATGACGGTCAAGGCCATCGGCAAGCAATGGTTCTGGACCTATGAATATCCGGACAACGGCAATTTCACCTTCGATGCGCAGATCGTCGCCGACAGACGGTCGCAGCCGGTGG
This sequence comes from Micropepsaceae bacterium, assembly GCA_036499145.1. Lineage (GTDB taxonomy): Bacteria > Pseudomonadota > Alphaproteobacteria > Micropepsales > Micropepsaceae > CAIYRG01. The sequence continues at coordinate 19,873 of DASYEG010000137.1, read as the reverse complement.
TTCCGAACGGTCCGCCGCGGATGCTCGGGACGAACAATCATGTGGTGGTGCCGGTCGGCAAGACCGTTCGTCTCATCACCACAGGGGCGGATGTCATCCACTCATGGGCTCTTCCGGCGTTCGGCGTGAAGATCGATGCCGTGCCGGGCCGTCTGAATCAGAGCTGGTTCAAGGCGGACAAGGAAGGCACCTATTATGGCCAGTGTTCCGAACTCTGCGGCGCGCGTCACGCCTACATGCCCATCACGGTCGATGTCGTGAGCCAGGAAAAATTCGACATGTGGGTCGCCGAGGCAAAAACCAAATTCGCCGCAGTCGGCGCGCCCACGCGCGTCGCTGTGGCCCATTAAGGGAAGCGAGGATAGCGCCATGGCAGGTGCACACGACACACACGGTGCGGCGGTCCATACGGGCCATGAAAGCCATCCTCATGGTTGGCGCCGATATGTTTACTCGACGAACCACAAGGACATCGGCACGATGTACCTCGTGTTCGCCATCTGCGCCGGGCTGATCGGCGGATTTCTCTCGGTGATGATGCGGGCCGAGCTGATGTATCCGGGGATGCAGATCTTCAAGGATCCGCACACCTTCAACGTGTTCGTCACGGGTCACGGGCTGATCATGATCTTCTTCATGATCATGCCGGCGATGATCGGGGGCTTCGGGAACTGGTTCACGCCGCTGATGATCGGCGCGCCCGACATGGCGTTCCCGCGCATGAACAATATCTCGTTCTGGCTGCTGCCGTTCTCCTTCACGCTGCTCATCCTTTCGATGTTCGTGGAAGGCGATTCCGGCGGTGAGGGAGTGGGCGGCGGCTGGACCATCTACGCGCCGCTTTCCACCTATGGCTCGCCGGGACCGGCGATGGACCTCGCGATCTTCGCGCTGCATATCGCGGGCGCGTCCTCGATCCTGGGCGCCATCAATTTCATCACCACCATCTTCAACATGCGCGCGCCCGGCATGACGCTGCATAAGATGCCGCTCTTCGTGTGGTCGATCCTGGTGACGACGTTCCTTCTGCTGCTTTCGCTGCCCGTTCTTGCCGGTGCGATCACCATGCTGCTGACCGACCGGCATTTCGGCACCACATTCTTCAATCCGGCCGGCGGCGGCGATCCGATCCTGTATCAGCATTTGTTCTGGTTCTTCGGCCATCCGGAAGTCTACATTCTGATCCTTCCGGGCTTCGGCATGGTCAGCCAAGTGGTTTCCACGTTCGCCAAGAAGCCGGTGTTCGGCTATCTCGGCATGGCCTATGCCATGGTCGCGATCGGCTTCATCGGCTTCGTGGTCTGGGCGCACCACATGTACACGGTGGGCCTGACCGTCGACACCAAGGCGTATTTCGTCTTCGCCACCATGGTCATCGCGGTGCCGACGGGCGTGAAGATATTCTCCTGGATCGCGACGATGTGGGGCGGTTCGATCAGCTTCCGCACACCGATGCTCTGGGCAGTCGGCTTCATCTTCCTCTTCACCGTCGGCGGCGTGACCGGCGTGGTGCTGGCCAATGCCGGTGTCGATGTGGTGTTGCAGGACACCTATTACGTCGTGGCGCATTTCCATTACGTGCTGTCGCTGGGTGCGGTCTTCGCCATCTTCTCGGGCTGGTACTACTGGTTCCCGAAGATCACCGGCTACATGTACAATGAGACGCTCGGCAAGCTGCACTTCTGGGTGATGTTCGTCGGCGTGAACCTGACCTTCTTCCCGATGCATTTCGTCGGCCTTGCGGGCATGCCGCGCCGCATCGCCGATTACCCTGATGCCTTCGCCGGGTGGAACTATGTCGCCTCTATCGGCTCATTCATTTCGGCGGCCAGCGTCCTGGTGTTCCTTCTGTGCATGGCCGAAGCGATCATGAAAAAGCGCGTCGCGGGCGATAATCCCTGGGGCGCGGGCGCAACCACGCTGGAGTGGACGCTGTCTTCCCCGCCGCCCTTCCACACCTTCAACGACCTGCCGCGAATTACCGATGGCGGTCATCACTGAGACGGTGAAGCATGAGCGTCGTTGCTGAAAGGCCGGAGTCGATCGTCCACGCGGAGTTGAATTTCGCGTCCGTAAGCGATTATTTCGCGCTGCTCAAACCGCGTGTCATGTCGCTCGTGCTGTTCACGGGGATTGTCGGCCTTGTGCTCGCGCCGGGACATCTCGACATGGCGACCGCGATCACGGCACTTTTGTGCATCGCGGTGGGGGCAGGGGCATCGGGTGCGCTCAACATGGCCTATGATTCGGACATCGATGCGCTGATGTCGCGCACCATGGGCCGGCCCGTTCCGCAAGGCCATCTGACGGCCGGCACCGCGGCCGCGTTCGGAGCCACGCTTTCCATCGGCGCGGTCACGGTCATGGGCCTGCTCGTCAATCTGGTCGCCGCGGCTCTGCTTGCCTTCACGATTCTCTTCTATGTCCTGGTCTACACCATGTGGCTGAAACGCCGCACGCCGCAGAACATCGTCATCGGAGGGCTGGCCGGCGCGCTTCCACCGGCCATCGGCTGGGCCGCGGCGACCGGCTCGCTGGCGGTGCCGCCGCTGGTGCTCGTGGCGATCATCTTCCTGTGGACGCCGCCGCATTTCTGGGCGCTGTCGCTTTATCGCGCCGAGGATTATGCGCGCGCACGCGTTCCGATGCTGCCCGTCGTTTCGGGCAAGGCCGAAACCCGCCGGCAGATTGTGCTTTATACGGCACTCGTCGTTGCGAGCGGTTTTGCGCCAACGATCCTGGGCTTTGCCGGGCCTCTCTATCTCGCCGCCAATGTTGGGTTGGGGCTTTGGTTCCTGATCCAGAGTGTGCGCGTCGCGCGCGAACGCGACATTGTGCGCGAGCCCCAGGCGCGGCGGCTCTTCGGTGTTTCGATCGCCTATCTGTTCGCGCTGTTCGCCGCGCTTCTGATCGAGCAGGTCGCGGGATGGTCGCACCTGCACACTCTGGCTGTGGGATGAACGGCGACGATGACGAGGCAAGAGCACGCTTTGCCAAAGAGCGGTTCGAACGCGCCCGCCGCATGCGCAATTACGCCATTGCGGGTACGCTGCTCTTTCTCGTCGTGCTGTTCTTCATCATGACCATGGTGCGGCTGGGTGGACATGTGGCGGATTAGACGGGAGGTGCGGCAATGAAGATCACGCGCAATCTCGCGGTATTTGGCTGCTGCTTTGGCGTCGTCATCGGCATGGTCGCAATGTCCTATGCCGCCGTGCCGCTCTATTACGCGTTCTGCCGCGCCACCGGCTATGGCGGCACGCCGCGGCGCGCCGATGCCGCGCCGGGCGCCGTGGGAACGCGCGAATTCACCGTGCGCTTCGACACCAATATCGATCCGGCGCTGCCTTGGAGTTTTCTTCCCGAACAGCGCGCGGTCAACGTGAAGCCCGGCGAGCAGAAGCTGGTGTATTTCCATGCGGTGAACCGCTCGGATAAACCGATCGTCGGCCATGCCACATTCAATGTCACGCCTGACGACACCGCGCGCTATTTCAATAAGATCCAATGCTTCTGCTTTACCGAGCAGCGGCTCGAGCCGGGCGAATCCGTCGAGATGCCGGTAATTTTCTTCGTCTCGCCCACGATCCTGAAAAACCACGACGAAGATACGGTCACCGCTATCACTCTGTCCTACACTTTTTATCCCGCGACCAATCAAACGACGGATGCGAAAAAGACCGCGGCCGTTCCGGCGAAGGGTTCGGGGGGCTGATCCTTCGAAAGGCGAACACCATGGCTCACGGCGACGTGCATCACGATTATCATCTGGTCGACCCCAGTCCGTGGCCGATCGTCGGTTCGTTTTCCGCGTTCGTGATGCTGCTCGGCGCGGTGTTCTGGATGAACACCGGCGCCAATTTCTTTGGCCTTCCGATTGCCGGTCAGCCCTGGATCATGATCATCGGCTTCGTGCTGGTGCTCTACACCATGGCGGGCTGGTGGCGCGACGTGGTGAAGGAATCGGTCGTCAAGGGCGATCACACCCCGGTGGTCAAGCTGGGCCTGCGCTACGGCATGATCCTGTTCATCGCCTCCGAAGTGATGTTCTTTTTCGCGTGGTTCTGGGCGTTCTTCAATTCGGCGCTGTTCTCGCTCGATGTCGGCATCGGGCATTGGCCGCCGGAAGGGATCGTGCCTTTCGACCCCTGGCATTTGCCGCTGCTCAACACGCTGATCCTGCTGACCTCAGGCGCCACCGTCACCTGGGCACATCATGCGATCCTCAAGAGCGACCGCAAGGGTGCGATCCAGGGGCTTCTCGTCACCATCGCGCTTGGCGCGAGTTTCACCTGCGTACAGGCTTATGAATACACCCATGCCGCGTTCACCTTCGGCTTCAACCACGCCCAGATGATGCCGTTCATGGATGTCGCGCATAAATCGCTGACCGCATCGGCGACCGGCGGCATGGGCAATCTCAACGCCATTTACGGCTCGACCTTCTTCATGGCGACCGGGTTCCATGGCCTGCATGTCATCATCGGCACCATCTTCCTGACCGTCTGTCTGTTCCGGGCTATCGCCGGCCACTTCACCCCGGGACGCCATTTCGGTTTTGAAGCGGCCGCCTGGTATTGGCACTTCGTCGACGTGGTGTGGCTGTTCCTCTTTGCCTGCATCTATGTCTGGAGTTCCTGGGGTGTGATGACCGAATGAGCCGCCCAAATCCGGGGGCTGAACCGTCGCTTGTTTACGCCTCTGTGTTGGGACGTTGTCCGGCTTGCGGAAAGGGCAAGCTGTTTCGTGGCTTCCTGCGTATCGCAAGCGCCTGCGATACATGCGGTCTCGATTACTCGAAGCTTGAGGCGGGCGACGGGCCTGCCATATTCGTGATCCTGATCGTGGGCGCGATTGTGGCGGGCGGTGCGCTGCTGACAGAGGTTAAATACAGCCCACCCTACTGGGTGCATGCGCTGATCTGGGGACCTGCGGTGGTGATCCTTTCGCTTGGCTTGCTGCGTCCGCTCAAGGCAGGGCTCATCGTGCTCCAGTACAAAAATCGCGCCGAAGAAGGCCGGCTGGTGAAGTGATCGGCTTTCGTCCCCAATTGTTTCCCACCCTCTGGTTCCTGCCGGGCTTTGCATTGCTGATAGGCCTCGGAATCTGGCAGATCGAACGTCTACACGAAAAGGTAGCGCTGATTGCGAGTGTCGAATCCGGCATGCAGGCGGCTCCTGTGCCGCTCGACAGCGCATTGCGGGAAGGTGGCGCCGCGGCTGAATACCATCATGTCCAGGTGAGCGGGCGTTTCCTGCACGATTCTGAACTCTATGTTTTCTCGCGTGGGCCGATGGGGTCGGTCGGTGTCGATGTCATCACGCCGCTGGTTCGGGAGAATGGCGACATCGTTCTGGTCGACCGGGGGTTCGTGCCCGAAGCCTTGCGCGATCCCAAGATGCGGGTAGCCGGTCAGGCGGCTGGCGAGGTGTCGCTGACGGGAGTGTTGCGGCTCTCGCAGCAGCCCGGGATATTTACCCCCGCCCCCAATCGCCAGACCCGGCTGTGGTTCGTCAAGGATGTGCCGAGCATGGTCGCCTTCCTGAATGTGACAGCCCCTCCCATCCTGATCGAAGCCGATGCGGCTCCCAATCCGGGCGGCTGGCCGCTCGGGGGGCGAACGCAGGTGGAGTTCCCCAACGACCATTTGCAGTACGCTATCACCTGGTTCGGGCTCGCTTTGGCGCTGCTTGCGGTTTATCTGCTTTATCATCGTAAGCGCGAGCCGGGCTGAATCAGGGGCGTCATGCATTATGTGAGCACAAGAGGAGAGGCGGGGGCGGCGTTCGCCGACGTGCTGCTGGGCGGCCCGGCGGCGGATGGCGGGCTTTATCTGCCTGAGCATTGGCCCCAATTCGCGCAATCCACCATCGACGAATTCGCGGGTCTTCCGTATGCGGAGGTCGCATTCCGGCTCATGCGCCCCTTCATCGGCGATGCGTTTTCCCACGAGGAATTCCACGCCGACGTGCAAAGCGCCTATGCGGGGTTCGCACACAAAGCGGTGGCGCCGCTGGTCCAGCTCGCACCCGATCTCTTCCTGCTTGAGCTCTTCCACGGAGCGACGCTTGCCTTCAAGGACGTGGCGATGCAGCTCATGGGGCGTCTCTTCGCGCGCGCGCTAGCCAAGCGGAACCGCCGCGCCACGGTGGTGGTGGCAACGTCCGGCGATACCGGCTCGGCGGCCATCGCCGCCTTGCGCGGCGCCGCCGGTGTGGATGTTGTCGTGCTGCACCCCAAGGGGCGTGTCTCGGAGGTGCAGCGCCGCCAGATGACGAGCGTACTGGATTCCAACATCCACAACATTGCGCTTGAGGGCAGCTTCGACGATACCCAGACCATCGTGAAGGCGCTTTTTGCCGATGCCGATTTCGCGGCGCGCACAAATCTCACGGCGGTCAATTCGATCAATTTCGCGCGCATCGTGTCGCAATGCGTCTATTATTTTACCGCTGCGGCAGCGCTGGGCGCGAATGCCGCGCGCCGCGTCAACTTCGTCGTCCCCACGGGCAATTTCGGCGACATCTTCGCGGGCGAAGCCGCACAGCGCATGGGTCTTGCGATCGGCCGGCTCGTCATTGCCACCAATGCCAACGATATTCTGGCACGCGCGCTGGCAAGCGGGCGCTATGAAACCGGACATGCGGCCCCGACGCTCAGCCCCTCGATGGATATTCAGGTGGCCAGCAATTTCGAACGTGCGCTGTTCGAAGCCTCCGGTCGCGATGCACGATGGGTCGGGGATGCGATGCGTGGTTTCGCTCAAACGCGAAGCCTGACAATCCCGCCCGCCGTTCTGCAGGCGCTCCAAGCGCGCTATCTCGCGGCCAGCGCGGACGACGCCAAAACCATCGCGACGATCGCGCGAATCTACAAGGAAAGCGGCCTTGTCATCGATCCCCATACCGCCATAGGCCTTGCGGCGGCTGAGACACTTGAAGGCGAGCTTCGCGGTCCCACCATAGCGCTCGCCACGGCGCATCCCGCAAAATTCTCCGCCGCGGTCACTGAGGCCATTGGCAAACCGGCGGAGCTGCCCCCCCCCTTCGGCGATCTCTTGACCCGTGAAGAGCGGTACACTGTCCTTCCCAACACAACGCACGCGGTTCGGGATTTCGTTTTGGAGCACACAAGACAAAAATGAGCGTCGAAATCACCCGCCTGCCATCTGGTCTCATCGTCGCCACCGATCCCATGCCGCATCTGATGAGCGCGGCGCTTGGCGTGTGGGTGAATTGCGGCGCGCGGCACGAGACACCCGCCGAATCAGGACTTTCGCACATGCTCGAGCATATGGCGTTCAAAGGCACCGCCACGCGCACGGCCAAGGACATCGCTACCGAGATCGAAGCCGTCGGCGGCGATATCAACGCCTATACCAGCCGCGAGCAGACTGCCTTCCACGCCCGCGTGCTCAAGGATGATGTGGGCTTGGCCCTCGATATGATCGCCGACATCCTCATCTATTCGAGCTTCGACGAAGGCGAACTCGAACGCGAGCGCGAGGTCATCATCCAGGAAATCGGCCAGACCCGCGATACGCCCGACGATCTCATCTTCGATTATCTGCAGGAAGCATCTTATCCCGATCAGCCGATGGGTTGGCCGATCTTCGGCAGCGAAAAAACCGTTGCCGGGTTTTCCCGCGGCGATCTCGTCTCCTTCATGGGAAGGCACTACCGCGCGGGCGCGATGATGCTGATCGCTTCGGGGGCCGTGGAGCACGAAGCGATGGTCGAAGCCGCCCGCAGGCTTTTCTCACCGGTGGCAGAAGGGACCGAACGCGAATCGCTTCCCGCGGAGTTCAGAGGCGGCGATATGCGTACGCTCGATGATCTCGAGCAGGCGCATCTCGCTTTCGCTTTTCCGGGAGTCGCCTCCGCGGATCCCGACGCGATTACGGCTCAAGTGTTTGCCACCGCGCTCGGCGGCGGCATGTCCTCGCGCCTGTTTCAGGAGGCGCGGGAAAAGCGCGGCCTTTGTTATTCGATTTACGCTTTCTCGCACTCCTATCGCGACACCGGCACCATCGGGATTTATTCCGGTACCGCCGAAGACAAATGCGGCGAAGTCGCCCCGCTCATCGCCGCCGAAATCGAGGCCATGGCCACGGGAGCGACGGAAGAAGAGGCATCGCGTGCGCGCGCGCAACTCAAAGCCTCCCTGCTGATGGGGTTGGAAAGCCCGCACCAGCGTTGCGAATTGATGGCGGGTCATCTTTACGCCTATGGCCGTGTGCTGGGACTGGACGAGGTGATCGCCCGCGTCGATGCGGTGGATGCCGGTGCGCTTCGCCGTTTCGCCGAAAGGCTCTGCCGGACCGGCAATCCGGCGGTTGCCGCGGTGGGCCCGGTGAAGCGGCTCGAATCGCGCGACGATTTCGCGCGCCGTTTTGGCCGCGACCTTTCGCTCACGGGTGCGAACTGAGCCATGTTCATGCGCGGCATGATCTTTCCCGGCGGACGCGAGCCCGTACTGCAGGGGGATGGTGTCGTCCTGCGCTATCCCCAAATGTCCGACTATGCGCAATGGGCGCAGCTTCGTGGCGAAAGCCGAGACTTTCTCTCGGCCTGGGAACCCGTGTGGGCGCCCGATGAGCTGACGCGGGCTGCCTTCCGGCGCCGCCTGCGCCGCTATCAGCGCGAGATCAGGAGCGATCTCGCCTATCCCTTTCTGGTGATTCGCAAGGCCGACGATGCGCTGATGGGCGGCTGCACGCTCAGCAATGTGCGGCGCGGCGTTACCCAATCCGCGGCGATCGGCTACTGGATCGGCGCGCGCTTTGCCCGTCAGGGGCATATGTACGCCACCCTGAGGGCGATCCGGCCCTTCGCCTTCGAGCTCCTGGGATTGCATCGGCTGGAGGCGGCCTGCATCCCCGAAAATGTGGCCTCGCGCAATCTGCTGCTTAAGGTTGGATTTCGCGAAGAGGGGCGGGCACGACGCTATCTGCAGATCAACGGCGAATGGCGCGACCATATTCTCTTCGCTTTGCTGGAAGATGATGCGCCTATAGGTTAGTGCTGGCGTTAAACGAGCTATTCCCCTTGATCTTCCGCGCGTTGCTTTTCGCACTCCTGTTGTTTGCGCCCTATGCGCGCGCCGATGAAGCGCCGCGCGCCGGCAGGGCACTCGATTTCGCGGTGGTGCCGCCGGTGATCGACCTCGGCCCATCGGTGCAGCCGCGTCAACGCAAGGATGCGGCTGACCCAAACGGAGAATGGTTCACGCTTACGGTGCAGAATCGATCGCGCCAGCCGGTCGCGCGCGTGCTGACCGCGGCCGAGCCGCCGGTCGCTCTCGTCCTCGCGCCGCCAGTGGGGCGTCCCACTTTGATCGAAGCGGCCGCGCCGGATCGCGCGATCCTGATCGAACGCGCGGTCGCGTTCGGGGCGAATGCATTTCGCGTCCTCGTACCGCCAGGCCGGTCGGCGAATCTCGCGCTGCATTTGGAGAATGTGGCGGGAAAGCCGTCATTGCTTGCCTGGACCGAGCCCGCGCTGATCGCACACAATCGGCAGGCGGCGGTTCTTTCCGGACTCGTTTCGGGTCTGCTGACGGCGGCCATGGCGTTCGCCGCGGGGGCCGCGGCAATTTCTTCGCGGATATTCCCACGCTGGGCGGCGCTGTTTCTGTTTGCCGTGCTGATTGCCGAGCTGACCATCATCGGTGTGTTCGACGGCAGGTTCCTCACCGCCATGAGCGGCCCCTATGCCCTGTTCTCGCTCGCGCTCGCTTTGGCGCTCGCCGCGGCGATCAGGCTGGTGGATTATGTCGCGCCGTTCGAGGCGTTTCATCGCGATGCCGTGCGCCGGCGCGATGTGGCGGCTCTTGCGATCCTCCTCATGGGTGTCGCCGCCTATTCCGGCATCCCGGGCACGGGAGTCGCAATCCGGGTGATCGCGCTCATCGGTGCTGCCGCGGCGGCGGGTTATCTGGCCCATTGCGGCCGCATCGGTATCGCGGCTGCGCGCCGGCTGGCACCGGCAGCAACGATATTCGCCTTGGTTACGGCGGTGGCGGCCCTCAATGCGCTCGGCTTTTTTGGCGTCAATCTGGTGGCGGCGAGCGCCATCGGCGGTTTTGCCGCTGCGGGCACGCTGCTGGTGGCTCTGGCGACCGCTGTTCCGGTCGAACATTCCATCGAGCGTCTGCGCGAATTCGAAGAGGCCCACGGTCATGACGATGTCCATGCGCTCGTCACCGACGAAGCCTATGACCAGGTGCGCGATCTTGCGGCTGTCGCGGCCTCCCGCCAGGGCGTGTTCGATTTCGATTTTGAAAGCAGCTTGCTTTCGCTTTCGGCGGAAGCCGGATCGCTGCTTGGTTTACCGGCTGGCGTGATCGAACTTTCCCGCCAATCCTGGCTGGAACATATTCATCCGGACGACCGTTTCGTATTCGAAAAAGCACTCGAATCATACCGCCATCACCCCGGCATGGCGTTCCGGGTGGAGTTTCGCGTCAACGCTTCCGGTCATACGCTGTGGTGCGAGCTGCGCGCCACAATGACCGGACAGGCTGTGCCAGCCGAACGCTGTCTTGGCCTCATCGCGGATGTGACCGCGCGCAAGAACTTGGATACGGAGCACGCCCGGGACCTCGTGGATTCGCTGACGGGTCTGGGCAATCGCCTTGCGCTGCAGGCGCGTCTCGACACCATCGGTTCCGATTTGGAACGATTTGCGCTTGGCGTGTTCGATCTCGACCGCTTCAAGACCGTGAACGAATCCCTAGGGCGCGACGGGGCGGACGTGGCGCTCGCCGCCTTCGTAGAGCGCTTGGAACATTGCTTCGCGAAGGAGCGCCATTCCGGCCATTTGTGGCTTTTCCGTGTGGGCGGCGACATGTTCGCTGCCCTGGCTCGGGACGTCGGCGATCTCGGGAATTTCGGCCAGAACGTGCTCGCCGCGATGACGGCCTCTTTCGATATCGCCGACCGCGATGTTTATCTGACGGCGAGTGTCGGGGTCGCTGCCGGTGGTGACGCCGATGATGGTCAGGACCTTCTCGCCCAGGCCGAGCTTGCCATGATCGACGCGAAGCGCCAGGGCGGCGCTAAGGCGGTGCTCTATTCCGGCCGTTCGCAGATCGCCATACCGCGCGATGCGGTGGCGCTCGAAGCCGATTTGCGCCGGGCCCTGACGCGCGGCGAGATCGAAATCCATTATCAGCCCATTGTCCGCCTCGCGGAGCGAGAGGTGGCGGGGTTCGAAGCCCTGCTCCGCTGGCGTCATCCGGAGCGCGGGCTAATAGAGCCGGAAGCCTTCGTGGCGCACGCCGAAGAGACGGGACTCATCTTGCCGCTCGGACGTTTCGCGCTGGAACGTGCTATCCGCGATCTGGCGCAATGGCAGCGCCTCTTTCCCGGGCAGCCGCCGATCTTCGTCAGCGTGAATGTCGCCTGGCGGCAGATTTCCGACCCGGCTTTCGTGGGGGATTTCGCATCGCTGCTCGCCGCGGCGGACATCGCAAAGCGCTCCCTGAAACTCGAAATCACGGAGAGCGCTGTGATGCGCGACGCCTCGCTCGCGGAGGCCGCGTTGCGGCGGCTCTGTGATTTAGGGATAGGGCTAGCCGTCGATGATTTCGGGACCGGCCATTCCTCGCTCAGCCATCTGCGCCGCTTTCCGTTCGACGCGATTAAGATCGACAAAAGCTTCATTGCCGATGCGCAGGATAATTCCGGTGCGGCGATTCTGCGCTCGATCGTGTCGCTGGCCCATGAATTGAAGCTCAGTGTCGTGGCCGAAGGTCTGGAGACCGAAGCCGAGGCTTTGCTGCTCGCCGGCATGGGGTGCGAATATGGTCAGGGTTTCCTGTTCGGATCGGCCCTGCCGGGCGCCGTCATCGCGGACTTCATCGCAGCCACGCGCGCCGCGTGACATCGCTCTAGGCGCGGCCCGTATCGGAGACGAGACCCGACGGGCCGATCCCAAGCCGTTGCAACGCGGTCAGCCATTTGGCCTCCGCGCTGACGCCGAAAACGAGCGACGGATCGGACGGGCAATGAAGCCAGCCATTGGTCTGGAATTCGCTTTCGACCTGGCCCGGCGCCCAACCGGCGTAACCGAGCGCGAATAGCGCATGCTTGGGGCCGCGCCCCTCGGCCATCGCGCGAACGATATCCAGCGTGGCGGTGAGCGAAATATCCTCGGACACCGGCAGGGTGGAATCGCTCGCCTCATATTCGCCGCTGTGGAGCACGAAGCCGCGCCCGGTCTCGACCGGCCCGCCATAGAGAATGGGAAGTTCCCCCGCCAAAGGCTGCGTCTCGATCTCCAATTGTTTCATCACTTCGGCAAAGGTCAGACCGGGGATCGGCTTGTTGATGACAATGCCCATGGCCCCCTTAGCGGAGTGAGCGCACATATAGATCACCGTCTGGGCAAAACGCTCGTCTCCCATGCCGGGAAGCGCAATCAGGAGCTTGCCTTCCAGGAAGCTCTCGCCTTCATCGACGCGTTGGTCGCGAGAAGATGCCATGGCGTCACCTTATTGATACGCGCGCTCCCCGAAAAGAGGTGGTTTCGCGTCTTCCGGACACGTCTCTTGTGAGCTACAAGCCCAGGCAAGCTGGTACCGCAGCAAACAGGAAGGCGTAAGCAATGATTAAGATCGGAGACAGGATTCCATCCGTAAACATCCGTCAGGTCACGGAGAGCGGCGCGCAAGAGGTCAATACGACAGATTTCTTCAAGGGCAAGCGCGTTGCGTTGTTCGCCGTGCCCGGCGCCTTCACGTCGGTGTGTTCGGCTAAGCATCTGCCAAGCTTTGCCACCAACGCGGACGCATTCGCGAAAAGAGGCGTTGACGTGATTGCCTGCATCTCCGTCAACGATCCGGCGGTGATGCGCGCCTGGGGCGAGCACAGCGATACCACGGGAAAGGTGAGCATGCTTGCGGACGGCAATGGCGATTTCGCGCGCGCGCTCGGCGCGGAAGCGGATATGACGAAGAACGGCATGGGCAAGCGCAGCCGTCGCTATTCCATGCTCGTGGAGGATGGCGTTGTCCAACAGTTCAATCTGGAAGAACCGGGTGCCTTCGGCGCCTCCAGCGGCGATCGTCTGCTGACGCAGCTCTGAAGCCCTCAATGCTTTAAGGGGCGGTTTCCTGCGGCCGGCAAAAGCTTTATTGTCGGGCGTCCCCAGTCATTGCTCCCCCTATGCCGCAATTCACTTTTGGGCCGATCTATTGCGAGACGCTGTCGGCGACCTCGACCGGATTTCCGGTCGAGCCGATGAACACCCTCTCGAACGGCGTCATCGTGCTGTTCGGCCTCCTCTCGTTCTATCTCACAGCAAAACGCAGTCCCCGGTCCCTCGACCTGTATATTCTGGCCGCGCTTCTCGTCACCACGGGCGTCGGCAGCGGCATCTGGCACGGATTTCGCGACCGCGATGCGCTGTTCTTCGAGGTGCAGTCGGGACTGTTCTTCCTGTTTGCTTTCGCGTTCTTCTGGGCGCGGCGGCTGTGGTCCTATGCGGGTGCGTTGCTGTTCCTCGCGCTGTTCTATGGCGGCTTCATACTGTCGCGCGAATTTTGGGACACCACGATGTTCGGAATCCCGATTCAGCGCTGGGTGGCGCTTGCACCCGTGGTCATCGTCGCCGGAATTGCGCTCACTGCGCAGACTTATGCCATTTCCAAACGTGCCGCGGCCTATGGCGGGGGCGCGCTTTGCCTGGCGATCATCGCGCTCGTTTTCCGCACCATCGATCTTTCGGTCTGTTCCGCCATCCCGATCGGCACGCATTTTCTCTGGCACTCGTTCCTGTCCGCGGCCGGCTGTCTCGGCGTGCTTGCGCTGATCGCGCTTCCGGCGCGCAGCGTACGGCTCGTCGCCGCGGCGGCAGCGGAATAATTACGTCTTCGGAATGGCGCCCCGCGCCAGCGCATCGGCGCGCTCATTTTCCAGATGCCCGTCATGACCGCGCACCCACCGCCACGCGACGTCGTGGCGTGTGACGGCTTCATCGAGCGCCCGCCACAGATCGTCGTTCTTCACCGGTTTCTTGTCGGTGGTTTTCCAGCCATTCGCCTTCCAGCGCGGCAGCCATTTGGTCAGGCCATCCATGACATAGCGCGAATCCGTATAGATGATCACCGTGCTGGCCCGTTTCAGGGCCTCGAGCGCGCGGATGGCGGCCATCAACTCCATGCGGTTGTTGGTGGTGAGGCGCTCGCCGCCGAAAATTTCCTTTTCATGCGCGCCGGACCTGAGGATCGCCCCCCATCCACCCGGCCCCGGATTGCCGCTGCATGCGCCATCCGTGAAGATTTCAACCGTGCTCACAGGCCGTAGGCCTCCGCGCTTTTGACGTTGCGATGAAAGCGCAGACGTTTGGCGAATTCGCGCGGGTCCTTGGGTCTGACCAGCGCCGCGGGATTGCGATTGATCCAATCATAGGTGCGCGTCAGGAGGAAACGCAGCGCGGCACCTCGGCAAAGCAGCGGAAAGGCGGTTTTCTCCTCGGCTTGAAGCGCGCGCTTGGCTTGATAGCCCGCGATCAGCGCGCGGCCTTTGGTGACGTTGAATGCGCCGTCATTCTCGAAGCACCACGCGTTCAGCGCCACCGCAAGATCGTAGGCGAGTGCGTCGTTGCAGGCGAAATAGAAATCGATGATGCCGGAAACGCGGTCGTTCATGAACAGCACATTGTCGGGAAAGAGATCGGCGTGGATCACGCCTTGCGGCAGCCGCAAGGGCCAGGCGGCTTCGAGCGCGGTCAATTCCTCTTCGATGAGAACGCGCAATCCGTCGGCCACACTATCGGCCTGCGCTATGCAATCATCGGCAAGCAAGCGCCAGCCCTTGGGGCCGAGCGCGTTGTCGCGGCGTCCGGAAAAGCTCGCTCCGGCCTGATGCAGCTCGGCAAGCGCAAGACCCGCCTGCTGGCAATGCTCCGCCGTCGGCCGTCGCAACGAGATGCCGTCGAGGAATGTGAGAATGGCGGCTGCGCGCCCGTTCAGGAGACCAGAGACCGCGCCGTCTTTTGCCCTGACCGGCGTGGGACAGCGAAGACCGGCGCCCGCCAGATGTCCCATCAGGCCGAGATAGAAGGGCAGGTCGGAGGTTTCCACGCGCATTTCATACAGCGTGAGGATGTAGGTGCCTTTTTCCGTTTGCAGGAAATAATTGGAATTGGAGACGCCCTCGGCGATTCCCTTGAACACGTGAGGTTCGCCCAGGTCATAGGCCGCGAGGAAGCTCTCCAGCTCTTCGAACGAGACATCGGTATAGACGGCCATGGATCAGGCGCCCGCAAGTGCGCGCGGAAGCTTGAACGCGATATCCTCGCGCGTCACCGCCGCTTCCTCGACGATGAGGTCGAAACGCGCATGGAACGCCGCAATCACCTCGTCGACCAGAATCTCCGGTGCGGACGCCCCCGCCGACAAGCCGACGGTCTTGGCGTTGACGAGCGAATTCCAATCGATCACGGCGGCGTTTTCGATCAGCGTCGCGCAATGGGCCCCGGCACGGCGCGCCACTTCGACGAGGCGCATGGAGTTCGACGAATTGGCCGAGCCGACGACGAACAGGGCATCGCAACGGCGCGCCACCGCCTTGATCGCCTGCTGGCGATTGGTGGTGGCATAGCAGATGTCGTCCTTGTGCGGTCCCGCGATGTCCGGGAAACGCCGCTTGAGCACCGCGACGATTTCGGCCGTGTCGTCGACCGAAAGCGTGGTCTGGGTAATATAGGCAAGGCTCGTGTCCTTGGGTGGTTCCAGATTTTCCGCGTCGCCGGCGGTCTCCACAAGGATCACAGCGCCCGGCGGCAATTGCCCCATGGTGCCGACCACCTCGGGATGACCGGCATGGCCGACCAGGAGAATCGTGCGGCCGCTCGCATGATGGCGTTCGGCTTCCATGTGTACTTTGGAAACCAGCGGACAGGTGGCGTCCAGGTAAAACAGCTCCCGCCGTTTGGCCTCGACCGGGACCGCTTTGGGCACGCCATGGGCGGAGAAGATCACACACGCGCCGCAGGGCGCCTCTTCCAGCTCTTCGATGAAGATGGCTCCTATTTTCTCCAGCCGCTCGACCACGTAACGATTGTGGACGATTTCATGGCGCACATAGATCGGCTTGCCATATTTCTCGAGCGCCAGTTCCACGATGCGGATCGCACGATCCACACCGGCACAAAAGCCGCGCGGCGCCGCGAGCAGCAGCGTCAATTTCGGCTTCTCGGCAAGCGGCCCCTGGGATGTCGCATTCATGTTTGCATCATAGCGCGGCTTTTCTTCCGTGCCCTGCTTGGTTACAGTCCGCCGCGCCCTTTGATAAGGGCTATGGAATGGAATATTCGATGCACCGCTTGCCCGTTTTTCCGCTTTTGCTGCTCGCCCTGCCGCTCGCAGGCTGCGAAACGCTGGGTCTTACCACCCCGATGCCCGATTTTTCAGCCGTGGACATGGGGCCGATTTGCCCCGCGACCGCGGTGTTGTCGGATGCCGTGACTGTGACGAAGCTTAAGGCGGGTACGCTGCCCGCCCAGCCCAATCCGGCCAATGTCGCGTTCACGGCGGAAATGTCGCAGGCGAAGCTCGACTGCAATTTCAACCGGGAACAGAACCGCCTAACCGTGGACATCAATTTCGCCGTCAAGGCCACACGCGGGCCGGCGGCGGCGGGATCCGACCCGCAGCTCGATTTCTTCGTCGCGGTGATCGATGTCGATAACAATATCGTCAGCAAGCAAGTCTATCACGGTCAGCCTGAAATGAGCGGGCACGCGAGCAATGTTTATACCCAGAACGTGAGCAATTTCCCCGTGCCTATGGCGATGGATAAGCGGCCCTATGATTACGAAATCCTGACCGGGTTCCAGCTCACACCGGACGAGCTCGCCTACAATCGCATTCCGAGGTCCGTGCCTGCCGCCGCCACCACCGCGCCGCGCGCCGCAAACCGATGATTTCGCTTCTTGCCGAACTTTCCGCGACCGCAGGTGCTGCGTTCGCGGCCGAAGCCTTGCCTGAAGCCTTGGGACAGGTTCAGGTCTCGGACCGGCCAGACCTTGCGCAATTCCAGTGCAATGGCGCGCTTGCCGCGGCCAAGCTTGTCCTACGGCCCGCCGAAGGCGAGACCGGGGGGCTGGCCAAAGGCAATCCGCGCGCCATCGCCGAGAAAATCGCCGCGCGGCTGAAGGACAGCGGCCTGTTCGAGGACGTGGGAATCGCCGGGCCCGGCTTCATCAATCTGAAGCTGAAGGATGAATTGCTGCAGGCGCGGCTGCGTCAACTTGCGGACGATCCGCAATCCGTGAGCCCGGGGACTGGCCAAGGCAAGCGCATGATCCTGGATTTTGGCGGTCCCAATATCGCCAAGCCCATGCATGTCGGTCATTTGCGCTCCTGCATCATCGGGGATTGTCTGCAACGGCTGTTCCGCGCCAACGGCTGGGACGTCACGAGCGACGTTCATCTCGGCGATTGGGGTCTGCCGATGGGCCAATTGATCGCGGAGCTCAGCCTCAGACGGCCCGAGCTTCCCTATTTCGATCCCGCCGACAAAAGTCCGTACCCGGAGGAATCGCCCGTCGGCATGGAAGATCTGGAACGGCTCTATCCCGAAGCCGCGGCGGCGTGCAAGGCCGACCCGGCCCGGCTCGAAGCCGCGCGCCAGGCCACCGTCGAGCTACAAGCCGGACGGCCAGGCTACCGCGCGCTGTGGCGGCATTTCCACAACGTCTCCGCCCAAGGTCTGATGCGCGAATTCGGCAGCCTGGGTGTCGTATTCGACGAATGGAAAGGCGAATCCGACGCCGATCCGTTCATCCCAGGGATGATCGAGAGGCTGAAGGCCGCGGGCCTCGCCGAAATGGATCAGGGCGCGTTGATCGTGTCCGTGCAGGAGACCACCGATACCGCGGAGATGCCGCCGCTGATCCTTTTGAAATCGGATGGTGCGATGAACTATGCCACCACCGATGTCGCCACCATTGTGGAGCGGGTGCGCGAACACGATCCCGACCTCATTCTCTATGTCGTGGATCAGCGGCAGCATCTGCATTTCGAGCAGGTCTTTCGTGCGGCGAAGAAGGGCGGTCTCGCGGGCCGCGCGTGCTTCGAACATATCGGCTATGGCACGGTGAACGGAACGGACGGCAAGCCCTTCAAGACGCGCGCCGGCGGTGTGATGAAGCTTTACGACCTGATCGCGATGGCGACGGATGAGGCGATGAAGCGCCTGAACGAGCAGGGTCTGGCGGCCGATTACCCGCAAAGCGAGCGCACCAAAATCGCCAGGACGGTGGGCCTGGCGGCGATCAAATTCGCGGATCTGTCGAATAATCGCGGTTCGGGCTATGTCTTCGATCTTGAACGGTTCACGCGCTTCGAAGGCAAGACCGGACCCTATCTGCAATATGCGGCGGTGCGCATCAAATCCATCTTGCGCAAGGCGCAGAGCGAAGGCTATGCGAGCACGGCCCCGATTGTCGCTTGCGAAGAGGAGCGTCGCCTCGCGCTGCAACTGCTCATCATGAACGATGCGCTAGCGGGCGCGGAAGCGAAGCGCGCGCCGAATCTGATCTGCGACTTCGTGTTCACGCTGGCGCAGAATTTCAGCCGCTTCTATACCGAGCATCACATCCTGTCCGAAACCGACGAGGCGGTACGTTCCGCCCGGCTTGGGCTTTGCGCGCTGACGCTGACGCAGATCGAGCGCCTGCTGAATCTTCTGGGAATCGAAGTTCCGGAACGGATGTAGCGGCAGGCAAAGCGTGCGATTGACTTGAAGGCCCTCGCGCCTAATATCGTGGGCAATCGCATCCCAGTCGCGGGAGAGATTTGTCTTCGTACGCTGAAGACAGGCGCCGAAGGAGCAACCGCCCCGGAAACTCTCAGGCAAAAGGACCGCGTCGGGGGAAAGACAGTCTGGATAGAAGGGCAGCAGCCCTCACCGAAGGGGTAAGCCGAAGATCTTCGGTCATTCTCTCAGGTCCAAGGACAGACGGGGTGTGTTGTTTTTTCCGATAAGGCTCGGAACAACGCGAACCCGTATGGAATCGGATTGCCATGAGTGATCGCCCATGAGTCTCTGGCCATGACCGCGCCGCCGCCGTCCTCGTTGCAACGAACCCCGCTTCACGCGCTGCATGTGTCGCTGGGGGCGAAGATGGTGCCCTTCGCCGGCTATGAGATGCCTGTGCAATATCCCACCGGCATCATCAAGGAACATCTGCATACGCGTGCGGTAGCGGGTCTGTTCGACGTCTCCCATATGGGGCAGGCGTTGCTCGACGGCGACGATCCGGCCCATGCGCTGGAACAGATGACCCCCGCAGACATCGCGGGCCTGAAAGATGGGCAGATGCGCTACGCTCTGCTGCTGAACGATGCCGGCGGCATCAAGGACGATTTCATGGCGGCGCGGCTTGCGGGGGAGCGTGCGCTCTATCTCGTGGTCAATGCCGGCACAAAGGACGGCGATTTTTCCTATATCGCCGCGCGCACGGGCAGAAGCGCCTCGCTCGTTCCGCAAGGCGCGCGCGCGTTGCTGGCGTTACAAGGTCCACTTGCGGAAGCCGTGCTGTCCCGTCACGCGCAAGATATTGGCATGCTCGGTTTCATGCGGGTTGCACGCTTTATTGTGGCCGGTGCGCCCGCGATCGTCAGCCGGTCAGGCTATACGGGCGAGGACGGTTTCGAGATTTCGCTGGAGGGTGCGGATGCGGAACGCGTAGCGCGCACTCTCCTGGCCGAACCCGAAGTCCTCCCGATCGGTCTTGGCGCGCGGGATTCATTGCGGCTGGAGGCCGGGCTTTGCCTTTACGGCCACGATATCGACGAGGGCACCTCACCGATTGCCGCGGGTCTCGGCTGGGTGATCGGCAAGAGGCGAAAGCTGGCGCGC
>DASYEG010000136.1:0-5029 GCA_036499145.1 Micropepsaceae bacterium | reverse complement strand
AGTTGCCACGGGCCCAGGGTACGATGCAGCTCATGCGCGTCTTCTCTGACGATTTCGCCTTCAACCGACATGAAATCTCCGCCCCCGATCCACGGAACGCACTGTTGCATGTTGCGGCGCAACCGCCAACCTCAGCCTTGCGGGAGAGGCGACTCCGCATGGATCGGCGGCGACGGCGCGAGGATCGCGGCTCCGAGTCCTGCCGCCAGCACGGACCCGATCAGAACACCGATCTTGGCAACAGCCGCATCCGGCCCTTGCGGAAAGGCCTGATCGGCCATCAGAAGCGCAACCGTATCGCCGACACCGCAGAGGCACGCCGCGCCGATGAAATTGCGGAGGGTCACATCCTCCGGCGCGCGGGCAATCCTCGTTTTGATGGCGAGCAGAGACGCCAGCGAAATGCCGAGCGGCTTTCCGATCACCAGCCCGAGGATCACGCCCAGCAGAATCGGCAGCGCACCGGGTGCGGCAAGATCGACGTTCAGACCGACGCCGGTCGCCGAGAAGGCAAAGAGCGGCAGGATCACATAAGCGCTCCAGGGAGACACCGCGCGCTCGATGCGGTCGGCGGGCGACAACAAGCGGTCGCTGGCGGCGGAAAGATTGCGGCTTGCCCAATCCCAGATCGGTTCCTGTTCGATGCGCCGGTTCTCGCCCGATTCCTTGGCCTCGTTTTCCGCATGTTCGAGCGCTGCCAGCGCCGTTGCCGCCTGGGCGAGCAAAGGCCCGGTCTCGGGTGCGGGCCGGGTCGGCAGAAAACCCGCCAGGATAACGCCGGCGAGAGCGGCGTGAACGCCTGCGCCGTGCAGCGAGATCCCCAGCAGCACCGCCACCAGCACATAAGGCGAGGCCGCATAAACGCGCCACCGGTTGAGCGCGTAGAGAAGAATGATCGTCAACGCGCTGGTGAAAAGCCATGAAATCTCGAAGGCCCGGGGATAGAAGATCGCCAGCGTCAGCACCGAGAGGATGTCGTCCACGACCGCGAGAGCGGCAACGAACACGCGCAGACCCGGCGTGATGCGATTGCCCAGCAGAGCCAGGATGCCGAGTGTGAACGCGATATCGGTTGCCGTCGGCACGGACCAGCCGCGCGCCGTCGATGCGGGATTGAGCGCAAGATAGATCGCGGTGGGTGCAAGCACGCCGCCGACGGCGGCGAGCACCGGCAGAATCGCTGCACGCGTGTCGCTGAGCGCACCCGCGGTCATCTCGCGCCGGATCTCAAGACCCACAAGCAGGAAGAAGATCGAGAGCAGCCCTTCGGAGAACCAGGCCCCGACCGTCAACGTCAGCATGCTACCCGGCGTTCCGATGCCCACGGTCGAATCGATGAACAGCCGGTAATAGGGCGCGAGTGCGGTGTTCGCGCACAGAATGGCCGCGGCCGCCGCGAGCAGAAGAACAAGGCCGCCGGATGCGGGCAGACTGGCGAAAGCGCGTGCCGAGCGCTGGACCCTGGCCGCGACGGGGCGCTCCAGCGTCTCCAGCATGGAATAGAAATCCCAGGCGCCGTCATACCGATAACCATCGATGAAGACGGTCGGCGTCGCGGTCACACCGTTGCGCTTGCCGTCGGCAAGGTCCTCGTCGACGCGCTTCTGGATGGCGCTGTCCGCGAGATCGCGCTCATAGCGCTCCATGTCGATTCCGAGGGAGCGAATGAAATCGGTGACGCCGCCCGGGATGTCGCCGGGCTCCTGGGCATAGAGCCAATCATGCAGTTCCCAGAACCGCCCCTGTCTCTCGACCGCTTCGCTCGCGCGAGCGATCGCTTCCGCGCCGGGATGGGCGCGCTCATTGGGAAAATGGCGAAAGACATAGATGAGACGGTCTCCCAACGCCTGGCGCAGCCGCGCGATCACAAAGCGCAGACGGCGGCAATAGGGGCAGAGATAATCGCCATAGAGCACAATGCTGACGCTGTCCGGCCGTTTGTTGCCGCGGATATGATCGCGGGTTGGGTCGATCGCGTGCTGAAGCAGCGATGTTGCGGCAATCTCCTCGGCCATCGTTCACTCGCCTTTGCGCTGCCTTTGGATGAGGGGCGCGGTCAATTGTCTAACGGCAGATTGTCGGGAAATGTCTAGGGCAGCAACCGATACACCGACGTCTCCCGCAGCTCGCGATTCTCGAGATCGCGCGTGGTCGGCACCGGATAGGTGGCGAGCCGTTCGATACCGTGCCCCGGAAAATAATTGCGTCCCGGATCGCCGATCAGCACGCGCGCGCCGCCGGCAGTGAGGGTGCGCAGCCAGTCGAGCAGGCGCTCGGCAAGAGGGCGCTCATAGCACATGTCGCCGGCGAGGATCGTCGTCCAACGGCCATTGGTGCCGATGATGTCGTTTTCGACCGGCTCGATGAAAACACCATTGGCCGCGGCATTGAGTTCCATCGCGCCAAGCGCGAGCGGATCGATCTCCGCGGCAATGACCGGACTGCCGCCCGCTTTTGCGGCGGCAATCGCGACGATCCCGGAACCGGCTCCAAAATCGAGCACGGTTTTTCCGGCCACGGTTTCGGGATGATCCAGGACATAACGCGCGACGGCCTGGCCGCCCGGCCAGGCAAACGCCCAATAGGGCGGCGGCAGATGGGCAACGCCCGATGCAAGCGCGGCGGAACGCGCTTCGGTCTCGGTCCAGAGATTCATCACCTCGCTCGCGAGATGAAGTTTTATCTCCGGCACGATGGGCGGCGCCGTCAGGATGGTATTGGCGCGCACGAAGGCGATGCGACTTTCACTGTCGGAAGTGGGCGTGTCGGAGAAGACCGTCACGCGCGGACCAGCATGCCGATGACAAGAGCCACCGCTATGGCAGCACCAGTGTCGCGGTTGGCCTTGAACAGTCTGAGGCAAACGAGCGGGCTGTCGATATCGAGGCGGCCCAACTGCCAGAGCAGGTGCGCAGCAGGAACCAGCATGGCAATGACGAAGACGATACCTAATCCCGCTGCCCCCCCCCCGGCGATCATCAGGGCGAGGGCTGCCCCATAAAATCCAGCTATCCAAGTGAGCGTGCGCGTGCCCCGCCGCAAGGCCGATGACTTCACGCCGATCAGGATGTCGTCTTCCTTATCCTGATGCGCATAGATGGTGTCGTAGCCGAGCGTCCAGCAGAAGCAGCCCGCATAGAACAGGAACGCCGCGTAGCTAAGCGTTCCGGTTGCCGCGGCAAACCCGAAAAGCACGCCCCAATTGAAGGTGAGCCCGAGCCAGGCCTGGGGCCACCAGGTGATGCGCTTCATGAAGGGATAACACGCGACAAGGAACAGCGAGCCCACGCCCAGCAGGATCGCGAAACGATTGAACGTCAGCAGGATCAGCAACCCGACGAAAGAAAGCGCCAGCGCGAACGCCCAGGCCTGGCGCACGCTCACAGCGCCCGATGGGATGGGCCGCCCGCGCGTGCGTGCGACGCGCGCATCGTAATCGCGGTCGACGATGTCGTTATAGGTGCAGCCCGCGCCGCGCATCACGACGGCCCCAATTCCCGTCAACACGACATGAAGCGGATCGGGATAGGCCCTGCCGGCAGCGGCCGCGCCCAGCGCAAGTCCGAACACGCAGGGCCAATAGAGCAGCCAGGCCCCTATCGGGCGGTCGAGCCGCATCAGCCGGAAATAAGGCTGGAGCGCGTTCGGCGCCGCGTCCACCCAACTCGTAGCCAGCGCATCACCGGGCCGTGAGGCGCGCAACGGATTCTCGGGGGCTTGCGGATCGGCGCTCATGCGTGCTGCATCGTTGGGAAGACAACAGGGTAGCGCGCCTATGGGGCAGGACAAAGCCCAGGACTCCGCGAGCGACGATCTGCCCTATGCCGATCTGACCTATTCGGGCGGCAAATTGCGGCTTTTCGTCGAGAGCCCGCTTCATGCGGGCGCTAGAATCGCGCCGGACGAGGGGCAGGCGCATTATCTTCTGCATGTGATGCGCGCCCGCGAGGGTCAGCGCGTGCTACTGTTCAACGGCAGCGATGGCGAATGGCAGGCCCGCATCGCGCAAGTTTCGCGGCGTTCCTGCGTGCTGATCTGCGAAACGCAGAGCCAGGCGCAAGCTGCGGTGCCCGATCTTTGGTTCGCGTTCGCGCCGATCAAGAAAACTCCTGCCGACTATGTGGCGCAGAAGGCCACCGAACTCGGGGTGCGGGTTCTCCAGCCGGTATTCACGCATCGCACGATCACGCGCCGGGTCAATCTGGACCGCCTGCGCGCCAACGCCGTCGAGGCTGCGGAACAGTCCCAGCGACTCAGCGTGCCGGAGATTCGCGAGCCCGTGGGCCTCGATGTCCTGCTGCGGTCCTGGCCGGCCGAAAGGCGGCTTCTCTTCTGCGATGAGGGCGGCGATGCGGCGCCGGTGGCCGAGGCATTGCAACAGGCTGCTGCCGGAAACATGTCCTGGGGTATCCTGATCGGGCCGGAAGGGGGATTTGACGCCCAAGAGCGCGCCGCCATTCGTAACCACCCCTTCGTCCTTGCCGTATCGCTCGGTCCCAGGATCATGCGCGCAGACACGGCCGCGCTGGCGGCGCTGGCGGTTTGGCAGGCAATCCGCGGCGATTGGGGGCAATCCCGTCCCGGCTTGTAACTCGCCGGGCGCGACACTAGGTTCGCGTCGACCCACCGCAAACCGCGAAGTTTAGATCGCGGACAGAGGAAACCCGCATGTCCATCCCGCAATCCGCCGGCGGGCCGATCTCTTCGCGTGCCGATCTCGTGGCCCATATCGCCGCGGGTTCGAAGCCGCGCGAGCAATGGCGGATCGGCACGGAGCACGAGAAATTCGTCTACGGCCTGAACGATCGCAAGCCTCTGCCCTACGACGGACCATCGAGCATCCGCGCGCTTTTGGAAGGCATGGAGCGCTTTGGCTGGAAGCCCATCCTGGAAGGCGAGAACATCATCGGCCTGTCGCAAAACGGGGCCGCGTTGAGCCTGGAGCCGGGCGGGCAATTCGAGCTTTCGGGGGCCCCGCTCAAGACGGTGCATGAGACCTGCGTCGAGGTGAACACGCATCTGAAGCAGG
>DASYEG010000135.1:0-20448 GCA_036499145.1 Micropepsaceae bacterium | reverse complement strand
TAGTGCAGCACCGCGTTATGCGTCAAAGCCTCGATCGAGGTCACGCATACAAACGATGCGAGCTCCAGGTCAGTGACACGAAGTTCGTCCCGGTGGCCCTCGAGATACGTTCTGAACAGCATGTAGTTCTCGTGACTGAAGGTCCCCACCTTCTCGAGCTTGCCTACGCGAGGAATCTGCTCCGCGATCACACGATGCAGCTTGGGATCGACGCGGTGCGCTTTCACCGCGACAGCAATGAGCGTGCGCACCGCTTTTTCCACTGGCTGGGCCAAAACCTCCGCCAACTCGCCCCGGACCGTTTGCATGGTCTCCTGCTGGTGACGCTCGATGACAGAGACAACGAGCGCCTCCTTGCCGGGGAAATATTGATAGAGGGAGCCGACGCTCACCCCCGCCACTTCCGCGATGCGATTGGTGCTTGCCTTGTCGAAACCTTCCTTGACGAGAATGCGAGCGGTCGCTTCAACCAGCGCATCGACCGTCGCGCGCGATCGCTCCTGAGAAGCGGCTTTCCTGGGTTTTGTGAGCGGTCTGCGCGCCATTTTTCCACGCCGCCAATGCGAGTATCAAAAGCGAATAATCGCTCATATTCTGTCCGGCGTGGAAATGCAAGGCCGCGCCTTGCGCAACACGCGCAACGCGCAAATCCCAAGGAGACCTCGACATGCACGACACATTGCAGAGCTTGTTCCGATATAAATCCTGGGCGAACGACGAGTTGTTGACCACGTTGGCCAGACTGGGCGGCGAATCCTCGGTAACCGGATTGGCCATCAAGGCCTTGAGCCACAGCTATATCGTCGACCGGATCTTTGCCGCGCACATGCGGCGAAGGGCCCACGCGTACACATCGGCCAATGCAAGCGAGATGCCGACGCTGGAAGATTTGTCCGCGGACATCGGAAAAAGCGATCGGGAGTATATCGATTATGTGTCGGCGCTCGATCGCGACCAATTGGCGGAACGGATCGACTTCACGTTCACGGACGGCGCGCGGGGCCGTATGTCCCGCGAGGAGATGCTCATGCATGTGGTCACCCACGGCATAGGTCATCGCGGACAGGTCAGCGCAGTCATGCTGCTCAATTCCGTTCCACCAGCGAAGGATGGTTTCACGACGTACCTGCATGAAGCGGAAGCATCGGCAAGAAGGCGAACTGCGGCGTGAGCCAGCGCGTTACGGAACCACGAGCCGCATGTTGACAAGTTGAGGCTTCGAACACCATGAAACAACGCGCAGCATATGGCGTCGACGCTCCTGGAGTGGTCCGCGCTCATATTGTTTTCGGATGCGTCCTGGCGGTCATGGCATCGATCGGCTTCGCATTGCCCCTGCAGAACCCTATTCCCATATCATTGAGCATCGGTGCTGCTTTTGTCGCGGCTCTTCTTCTGTTCTACGCGGCGGTCATGTTGCGATCGAGCCTTGTGAGCAAGAAGCGGGTATGCGAGCGCTTGATCGCGGCGTTTGCGCTTTCCGGACATGAGCACGTGCTCGACGCCGGATGCGGCCGTGGATTGGCGCTCATCGGTTGCGCAAAAAAACTCACCACCGGCAAGGCGGTCGGTATCGATCTATGGACCGCCAAGGACCAGTCAAATAACCATCCGGAAGCGACGCTGGCCAACGCGGCAGCGGAAGGCGTCGCCAACCTGGTCGAGGTGAAAACCGGCGACATCACCAGACTACCGTTTCCCGACGCGTCGTTCGACGCCGTCATCTCAATGATCGTGATTCACAATATTCCTTCGCGACAGGTGCGAGATGAGGCGCTTCGCGAACTCGTTCGCGTGCTGAAGCCCGGCGGTCGCATGGGCATTTTCGATCTCATGCACGCGTCTCGATATGCCGAAGTGTTACAAGATGCAGGCATGCGCGTTCAGTATCTGTCTCGTGATTTCCTGTGGCTTCTACCTTGCCGCTCGCTGCTCGCGCAGAAATCGTAGCGCGTCGCTTCCATCCAAGCCAGCGCAGCAAGTGGATGAGGCTCTTTGGGTCGCCGAAGGAGAGATTGCCAGCTTCTTTGGCATTCCCTATCCGACGCGTTCCGTCATCGCCCAATTGGAGAACGGGGTATGGTCGCCAGTCAAGCTAACTGCGGATCTGCGCAACAAAGTGGATCGTCTGTCGGCGTGGAAGGGCCTTATTCCCAGCGTATGATGGCGGCAGACCGTCATGCCGCCGCTCCCATCATGACGTCGTGACGGTTCCGCGTGTAAACTCCGTGAGGCCTATAGAGGGGCTTCCAGAAGGCAGCCGCCCGAAAATTTCACGCCAGCTTGCAAAGAACCACTGCGACCGTGACATTGTCCGGTGCGCCGCGATCGAAGGTGAGTTTCAGAAGCGCTTCCACGCTTTCGGGGAACGGATTGGCTTCCAGGCATTCGCCGATCTCCACGTCCGTGACGACGCCGGTCAGACCATCGCTGCACAGGAGAAAGACGTCTCCGGCTTCGATCCGATCCGCGATGCCATCCAGCGTGAGTTCGGGCGATACACCGACAGCCCGCGTCACGATGTTCCGCCGTGGATGGTTCATCGCCTCATCTTCACCGATGAGGCCTGCCGCGATCATCTCCTGAACCTCGGAGTGGTCCGTGGTGATGCGATACAGCTCACCGCCGCGGTGGAGATAGACGCGGCTGTCTCCGGCCCAAAAAACGGCGAAACGCGGACCGCGGCAATGCAGAACGGCGACCGTGCTGCCCATCATGGCCCCGAGCTTTTCGGAATCTTCGAAAATCACGGTGTTGATCGCATGGACGGCATTGCCGATAAGAGCAATGTCCCGGTCAAAATCTCCCGTTAAAGTCAGATTTTGAAGACCGTCGCGAATTTTCTGCGATGCCCAGTCGCCGGCGTGGTGTCCGCCCATACCATCGGCAACAACCCACAGGCACGCCGAATCGCGCAGCAGCAGAGAGTCCTCATTCGCCCCCCGCTTGAGGCCTACATCCGTTGTTCCCGCCGCTTCAAAGAAAAGCGCGGTCATGACGATGCCACCGCCGCATGTGCGGCGTCGATGGAAATGCGTTCGACGCGCCAATCCCAGCGCTGCCAGTCGCCATCCAAGAGAACGGTGCATTGGGCAGACCGGGGCAAAGCCGCCGCACGAAAGGAAAGCGGTCCAAGCGTTTGGGAACCCAGCGTCGACCACTGGGCGCCGCCTTGATGCTGCGTGCCGGTGAACCCTTCCGGCCCTCCCAGAGCCTCCAAACGTTGCGACAGAGTTTGCGGATCGAATGCATCATCCAGCGTCTCAAGCGCGAATTCCTCCGCGCGCTTAAACCATGGATCATCCGTCCCCCCTTGCGGAACGGATGGGGTCATCACAGCGACGGTAAAGGGAAAATAGCGGCCCACGCGATCCACGCTCGGCATCAGGATGCCGGCAGCGGCGGACGGAACCAGGTGCGCCGGTTCGAAGATGAAACGCCAGATCGGGCCATGAAGATAGGACTCCAGCCACAAATCCCCGATCGCCGCCCGGCTCGCGAACAGGAACTCCCGCAGAAACTCGTCCCACGCGTCGATGAATTGGCGCGGCAGATTGCTGCTCACGAAATCGCCGCGCTGCGGAATTTTTCCGAAACATCCCGCGCGCATCGTCACAGCTGGGCAGCACACTGAAATTGCGCGAGGTTGCGCGCGTGAAAGGGATTACGCACGCTCGATGCGCGCAGCCGGAAGCTCGCGGTCGCGCCGTTGACGTCGAATCCTATCGTCATCTGATCGGGTAAACTCGCATCCATTTTTGCGCGGTCGAGCAGCCGGAAGAACGCCCATGGCCCCATCGTCTCCACGAGCGCCGGCTGACCGCTGGCGCGCGTCAAGGTAAGGCGCGCGCGGTCCGTGCTGTTCGGCGCCGGCCATTGCATTTTCTGCGAGGGCGTCTGACCGCGCATGAAGGTCAGAGTCTGCCCTTCGACATCCAGGACCCCTTGCGTCACGTCGCTGCCGGTCTCGATCGGGGAGAGCGTAAATTCCACCGCAATCGCGGCGCCGTTTGCGCCAAAAAAATCCTCCCGGATTTTCTGCGCCAGTTCGAACTGCGCCAGCGTTGCGCGCAACAATCCGAGATCGCCGCCATTGGCTTTCTGGTTCTTCCACGGCGTGCTGGACGTATCGACATGGGTCTTGAGATTGGTCTGGAAGAACATGTCCAAAAGACCGCCCGGCCGCAGAAGCTGCTGGAAATCGCTCAGGCCCACGTCAACCGTGCTGGCGCGCGCGAAAGGATAGCGCCCGTCGATCGCCTGCCGGCAGAACGGCAACACGGTCGAGGCGTAGATGTCCTGAATGGATTTGCGATTGGCGCCCGCCGCGATATCGGTCGAGGTCCCCGTCGCTTTGGCAAGAATGCCCCCTAAAGGCGCGGGCAATCGGGATGCCTGCTGACCGAGCCGCGCCATGGCGTCGCCTCCCGGTGCTGTGGCAGCGCCGGACGCGCCGCCGCCGATTTCGGCCGAAGCTTGCGCCAACTGCTTCATCGTATCGTCTAGCTGCGATTGTCCGGCGGCGGCGCCCGCGACGAAATCGTGCAGCGGCTGGAAATGGCCATCTATGGCATTGGCGGCCACTTTCGGCGCGGTATCGGCCGACGGCGCGAGACTGCCCAGGACCCCGGCCGCGGGTCCCACCGCCGCATTGAGCGCGGCCTGTGCGCCCGCTGCTGCCGCCGCCACGGGATTGGCGGCGCCCGGAGGGCGATTCATGGTGGTTTCCTGCGCTGCGGCAACCAGGAAAAGCTTCAGCGGCGAACTCGGTTGCGACAACCGGCCCAGGACGTCGGCGGCATCCTGGGCATTGCGGAACGGAATGATCGTGACGTCGCCAAGAACCTGATCCCAGACGGAAATGAAATCGGCCGCATAGGCGGTGACAATCTGTTCCCGCAGGGCGTTCATATCCTGGTTCGCGGGCTGGCCTGCTTGCGCGCCCAGGATCCAACTCTCGTCGGTGACCTGTTTGATCGCCGCGGGAATTTGCGGAAGCAAAACCTTGTTGAACCCGTCATAGGTGAAAAATCCCGGCACGCCCTGCACCAGTGGTTTGCCGGACGTGCGTGTCAGAATCTGATTGGTGGCAGCGCCGATATGATCGGCGA
The DNA here is from genome assembly GCA_036499145.1 of Micropepsaceae bacterium. Classification (GTDB taxonomy): domain Bacteria; phylum Pseudomonadota; class Alphaproteobacteria; order Micropepsales; family Micropepsaceae; genus CAIYRG01. The sequence continues at coordinate 15,337 of DASYEG010000135.1, read as the reverse complement.
TGCGCCATTCGGGCAGCGCTTTCGCCGCGGCGCCTTCCTTGATCGCGCTATAGGCGCGCGCGGAGAACGCAATGTTCGCGACAACGCCGCGCGCGCGCATCAGCAATTCGGCGTCGAGCGCAATCGGCGTGACCGGCTCTTCGACCAGCGCATCGACATGCGCCTGAAGCCGCTTGGTGCTTTCCGCCGGCGGAAGATTCGGATAGGCGCGCGGCCCCCATAGCGTGGAGACCGCGGATTGGACGAGTGTCTTGTCGAGCGGCCCTTGCCCGCCGAGTTCGAGGTAGAGTGGCAGAAACACATTCACGTAGTCGGGTTTGTCGATGTTGGTCTTCAACTGCGTCTCGATACCGACGAGCAGGCGCGGCAGCAACATGCCGTTCAGCGCCCGGCGATAGCCGCGCACCGCCTGACTCTCCAGTTTCGGGGCGGTGTTGAGGCCGAACCGGCGCAGCAAGGGTGCGCTGGATTTGGCCGTGTCATAGCCGGCCGGCAAGCCGCGTAAGCGGTCGAGCACAGGCATAATCGCGGCGATGTTCTCATCGCCGACGGTCGGTTGCACCAGAGGAGCCGCCGCGACGGCATACGCGTTTTTGGCGCTCTCTTCGTCGGCGATCAGCGCCGAATTGCCGAGATAGCTCACCGTCCACGCGCCGATCAGGAAAAACGCCACCACGGCGACGGCGGCCAGCGCCGCGCGGCGTATCAGGCGCTCGCGGCGCTCCGCGCGCGGGTCCGCGCCGGCAAGGCTGGCTTCTTCAAAGATGACATCCTTCAGCAGGCGCGTGAGGAAATAGCTTCTCCCGGCGCCGCCAAGCATCGGGGCCGCTTTGTCCGCCAAGCCGAAGGCCCGCGACATCGCCCCCATCAGCCGATCGATCGGTGTGCCTTCCTGGGTCGCGCTGGTAAAATATATACCGCGCAAAAGCTGACGGTCCTCAAAGCGCGTGGCTTCGAATATCTCCTCCAGGAAATCGTGCAGCATTGGCTTCAGCGTGCCGAACTGCAGCGGAAATCCATAAATGCGGCCACGGCGGTCGGGGTCGCGCTCTTCGTGAACTCGCTCCAGAAGACGCTGGTTCAGGCGCTCGACCAATTGTTCGAATTGGGGATGGAATTCTTCGGCCGGCGAATTCGCGGGTTGGGCGTCGCGTTCGAGCTCGAACGTCATGCCCCAGACCTTCTCGCGCGATTCGCGGTCCAGATCGTCGAAGAATTCGGTGAAGCCGGCGATGCGGTCGGCTTTGGTGAACACCACATACACCGGCAATTTCAGCCCGAATTCGCGTTTCAGCTCGGCGAGCCGGCTCTTGATCGCGCGCGCGTGGCTGCCGCGTTCCGACGCCGGCATTTGCAGCAAATCCGGCAGGCCTATGGCGACGAGAGCACCATTGATCGGCTGACGCGGGCGAAATTCCTTCAGCAGACGCAGGAACGACAGCCAGGCTTTCTGGTCGGCCGATTCATTGCTGTCCTGGGTCGTGTAGCGGCCTGCCGTATCGAGCAGGATGGCTTCGTCGGAAAGCCACCAATCGCAATTGCGTGTGCCGCCGACGCCGCGCAGCGGGTCCTTGCCGAATTTCTTCGACAGCGGAAACTTCAAACCCGAATTGGTGAGCGCGGTGGTTTTTCCCGATCCCGGCGGGCCGATCAGGATGTACCAGGGAAACTGATACAGATATTGGGCGCCGCGGCCTCCGCTTTGGGACTTCTTCAGCTCGGCAAGCGCTTCCTCGAGACGCTCGCGCAGCGTGTCGGTTTCCTCCTTGGAGGCTTTGTCCGAGATCGCGGTCTTGTCTTGCGAAACATCCGTCGCCTTGGCGATCATCGCGCTGTTGCGGCGCGCAGCCCGCAGGTCGAGGACGAGATTCGCAACCAGCCAGACCACCGCAATGATGGCCACAAAGACGAGGCGCACGAAGACACCCGACATGAATGCCAAGAGCGGACCCAGAAACCACAGCAGCAGTGCCAGCGCCAAAGCGCCGATGCCGGACATGACCCAGCGCTGAATCAGGAAATGCGCCATGCGGTTGAACACCGAGCCCTCATCCTTTTCTTGCGCCATCGTTCACGCCGCGACCGGCTTGGCGAGAACGATCTCGATGCGCCGGTTTTGCTCGCGGCCCTGGGGCGTGTCGTTCGAAACGAGCGGCGCGGTGTCGCCCATGCCCTCGGCCTGGAGGCGCTGCGGGTCCGTCAATCTGCTCCGCATCACGTCGCGGGAAGCTTCGGCCCGCGCCAGCGACAGCTCGTAATTGGACGGAAAACGGATGGTGCGAATCGGTGTGCTGTCGGTGTGCCCGAGCACGGTCACGGTGCCCGGCTCGTCTTGTATCGCCGCGCCGACGCGCAGGAGAACATCGACATAGCGATCTTCCACATTGGCGCTGCCGGCGCCGAATATTCCGCTTCCCTGAAGCGAGATTGTGATCGTGCGGTCGGTTTCGCCGACCGCCACCAGATGAGCGCTGATTTCCGGAGCGAGGAACTGGCGCAGCCGGTCGGCATGGCTGGCGAATTTGGGCAGGCTGGTGCCGCCGGCAATGGATGGCGGATTGGCGGGCGGCAATTGCGCAAGCTCGGCGAAGACCGGATTGGATGCGACACCAAGAAGAACGCTGAGCCCGATGAAGATGACCATCAGAACGGCCGCCGCGGCGGCTGCGAAAACCCAAATCGGAATCCGGCTCGGAAGCGAGGTGTGAGCCGCCTTGACACCCTGCCAATGCGGCGACAATTCCCGTTCGAATTTGCCACGCTGTTCGCGGATGGTCGTGTAGAGGTTTTCGCGCAGGCGCGCGAGTTCAGACGGGCCCGTCGATTGCACCCGGAGCCGTCCTTCGAAGCCGAGCGAGAGGCAGAGATACATCAGTTCGAGAACATCCAGATTCGCTCGCGGCTCGGTAGCGAGCTGCCGCAAGGCATCGAAGAACCAATCCCCGCCCGTGACCTGACCGTGAAAGACGCTGAACAGCGTGGCCGCCCGCCAATTGCTGTGCGCGCCCCATGGCGTATTGAGCACCAGATCGTCGATCAGCGCGCACAGCGCCCGATGAGCCAACTGAGCCGTCTTCGCCGGGACGTTTGCCGCGCGAAGCCTGTCCTGGAAAAGTTTGAATTCCTGAAGGATGCGATCGCGCAGCGCCGCCATATCGGGCTCGGCCGCCGAGCCGCGGATGCGAACGGCGATGGCAAACAGGGGGCCGGCAGCCGCAAGGATCTGGCTCAAGCCCGGGAGGAACAATTCCGAAAACGAGATGTCTTCGGCCGCGGCGGCAACGACTGCCGCCGGCGCCGGCGCAGCCCGCGGCGTGGGCCGCGCCACGGCCGGGCGTCCCGGCATGGGACGCATGACGGTTCTTTCAGGATCGATACGGAAGGGATCGTCGGGTTCGGCCATAGGCTCATCTCCGTATCGCCCAGAATTCCATGGCAAGACCTGGGAAATCACCGCCGATATGGAACGCGAATGCGGCCGAAGTTTTCAACTCTCGCCACAGCGGATCCTTTCGGTCCAGCTCAAAATAAACCGTTCCGGCATGGAAGGGAATTTGGCGCGGACTTACCGGAAGCGGCCGGATCGGTATTCCCCGAAGCGCGCTGTTCACGAGCTTCACGATCTGCTCGACAGGCCCGATGGTGGTGAGACCGGAGAAATTGCGGCGGATGTGTTCATCCTGCACATCGGCCTTCACCGCCAGCACGAAGCTGGCGTCGTTGAGCAGCGATTTGTCGTTCAGAACGGCGACCCGCACCCCATGGGCACGTTCCTGCAGCGGAATCGGAACCGCGCTTTGATCGATGACCGCGCTCAGTGCCTGACGGAGTTCGGCCATGACGGGGCCAAAACTGTTCTGCAGATCGTCATGGCGGTAACCGGGAAAGGCGATGGGGCGGCGGGTGCGCGTCACGAAGGTGGAAAACTCGCCCGCCATTTCGAGCAGCGTTGCGTAAAGACTCACCGGGTGAAGCTCGGATAGCCCGGAATAATGATGGATCAGCGGCTCATAGCGATTGATCATCTGCAGCAGGAGGAAATTGGCGATCTCCGCCGTGCCGCCCGACGCCTGTGTTGCACGCCCCGCCAATTCTTCGGCGCGCTGATGCAGCAACCCCTGAAGCTCGATGGTGATTCCCGCGAGCGCCGGAATCGCCGCGCAGGCCAGCGCCGGAGGAATGTAGCGCTCATCCAGGATGACGGCCCTGTCGGCGCGCACTTCCATGATCCGGGCGACGCCGAGACAGACAAAGCCCGCCCGCTCGCTCGATTCGAGTGCGTAGCGGAGCTGGAGCTTTCCGACCTCCAGGTCGGCGCTGGTGTCGTTTCCCGCGACCGCATCGAAAACGCGAAAGGATGACGCGGTAAACCGGGCCGCAGGAGTCTCATGGCCGCTGCTCGCCACTTCTACCCGGCCCGGCTGGCGCTCCGGCAGAGTGAGATAGATAATTTCGTTGCGGATGTTCGGGCCGATTTCGAGCGGTTCGGGATGGTTGCCGTCGGCCATGAGATCGCATGGCGTCCCGTCCGGTAATATGCCCCGGCATTGCGCGAGCCCGAACTTCCCGCCGATCAAAAACTCGCGGCTTACTTTCAGCTCCGCAACGCCATAAGCATAGGGAGTAACGCCGGCGGCCCGCTCGCGAACCAGGCGCTCGATATACCGGTCATGTTGCTGAAAATGCTGGGGCCGCAGGAACATTCCTTCGGACCAGATGACTTTGTTGTCAGCCCCCATTCCTCTGCCGATCTGCCGCAAAAATGTCCCGGAAGCGGAAAAATCGCCCCCCGCTTTCATACTACCGGACGCGGCTACTTTCCACGAAAGTATTTGGCATAGGCCTCCGCGAAGGCCTTGCCGAACGTGCCGTGAAAATCCTCGGCCAGCTCGCCGGCGATTTCCGCGTAGGTGGTCTCGTAGACTTCCCACAACCGAGCCTTTTTCAATCCCGGCAAACCGTCAAAAATCGAACGCTTCTCGAGCCGCTGCTCGAGACGTTCCGGGTCGATCTGCTCCAGCAATTGACTCAAGGCAACCTGGATTGCGGCGATCAGCGCCATCTCGTGGGCCTGGATGTCTTCCAGCGCTTCGTGCATCGCATCGGGTGCGGGCATGAAACCTTTGCGGCCGGCAATCATGGTCGCGACGATATCGTCCGTGGAGGATTTCGATTTGAGCGGATTGTTCCGGGCGGCACCGAACTGTGTTTTATCGACCCGCAACTCGGTCTTGAACTGCGCGCGGGCGGTCAGAATGGCACAGATGCCTTCTATGGCGGCGCGGAAAGCCTCACCGGCGATTCGCAGCTTGGCGTTGGAATCGCCGGTTTCGACACGGTTGAGGCCCGCCCCCTTCAAGAACTCAGACAACCCATCGGCTTGCGGCGCGGCGGGCCGGGCCGCTTCGACGGCGGGCCGAAGATCGCCAAGAATATCGGCGTCATCCGGAAGCAGGATGCGCTTCGGAAGCGCGAAGGCCTCCTTGCCGGCGGGGAGATCGTCAGGATAGGTGACATCCTCCGGAAGCGTCTTCTGCTGAAAAGGATCGCTGAACGGGGATGCTGCGGCAGGATCGAAGGGCCCCAGCGGATCGTTCTCCAGGTCCAGTTCGGGAAAGGCCGGTTGCGGCGATTCGACCATTCGCGTCTGCCCGGAAAAAGGGGGCTCCTCCCCTTCGAGCGACACGACGAAAACATATTCGCCCAGCGTGATGCGGTCGCCCTCCCGAAGCTGCGCGTGCTCTCCGCGTCCCAGGCGGCGGTCGTTCACGATCGAGCCAAAGCTGCTGTTGTCGATGAGGGCGAACCCATCCTCGTCATGGACGATCCGGCAATGTTCGCGCGAGACCCCGGTGTCGTTGGGCAGCGCCCAATCATTATCCGGCCGGCGCCCGAGCGTGATACCACGCTTGCCGAGGGCCGCATCGTCGAAGCTGCGCGTTGCTGCCGCGCCGCCCGGCGGGCCTTGCACGATGGTGAGAATGAGATTCATCGCGAGGAAATGCTCAACCGCCGATCAGCACGGTCGGGAAGCCCAGGATAATAGTTCCGCCATGGGCCGTCGTATCGCCGATGCGGGCAGCGGGCAAGGAATTCACCAATACGGTGGCGCTGCCCTTGACGATCGTATCGGGAGGACCGACGCAGGTCAGCGGATCGCTGACCCTGGCCTGGGGCATCTTTCCGGTTATTACCGTCGGCGAGCCCATGATGACCGGGCCGCCGACATGGGGAATGATCCCCGTCACCATCGGGCAAACATGCATGTCTGTCAGCCTTGCGGCAGGCATACCCATGAGGAAAACCCTAACGGCCCTTCACATCAACGCGGCCGCTGCCACCATTAGCGATATCGACCGCGATTTTAATATAGCGCTGACGCTTTTCGTCCGCCAATGCCGCTTCGGTCTGCACGGCCGCAAGCGTCACCGCGCCAAAGACCGCGACCCCCGTCAGATGGGGCGCAGGGGGCACGGCCGGCAAGTCGGGAGGCGCCATACTGGGGCCGCTCCAAAACGCAGCCACCGCCGCCCAGGCCGCGGGCGTTTCGAATTTCGCTTCCTTGGCGCGCTCCATGGCGGCATGGCGATTCTCTTCGGTGGGGCGATAGACCCAGGCTTCGGCCGCGGTCAGGGCGGCAACGACCGGGGCGGGCGCGGACTCGTGCAAATCGGCGCGCGCGCACAGGCACGCCCACCACACCGCTTCGCGTTTGGGCAAGGCAAAGGCAAGGAATTGCACCGCCTCGTTGAAGGCAGGTTTCGAGATCAGATGCTGCAGATAGACGGGCGGCGCCATCCCTGGAACCTGGAGCACGCTCTGCCCCGCGGCCAGCGCGAGTTGCAACACCTCGTCCGCCTGACGCGCCGTGACCTTGGTGAGGGCTCCGATTTCCACCGTCCTCGCTCAGTTGATCATGGTAATGCCGCCCTTGAGGGTCAGCATGCCATCGCCGTCCACTTCGGTCATGGGACTTTTCATATTGGCCATCGCGGAGCCTTCGATCTTGATCATGATCCCTTTGATCGTGATGCCCTGCTGATCGATGACCACGCTGTTTGATCCCACTTTCAGCGTGATGGACTGCATCGCCTCGACCTTGCTCGTGCCCGCATCCACTTTCAGGCTGTGATTGCCCTTGCTCAAAGTCTCGGTGACGTTTCCCGTCTTGGTTTCGAGCGTTCGATTGCCTTGCTCCACGGTGAGCGAATCATCGTTCACCACGACGCGCTTGAAGTCCTTTTGCGCGTGCACGAAGATTTCCTCGGATCCGGATTTGTCTTCGAAACGCAGCTCATTGCTTTTGTTGGCCGTCCCGGCCGCGTCCCAATTCGAACCGCGGATTCCGCTCTGGGTTTTGTTAGCGGGAACAGCAAAGGGCAATTTGTTCTTCCCGTTGTACACCATACCGACGATCAACGGCTGATCGGGATCGCCGTCCAGAAATTCAACCACCACCTCGCTGTTGATGCGGGGCAGGAATTGGGTACCCATCTGATTGAACGCCCAATTCTGCGCCACGCGCGTCCAGCGGGACTGGCCTTGCTGCTCCCAGGGAAATTTGACTTTCGCGCGGCCGTACTCATCGGGCCCGTCGGTCACCAGCGCGGTCTGCGGCCCGGCGATGGCCGGGCGATGGGAAACGCGCGCCGGCCGGAAATTCAAGTCCGCCGGGATGCATTCGAAATTGTTTTCGTAACTCGTGGGCGCCTCGAACGGCACGCCGGAACCGTCGCGTGCGCGGTGCTCCACGGAAACAAAGACATAACTGTCCGTTGCGTCGGTAGAACCCGGCAATTGGAGCTTATAATCCTTGGTCTTGAACTTGGACGCCGGCTGCACCCTGATATCCGCCGTCGTCCCGCGGATTTTGACCGCGCCTGCTTCATGCTCTTCCATGCGGGCGCGGGCCCACGCCGTAGCCTCATCGGCGGTGCCGTATCGCCCGGGATATTCGTACACCGAGCGGTCCGCGATGCCCTTCGCCTGCACCTTGGCAAGACCCTTTGAGGTGCCGTTGATCGTCTTTACCGCTTTGAAATCCCAATCCGCATGCTCGAAGGCATTGGCGCCCACCTGATATTGCGGCTCCCACTCCTGGATGCAGCCGGTGAATTCCAGCGCGCCAAGGCCGGCTCTGGAATAATCGGCCGAACCGTTGCCCAGCACGATCGGGCAATTCGGATCCCCATGATCGAAATAGAAGAACAAGCCCTCGTCTTCGAGCAATCGTGAAATGAAATTGAAATCGCTTTCGCAGTATTGGACGATGTACTCCCGCGACGTACCGGCGGTTTTCTCTTTTACGTTGACGCCGCCTGCTTTCAGGACTTGGGAAACAACGTCGGTCGCTTTTTTGTCCGGAAAGATTTTGCAGCGCTGGTTGAGCGAGAGGAGCCAGGCCGGCGGCACCAATTCGACGATGTGCAAATTGTAATCGCGAATCGAGGTTTGCACGGTCTGGAAGCGGCCGGCGATGCCGCTGAACTTGCGGACTTGGTCTTTGATCCGCAGGGCGAGGGTTATGGGCTTGCCGAGAATCTCGCCAGGATCGAGAGCCCGGCCGATCGTCATGATTTCCAACTGGAATCGCGACAGAGCCGACAGCCGCTCCGTGCCGCTAAACGCGGTGATCAGGATTTTTTTCTTCCCGAGGTGAAACGACTCGACGGAAATCAGCCGCTCATTCTGATCGAGTTCGATGTCCTCAAGACCGGCCAACGGGCTTCACTCGGCGGCAAAAGTCCAAAACCGCCCCGCGGTCAAGGACTGCCGATCCAATATGGGACATCCACCGCCACATCTGCCAACACAAGGCGGCCGAACGCGCGGGACATCCCACCGCGAGCGGCCGCAAAGCACCTGCTTAGACCGTCTTGGCCGTGACAAGATCGTAGCCTTTCAGGATAGGCTGTCCGACCGCGTTGTCCTTGCCGTAAGGCGTGTATTTCTCGGTGATTTTCGTGAAATTCAGCGAAATCGACTCGCTCGGTTTGTCTCCACCCGACGAAACCGAATAACCCGAAATCAAGGTGTCGCTGAGTTCGAACTGGAGGTAGGCGCTGACCTTGTCCTTATCGCCGGTCTGGACCATATCGATCTTCACCGTTTTCGACTTGCCTGCCGTCGACCAGCTGAACAGCTCGATCGATGAATTGTCGAAACTCTTTGTCAGCGTGATCTCGCTGATGGAGGGGTGCCCCGCCTCCCGTTTCGATCCGCCGCCCACCGGCGTCGATATCGCCCGGCCGATGCCGAATTGCAGCGAACCGACGTCGATCCACTTCTCATATCCGGCAGCGGTTACCTCGCCATTGACGCTATCAATTTTCATATAAATCGGCATGCAATCTCCCCAATGATCAGTCGGGCCAATTTCATCTTACCGGCCAATTTCACAATCCAAGTACCGGCATCGCCGGCGAAGCGTTCAATCGCACATATTTGCCGGCTTGCAGTCCCCCAAAACATCGAAGCCAGCAAGTGCAAGAATGAATTCTGGATAATCAATTCCCTCAATCAATCGTATATTTGAAGCCACCCCCGGTGTCCATAGACAGGTGCACTTGGCGGAAAGATTCACCATTCGCCATCTTCTCCAGGAAGCGCGCCGAAATCTCCGGTAACAATCCGCGAGAGATGACGTTTTCGATATTCCTGGCGCCGCTTTCGGCCTCCGTGCAGCGTGCGGCGATCGCTTCGATCGCGTCCTGCGCGTAGACGAATTTCGCGCGGTAATTTTCCGCGATCCGCTTCTGTATGCGGTCGAGCTGCAATTTGACGATGAGGCGCAATGTTTCGGGGCTGAGCGGAAAATAGGGCACCAGAGTCACGCGGCCCAGGAAGGCGGGCTTGAAGACCTTGAGCAGTTCGGGCCGCAAGGCTTCGGCGAGCCCGTTCTCGTCCGGCATGGTTTCGGGATCGGCGCACAGCTTGGCAATCGTCTCCGTGCCGGCGTTCGAGGTCATGATGACAACGGTATTCTTGAAGTCGATGTCGCGCCCCTCGCCGTCGCGCAACTGGCCCTTGTCGAAGACCTGGTAGAACACGTCCTGCACGCCGGGATGGGCTTTTTCCATCTCGTCGAGGAGCACCACGCTATAGGGGCGCCGGCGCACCGCCTCGGTCAGGACGCCGCCTTCCCCAAAGCCGACATAGCCCGGCGGGGAGCCGAGCAACATCGAGACTTTGTGCTCTTCCTTGAACTCCGACATGTTGATGACCGTCAGGCTCTGCGAGCCGCCGTAAAGCAGTTCGGCCAAGGTGATCGCGGTCTCGGTCTTGCCGACGCCGCTGGTGCCCACCATCAGGAACACGCCGATCGGCTTTCTCGGGTCGGTCAATTTCGCGCGTGCCGTGCGCATCGCCTGCGCAATCGCCTCCAACGCGTGCGGCTGGCCGATGATCCGCTCACTCATGGTTTCCTTGAGCGACAGAACGGTCTTGATCTCGTTGGACACCATGCGGCCCACGGGGATGCCGGTCCAATTGGCGATGACTTCGGCGACGGCTTGGGCATCCACGCTGACGTGCACCAGCGGCTCTTCCCCCTGAACCGCCACGAGTTTTTGTTTCGTGCGTTCGAATTCGTCGCGCAGGGCCATGCTGCCGGCAGAACTCAGGTTCTCGCCGCCGTCCTTACCCATGTGCGCCGCTTCGAGTTTGTCTCGAAGCTCGCGAAGAATTCCCACCAGGCGATTTTCATCGGCCCACCGGATATCCAAATGGCGCAGCTCATCCTCGGCGGATTTCTTGCCGGCGGACAATTGTTCGAGTGTCGCGGCATGGTCGGCACCGGAGGCGGTTTCGCGTCCCAGAATCTCCATCTCTGTGGAGATCAACTGGATGCGCCGGCGGCAGTCTTCGATAGCGGCGGGAACGGCGTTCTGGCTCATCGCCACACGGGCACAGGCCGTATCCAGCACACTCACCGATTTGTCGGGCAATTGGCGGCCCGGGATGTAGCGCTTGGAAAGCCGAACCGCCTCGATGACCGCTTCGTCGAGCACCCGCACCGCGTGATGCTGTTCGAGCATTCCGACCAGACCGCGCATCATCGCTATCGCCGGAGCCTCGTCCGGCTCCTCAACCTTCACCACTTGAAAGCGGCGGGCCAAGGCGGGATCGCGTTCGAAATATTTTTTGTACTCACCCCAGGTCGTGGCGGCGATTGTACGCAAATCACCGCGGGCAAGAGCGGGCTTCAAAAGATTGGCCGCATCGCCCTGCCCCGCCGCGCCCCCTGCCCCAATAAGGGTATGGGCCTCATCGATGAACAGAATGATCGGGGTCGGCGAAGCCTTCACCTCATCGATGACGGATTTGAGCCGGTTCTCGAATTCACCCTTCACACCGGCGCCGGCTTGGAGCAGCCCAAGATCGAGAGTCCGCAACGCGACGTTCTTCATCGCGTCGGGGACTTCGCCCGCCGCGATCTTGAGCGCAAAGCCTTCGACGACGGCCGTTTTCCCGACACCGGCCTCGCCTGTGAGAATGGGGTTGTTCTGACGCCGGCGAGTCAGAATATCGATCACCTGCCGGATTTCGCTGTCACGGCCGAGCACCGGATCGATTTTACCCGCCTTAGCGCGCGCGGTCAGATCGATGGTGTACTGGTCCAGGGCGCCTCCGGCTGCCGCTGCCGGAGATTGCCCGCTGCTTCCCTGGGCTCCAGAGGTGGCGCTTGCACCGGCTTCGGCCTCCACCGTGTCGGCAATGATTTTCGAAAAATCCGCACGCAGGGAGTCAATCGGGATTTTGTTGAACTGGCCCGAAGCTTCACGTGCAAGCTGGGCCAGCATGTCGTCGCTGAGGAGTGCCAGAAGCAGATGTCCGGAACGCACCCGCGCCGCGCCGTGCACCAGCGAGGCCGTGAGCCAGGCCTCGCGGCACAGGGACACGATCTGCGGCGACAAGGCCGGCGCGCGGCTGTTGCCCGTCTTCAGCCGGTCCAGGACTTTGTTGAGGTCAGCGGCAAGCCGCGCTTCGTCCACCTCGTAATGTTTGAGACAGGCGACCAGATCGCCGCCGCGCACATCGAGCAGCTTCAACAGCCAATGTTCGACTTCGACATTGTAATGGGTGCGCGACAAAGTAAGTCCGGCGGCGGCTTCCAAAGCGCGCCGGCAAGGCTCATTAAGCTTGCCCATCAAGGATTTCAGATCAATTGCGGCCACATGAGCCCCCTTATGCGCTGCCGATCCATGATAGCCTTAGACGATCGCCGGGCACGATCCCATAAACATCTCACAAACGTGATGACGCCGCCCGCGGCGACTTAGGGGTCCGTTATTATTGTCCCGAATCAGGACATGCAGAATTCCGCCCGAAACGCTGTCACACGATGGTTGTCGTGATGTTGTCCTTCAGCAGCTTCTTGAGCGCGTCGGACTTGGTCGCGACCACATCGATGCGGTCGCGAGCGAGATAGATGTCGACCTCTTTGAGCTCAAGCTCGGTGTCGACCTCCATGCCCATATTGCTGCGCGCATCCAGCCCAACCTTGCGGTCGGCGCCCCCGTTGCCGGTGTAGAGCACCTGATTTATCGGCTTCTTAATCGCCAGGCTCACCGACGCGAAGCTGCCCAAACCGGCGAAATTATCGATGACGTCGGCCAGAAGCTCGCCGATCGTGCGGGTGTTGTTTCCGGTGACGAAGCCGTCGGCCCAGCCCTCCGCGGTGCCGTGTGCGCAGACAAGGCAGCCGCCATTGGGCAGGAATGGCAGAAAGGATCCCGCCAGCGCGCTGCTAAAACAGGTATCCAGGATGATCGCCTTGAACGTTCCTTTCACGTTGGAAATCCATTTCTTGGCGGACACGATGTCGGCATCGTTAAATTTTGACGGCTTCTTATTAACAAAATCGCCGTGCCCGCCGGTGACCAGCAAGTAGTCGAGCGTTCCAAAATTGTTTGTCAGGGCCGCGAGCTGTCCACCGCTGCTGTATTCGACCAGAAATTGCGGCGCGAGCTGCTGAAGGGCTTTGAGCTTTGCAGCGTCGCTGTTGTTGCGTTTGAGAACGATCGCCTTGCTGCTCATCCTTGACTCTCCTGGCTCGGCCGTGATGGACAAAAAAATCGAAATACTCGCCAAATCCTGAGGAGCCGATACGTGTTCGGCCGGCGTCGCGACCGCTGCCCTTTTCCGAAATTTGCGAAAACCGCGAAGACTCTTTGCCCCGATTTGGGGGAGGATGCCGCAAACGGGGCGATGCGTGAAGGGCTTCGTGCCTAATTCTCCGCAGTGGGCGCGAAATAAAAAAGATGCGTAAGAGCTTAATGGGCAGTACAATTTCTGCTTACACCTTGGAAAGGGGCCAAAGGTGGGCTCGCCCCCGTGCATCGATATCGAACAGCTATTGGCGCCAATTTCTGAAGGCGCACCGGCTGGCGCCAATATTCGCGAGGACGTCGTTCCAACGTCCGTCTATTTTCGTTTGAAGGACGCCCGCAGCGCCGCCCGCAGCGCGGAAAAGCGCGCGGACGCCGAAGGCGAATATCTGGGCGTCACCCCCGAATGGCGGACAATCCAGGATTTGGCGACGACGGTTCTTTCGGAGCGCTCCAAGGATCTCGAGGTCACCGCCTGGCTGATCGAAGCGCTGGTTCGCTTGCAGGGCTTCCCCGGACTGCGGGATGGATGCCGCCTGGCACGGGGTTTGGTCGAGCAATATTGGGATACGATTCATTCGCTCGAGGATGAACAAGGCGTCGCGACCAAGGTGGCCCCTCTGACCGGGTTGAACGGCGCCGACGGCACCGGCACGCTGTTGCAGCCGATTCGCAAAGTGTCCCTGACCAAAGCGGTCGGCGAAGGTCCCTTTGCGGCCTATCATTACGAGCAGGCTTGGGCGCTCTCGGAGATCGCCGATCCGGAGGTGCGGGCCCGCCGGGAACAAAGCGGCGTCGTGACACTGGATCGCTTTACCGCGGTGGCCAATGCCAGCGGCGGTGTCTTCTATATCGCTCTCATCGACGACATCCAGGCAAGCATCGAGGAGCTGAACAGACTCGGCGCGGCGCTCGATGAGCGTGCGGGCGACGCGTCGCCCCCGACATCGGCAATCCGGGAGGTTCTGTCCGCCATCCTGGAAACGGTCCAGCGCTTCAGCAAGGATCTCGTGGCGCGCGCGACCCAGCTCTCCCAACGCTCCGAGGGCGGCGGCGAAGTGGTGCCTTTGGCCAATGGCTCCGCCGCAGAGCCGGGCGGGTACAATCTCAATGGTGGGATCCACAGCCGCGAGGATGCCTTGCGGGTTCTTTTGCATGTCGCGCAATATTTTCACGCCAACGAGCCGCACTCTCCCATCGCGATCAGTCTCGAAGAGACAGTGCGGCGGGCGCGCCTCTCGTTCTCCGATTTGCTGATGGAATTGTTGCCCGACAGGTCGGCGTGGCGGTCGGCCTTGACGAGCGCCGGCATCAAGCCGCCGCCCGAGGGCTCTTGACAGGTCTTGGAATTGATCGAATCCAGGGACAACATTGAAAGGAATCGGTGATGGCCAGCATCAATGACAAGCTCGAGCGGGTTCGCAAGCCGCGCGTGCACATCAAATACGAGATCGAAGAGGAAGGTGCTGTCGTCGAACGGGAGCTGCCGTTTGTCGTCGGCGTCATGGGCGATTTCTCGGGCAATCCCTCCAAGCCGTTGCCGCCGCTGAAGGACCGCAAATTCGTCCAGATCGACCGCGATAATTTCAATGACGTGATGGCGCGTATCTCACCGGAACTGAACATCCGCGTTAACAACACGATGAAGGACGACGGCTCCGAGATGGCCGTGCAGCTCAAATTCCGGTCGATGGACGATTTCGAGCCGGGCAAAATCGCCGAGAGCGTGCCGGCCCTGAAGAAGCTGCTGGAAACGCGCAACCAGCTTCGCGATCTTGCCACCAAGGCCGATCTCAGCCCCGAACTCGAGGGCTTGCTCGAACGCGTGCTGCAAAACGAAGATGATTTGAAAAAATTGTCCGAACAGCTCGGACTCGGAAGATCTGGAGAGGGCGAATAATGGCCAACAATCCCGGAACGCAATCTGCAGCGAAGACCGCTCAAACCACGGAAGCGGCGGGCGAAGCCAACCTGCTCGATCAGGTCATCGGAGCAACGCGGCAAACCGACCGCGAACAGGCGCAGATGCTGCTGAAGGCCCTCACGGAAGAGGCCCTGAAAGGCACCGTAACCTATTCCCGCAACATGACGCTCACCTTCCGCAAGGCGATCGAGCTGATCGACAAGCAGCTTTCCCAGCAGGTCGCCGCGATCATGCATCATCCGGATTTTCTCAAGCTCGAAGGGTCGTGGCGCGGGCTCAATTATCTCGTCATGAATTCGGAGAC
>DASYEG010000134.1:0-10121 GCA_036499145.1 Micropepsaceae bacterium | reverse complement strand
TTTGCCTTGCGCCACGTAATGCGCCCATGTCACGCGCTCCACCCGCCCTCCCGATTGGCCGCATTCGCGCCGGTCGAAAAGAATGCAGCTATATGTCTTCGACAGATGATCGAGCAATTTGATCCTGGCATAAACGCCTTGCGTCGACCATTTTTCCAGGCTCGCGTCGAATCCGGCGGGCGCATACATCAGCAGCGGCGGCCCCGAGCCGACCACTTCATAGCGCGTGGTGATGCCGTCGATGATGGCGGTGGGCATGGCCGGTCCTCACAGTCCAAGGAGTTTGCGCAATCGCAGACGAAATTGTCCGCCTGTCAAGCCACAGTTGCGGCGGGGTTCAACAAAGGGGCGATGTGGCTGAGCCCCATTGAAGCGTTGGCCCGGCCATGGTGCGTCTTTTTTTCGCATATGCGTGCAAAGAAGTTCGTCGAGCGCCGTTGTCATATCGGATGTCCGATTTTTCGGACCTTTCAGAAGCCGGATGGGGCCCGGTACAGGCGGAGTAGACGACCCATGATGAACAAAACTCTTTTGACCCTGGCTTTTGTGGGGACGATCGGCGTGACCGGTTCTGCCCTTGCGCAGAATTACGGCAGCGCCGGTACGCCGGCTGCGGCGAACGCAGAGCCGGATCGTGTCGTCGTCGCGGAGCGCGTCGTCAGCGAAAATCCCACGGTGATCGAGCGTCAGGTCATTGTCGGCAAGATCATGCGCATGCCGGAACGCAACACCGGCGTCAGCAAGATAGGCGGCAGTGTCGGTGGCGCCATCGGCGGATATTACATCAACGGTTCAACGGCCGCCCAAAACCGCCCCTTGGACATTCCCCCGGACGCTTACACGCGCTGAGTTCATTTGCCATCCGGTCAGGGGAGCTTGGCGGGAGCTGCTCCCTTGATTTGGCGGGCCGCGCGGACATCGGCCGCATAGGACGAGATCGCGTCGAGCGTAGTTTTGGCGACGTTGGCATAATTTTCCGTTTTTGATTCCAGCGCGGCCGCCGCATAGCCGATGGCCGCATGCGCCATACGCATCCGTCCATCGAGCCAGGGGCCGCCGCCGAAGCCGCCGATGACCGGAATGGAAACTGCGCGCACGACGGCTTCCCCGGCGACGGGACCCGAATTGGTGAAATCCAGAAGCGTGGCGCCCGAATCTTCCAGACGCTTGGCGTCGTCTACCATCTTGGCCGCCATATCGGCTGCGAGTTCTGCGCCCGGTTTGTTCATGGCATTGTATTGCATGCCCAGAGCAAGGGCGGTCTGCGGCGTCAATCCGAATTGCGCGAAGACGGGAATGCCGGCGCGAGAGATCGCACGCACGGCTTCGGGAAAATCGGCCGCGCCGTCGAGCTTGATGATGTCGGCGCCGCCTTCCTTTACCAGGCGGATTGCGGCCCGCACGGCGCTTTCGGTCCCTTCCTGCAGGGGACCGAAAGGAAAGTCGCAGGAGACAAGCGCACGGCTGGTCCCGCGCCGCACCGCTTTGCAGACCACCACCATCTCATCCATGGTGACTTCGAGCGGCGTCGCATGGCCCCAGAGATTGATGCCCACCGTGTCGCCCACGGAGATGATGTCGACACCCGCGCGGTCAATGATCTTGGCGATCTGATAATCCCAGGCGACGACGCCGACGATTTTTTTCCCGTCGCGCTTCATCTGGTGGAGTTGGGGAATGGTGATGGCGGGGTTCTTGGAATCCATGACGGCGATCTTTCGTTGAGGACGGCGGCTGTTGCCGGGCCGTAGCACCGTAGCGCATTTTTCGTCAATGCCGACCCAGGTAAGAAGCCGCATCGGAAATGCAACGCAAACTTTAACTGGTGAACACCACGCTCCGCCGATATCGTGCGAGCCGCGCGCGCAAGACCGGTTTCCTCGATGCTTGAACAAGCCCTTGCCCTTCATCAAAAAGGCAAGATCGATGCGGCGGCGTCTCTCTATCTCCAGATCATTGCGCAAAACCCGGATCACGCGGACGCCCTATACCTGTTGGGCATGATCGAATTCCAACGAAGGAACAATGCGGCGGCGATCGATCTGATGGGCCGAGCGCTGGCGCTCAATCCCCATAACGCGGAATACCTCGTCAATTATGGGATCGCCCTTCGCCGGTCCGAGCGCTTTCATGAAGCGCTGATAAATTTCGACCGCGCGCTGGCGATCCGGCCCGATTCCGTGGAAGCGCTCATCAGCCGCGGCAATGTTCTGCGAAACCTCAATCGCTTGTCCGATGCGCTCGCCAGTTTCGACCGTGCGCTTGCATTAAGGCCGGATTTTGCGGAGCTTTTCTACAATCGCGGTCTCGTGATGCGGGATATGCTGCGTTTCGAAGACGCACTGGCAAGTTTCGATCGCGCGCTGTCTCTCAGGCCCGCTTATACCGATGCGCTGCATGGTCGCGCACTTGTTCTTCAGGGCCTCATGCGGTTCGACGACGCGCTCACCGGCTACGATCAGGTGCTGGTACTTCAGCCGGACCGGGTGAAGGCGCTGGCGGACAGAGCCAATCTGCTTCGCGAACAACGCCGTTTTGCCGATGCGCTCGCCGGCTATGATCGCGCTCTGGCCATCAAGCCGGATTATCCGGAGCTGCTCGTCAATCGTGGCAATGTGCTTTCAGATTTGGGTCGCTTGGATGAGGCGCTCGCCAGCTATGAACGCGCACTCGGCATAAGAGCGGATTACACCGGAGCCCTCATAAACCGGGGCAATGTGCTTAGGGATTTGAAGCGTTTCGACGATGCAGCCGCGAGTTTCGACCGCGCCCTGGCGATTCAGCCCGATTACCCGTTCCTGGCCGGACATCGGCTGTATTTCAAAATGAGCATCTGCGACTGGCAGGGGATCGAGGATGATATCGGGGCGATTGAGCGCAGGATCGAGGCGCAGCAATTGGCCGCGATGCCGTTCCATCTTCTCGCGACGCCTTTATCCGCATTCGAACAGAAATCCTGTTCGGAAATCTATATGCGGGCGCAAAACCCTCAAGTTTTGCAAGCACTCGATCGCACGGGACATCAAGGCCGCAACCGGATCCGGCTCGGATATTTTTCGACGGATTTCAGAAACCACGTCGTGGCCGATCATATCGCCGGATTGATTGCCCAACATGACCGGACGAAATTCGAAGTCATCGCTTTTTCTTTTGGCCCGAATACGCGAGATTCGACGAGAGCGCGATTGGAGAAATCGTTCGACCGCTTTATCGAGGCGGGCGCTTTCTCGGATCGGGATGTCGCGTTGCTGGCGCGCAAGTTTGAAATCGACATCGCCATCGACCTCAACGGTTTTACGCAAGGCAGCAGGCCTCGTGTGTTCGCCATGAGGACGGCGCCCATTCAGGTCAACTATTTCGGCTATCCAGGAACCACGGGGAGCGAGCATATCGACTATATCATTGCCGACCCGGTTGTGATCCCCGAAGACCAACGGCGATATTATCGGGAGAAAATCGCCTATTTGCCGGATACGTATCAGATCAACGATTCTCAACGCTTAATCTCCAGCGGACCGATCGACAGGGCGGCCAGTGGTCTGCCGGAGGGAGCATTCGTCTTCTGTTGCTTCAACAACAATTTCAAGATCGCGCCGGAAATCTTCGACGTCTGGATGCGTGTGTTGAAGGCTGTCGGCGGAAGCGTCCTCTGGCTATTGCAAGACAACGCGGCAGCCGCGAAAAACCTGAGAGCACACGCACACGCGCGCGGCGTGGACCCGAAGCGAATCATGTTTGCTCCGCGCGCCGGTCTGGCCGAATATTTGGGGCGCCATCGATTGGCCGATCTGTTTCTGGACACGCTTCCTTACAACGCGCATGCCACGGCAAGTGCTGCTCTGTGGACAGGGCTGCCGGTGCTGACATGCCTGGGCAAAACATTTCCAGGACGCGTTGGCGCGAGTCTTCTCAATGCTATTGGTCTGCCGGATCTTGTCGCGAAAGACCTCGGCGAATATGAGGCCATGGCTGTTGACCTCGCGGCCAATCCGCAGAAATTGCTGGCGTTGCGCCAAACCCTCGCGGTCAATCGTACGACGCATCCGCTCTTCGATACGGCGCGATGCACGAGGGCCATCGAACAGGCCTATTTGTCGATGTGGGAGCGGCATCAGGCGGGGCTTGCTCCCGACCACATCCATGTGCGGCCGGAGGTTTGATCGTTTCGGAGAAGCGTCCTAGCCTAATTCCTTGGCGACCGCCCAGGCTTCGATCTGGATCAGATTGCCGCCTCTGAGCGGCATGACCAGCGAATCGCGGGTCGGCCGATGTTCGGGATCGGGAAAATGCTCGTGCCATGGCTTGTTGACGGCAGTGCGATAGGAATCGCTGACGAGATAGACGGTTAGCTTCACCACGTCGCCAAGATCCATGCCGCCGGCGGCCAGCACGCGCTTGAGATTCTCAAAGCACAGCACGGCCTGCGCTTCCGGGTCGGTGGGCATGACGCCCGTCTCCGGGTCCTTGCCCATCAGCCGCGAGGTGACGAGGATCGGCCCCACGCGGCAGGCGGTGGGAATGGGCGCCCCATGATGGGAAAGCCCTTTCACTTCGATGCTTTTCTGTCTCATGGGTTCTCCATTTATGCCCAGCGCGCGAAACCGAGCCCCGTGCCGGTCAGGGCAGGGGTACGATAGGCAGGAATATAATCGCTCCAGACGAGATTGAGATCGGTGGCGGCGGCTGCCGTGACGATCCAGCTTCTGATCTCGGAGCTTCCGGCTTGTAGCCTTTTGGGATCGAGACCAGCGAGAGTGTCGAGGTCTTTTTTCTCAAGCGCCGTGAGCACGCCGCGATCCAACTCTTCATCGACGACGAAATGGGAAAGGCCGCCGCTGGCGATCACGCCCACGCGCAGGTCACCTGCGAGCGACTCGATCAGGACCTTCAACTCTCTGCCCAATTGCACGCAGCGCTTCGGCGTCACCGGATTGGGCGGATAATATGTGTTCAACATGACCGGCACGATCGGAAGCTCGCGTGCGCCCAGATAGGTGCGATGGATATAGGAATAGGCGTGGCCCTCATATTGATCGCGGGCGATCTCGCGTACCGCGCAAACATCGAATTCACGCGTGGTGAGACCCGTGATGAGATGCAGCGCCAGGTCCCCATGGACCGGATAATGGGCATCGCGCTCCGGTTCCAGCCGCTCCATCTGAGCGCGTTTGTACCAATCCGCGCCGGACACATTCAAGCGTGCGGCGTTGCGGATGGTCTTGCCGTAATAGATGGCAAGAGACGGCATCAGAGTATCCTGAAACAGCTCGTGCTGGTCGTCGCCGATGACGATGAGGCAATCCAGCGCGACCGCATCCATCTGACGTTTCAGCTCGGCAATTGCGGCGAACGTCCGGTCATAGGCGGCGCTCAACGCCTCGGCGCTCACACGGGTTTCCGCATCGCGCGGTGCCGCGGTGAGAAGCGCATCATAGCTGGTGGCAGCGCCGTTCGAATCGAACAGCGGCATGCGGCGGTCGGATTCGCGGAAACCGCGGCTCCAATCGCTGCGCGTCGCCGCCAGCATCACGCTGTGGGACGAGCCGAAAGCCGCAACAAGCCGCGCCATATTCTCTCCGGAACGTTCGCTATTCCGACATGTTAGAGGAAGCGCCGGCCGCTTCCTATGCGCTTCTAACCTAGGCGCCTCTGCGGTTGGGCGATGCCGCCCGGCAGATTTCCGATGCGTCCTTGAGCTTCTCGATGCTCCACGCGAGCGCGAGCAGATTCGCGGAGGCTTGCGGCCCCAGAATGTCGTCGGCCAATCCGCGGAATTTCGCTTCGAGCTGTTCGTTAGTCATCGGGACTTCTTTGCTGCCGATGGCGTGCTCGACATATTTTTCGAGAACGCGGCCGTCCTTGAGTGTGAGCCGCACATGGACTTCGTCGTCGCGCAGCTTGGGATCGATGACGGCCTGCACGCGGTCGCGAAGGGCGATGACCTGGGGATCGCGTACCATGGCATCGGAGTATTCTTTCTCGCCCGCCGCCCCCTTCAGAAGCGCCACCGCGCAGGAATGGAACACGCTGAATTTGCCTTCGAGGCCCACCTGAGGCGTGCGCTTGCCGGTGAGTTCCAGCACCAGGGGCGCCACGGTGAGCTCGACTTTTTCGATCTCGGTCCCTGAAAGGCCGTTTTCCTTCTTCAGTTGCACGCAACCATCGATGGCAGGATGAATAACGATGCCGCAGGCAAATGGCTTGTAGGAGTTCAGCGTCACCTCGAAGGTTTTACCGAGCCCCTCGGTGATGCGGGTGTAATCCTGTTTCGTCGACATGACATTGGCGAAGCCGCGCTTGGCTTCGAGTACCTGGTTCGAGCTGGTGAAGTTCTTTTCTGCCAGCAGCGCGGCGGCGAGGCCATTCTGGGCGGCGCGTCCGGGGTGGAAGCTCTTGCAATGGGTGCCGAACATCTCGCGAAAGCCGGAAGATTGCGTGCCCGCGATGCCGAGCGCCCACAGCATCCGCTGTTCGTCGAGGCCCAGCAATTTGCCGGCCGCGGCGGCGGCGCCGAAAACCCCGGTGGTGCCCGTGATGTGCCAGCCGACATCGTAATGATTGGGATAGACGGCGTTGCCGATGCGGCATTCGACCTCGACGCCGAGGATGAACGCATGGAGCAATTCGGCGCCCGTGACATCCCGGTATTCCGCAAGCGAAAAAATCGCCGACGCGACCGGTCCGGACGGATGGATGATGGTGGGCAGATGCGTGTCGTCGAAATCGAACACATGGCTGGTGATGCCGTTCATCAGGGCGGCATTGAGGATGTCGGTCTTTTCTTCGCGCCCCAGAATGGAGGCCTGCGCGGGGCCTGCGAACGGCAAAAGTGCCGCCATCGCGCACTCGACCGCCTCATGACGCGCCGCGCCCACCGCGCAACCGAGCCAATTGAGGATGGAGCGAACGCCCTCGCGCTTCACCGCGTCGGGAATATCACCTAGCTTCGAATTCACCACATAGCGCGCCAATGTGCGTGTCACTTCCATAGCTCACTCCAAAGTTCGCGCTCAAAACCGCGCTCAGATGTCAAAGAAGACCGTTTCGCCGGCACCGCCAAGACGGATATCGAAACGATAGAGACTCGGGCTTTCCGGCGCACGGACCGCGATCAATGTCGACCGGCGCTCTTCGGGTACGAGACCGAGAATCGGATCCTCGGCATTTTCGGATGCCGACGGAAAATACACCCGCGTGGCGAGGCGCTTCAAAAAGCCAGGCCCCATCAAGCCCAGCGCGATATGCGGCGCCTGTAGACTATTGCCGGGTCCGGGCACGCGCCCCGGTTTGATGGTCCGGAAGCGGTAGCCGCCTTGCCGATCCGATGCCGTCCGGCCAAACCCGATGAACGCCGGATCGGGCGCGACATCCTCGCGCGTGTCTTCGGGATGCGCATAGCGGCCCGCCGCATTCGCCTGCCAGAGCTCGATCAGGCAATCGACGATGGGCGCACCCTTGTTGTCCCAGACATGGCCGAAAATCTCGATGCGTTCGCCGATCGTATGCGCGCGCATCCCGGACGTTGCGGTAACGCCATAATCATGCCCCGGCTGGATCAGATCTTTCCGCGCACCGAGCTCGGAATCGCCGGTCAAATCGGCGCCGCCCTTCCAGGGCAACCCGAAATGGAAAAATGGTCCGGTGGTCTGCCAGGGAGTCTGCCCCGCCATGCTCAATGCTCCATGGGCGTGGCGTCGCGACCGCGCAGTACGAAGTCAAAGCGATAACCGAGCGCCCAAAAGGGTTCGGTGGTGTCCGGATCGAACCGCGCCACGATGCGCTCGCGCGCGGGTTCGGGGACCGCATTGGCGATGGCGTCGAGTCCAAACAAGGGATCGCCCGGGAAATACATCTGGGTGATGAGCCGGTTCGCGAACGCAGCACCCATCAGTGAGAAATGGATGTGCGCGGGCCGCCATGCGTTGCGCTGATTGTACCAGGGATAGGCACCCGGCTTGATGGTGATAAATCGGTAATTGCCGCCGGCATCGCTGATGACGCGTCCCGCCCCGGTGAAATTCTCATCGAGCGGCGCGTCATGCTGATCATATTGATGAACATAGCGCCCCGCCGCATTGGCCTGAAGGATTTCGATCATCGTGTTGGGAACGGGACGGCCGTTCTCGTCAAGCACGCGGCCCGAGACGATGATGCGTTCGCCCACGGGTTCACCCCGGTGCTGGCGGGTGAGGTCGGTCAGCGCGGGGCCCATCAGTCTTTCCCACACGCCTTCGCCGGACGGACCGGTGATCTCGGTCAAGGTCTGCGGCGCGCGGATCGGCGGCTGGCTGGGCGCGCGCGCGACCGAAGCTTTGAACGCGGGAAAAGCGAGCGGCGGCTGGGCCGCTTTGTCTTCGCGCGCATAGGGCACCGGGCCGGTCATGCTCGTCTCCCGCCGATTCAAGTCACGAACGCGATACAGAATGCGGTTCACCGATGCAAGCGATCCGCAAGCTCCGCGGAGCCACGCAGGGTTAGCTTTGTGATACGGGGACGGATTGCAGGCGTTAACCCACGCCTGGCCGGCTCATTTCGTATAGATGTCGTCGACACCGAGCCGGGCGATGCGGCGGTAGCCCAGGCTCTGCATATAGTCCGGGATCAGCGCGGCGTTGCGATTGTTCTCGACCGACAGGGCGCGAACCTTGAATCGGGAAAAATCGAAGGAACGCAGAATGGCAAGCTCCGAACCCTCTGTGTCGATCGACAGATAATCGATTGACGTGATGTTGCGTTTGCTCAGCACCGAGTCGAGGCGTTGCGTGGCTACGGTGACGATCTTTGCGCCTGAGCGTTCCGTGACCATCTTGAGATCGCCGGGTTCGTAATGATCGACCAGGCCGCCCATCATGGTCAGCCCACCCGCCACACTCAGGAATCGCGCCGTCGCGTCCTTGTCCGCGATGCAGGTTTGCACGCAGTCGCATGACCGGAACATCGTCAGCTTGGCGAACTGCGCAGCGTCGGGCTCGATGCACACGCCTTTCCAACCGAGAAATTTCTCAAAGAACAGCGTGTTGCTGCCCGTCAACCCGTCATAGGCGCCGACATCGACGAACACACCATCGCGAATGTTCTCGAACAGATGCTGATACAGATAGCGGTCCTGGCCGAATTGCGAAAAGAATTGCGGAAAATTCCCCAAATGATGGCCGATGAGCCAGGCAATTGTATTCGCCTCGGGCAGCGAAGGATCAGCGCCAAGCGCGCGTTGTGCGGAAACGGAAGCCTCCTCAAGCGCGCGCAACGCATCCTTCAATTGCGCCTGGGCGACGGCAAGCTGGGTCATTGCTCCGGCCGTACGGTAGACCTGCTCCAGCCGATGCTGGGCCGCCTCGATCGCGGAAGGATTGCCGATTGCCATCGCCGCGCGGAGTGCGCCCAGAAGCGCTTCGGTATTGGTGGGCTCCCGGTCGAGAATTTGCCGATAAATATCCGCCGCCGCCTGGCCATCGCCGGCCGCCAAACGGTCCTGGGCTACCCGAAGTATGTCGGCAAGCGTGAGCACGGTGTCATCGCGCGTAATGTTACGCCCATTTCCGTCTTGACTGTGCGGTTCAGGACGCATCAACGCTGATAGCACAAATTCAAACACAAGCTATTGAACGCACAGATTTTTCTTGTGCCGGCGCTAAAAATGTAATTCGGCATTGGATATTGCCCTACATTAACGCGGCTCAGAGTATTACAAATGCCGGAGTTACAGAAGGTGCGAGCCGCGCCTGCGCAGCCGCACCTTCCATAAGCGTTCAGATCACCACTTTCGTCATGATGCCCTTAGGGAAAATTTCCTCCGGTTTGTATTGCCGGTGGGCGATACCCTGCTGATAGGTATAGAGCGCCATCTGTTCCCAGGTCGGGCGATTTTCTTCGATGCCATAGGGGAAAAGATCGCCAAAACGATCGCGCATTTTCCGCGCATAGGTCGTCAGCCATGGCACCGGATAGCGTGACACGGCCGGGTCGAGAATGCGCTCGATGCTGCGGCGTTTGGATTCCAGGAACGCATTGTAGAGATTGCGTGCGGCCCAGGGATGCTCCTCGAGGATGGATTTCTTCATCGCGATGATGTGCATGATCGGCCACACCTTGGTGCGTTCGAAATATTCCTCCTCCATTTC
>DASYEG010000133.1:0-15599 GCA_036499145.1 Micropepsaceae bacterium | reverse complement strand
CGAACTCATTCCGATGCTGTGGCTCACGCCTGCGATGGACCGGCTATTCCTGGAAGGCGCATCCGAACGCCGCCGTTTTCTCGACCGTTTGGTCTTTGCGCTCGATTCCACGCATGCCAAGCGCGCCACGCGCTATGAGCGGGCGATGCATGAGCGGCTGCGCCTCTTGCGCGATGGATCGCGCGATCGCGTCTGGCTGGACGGGCTGGAAGAAACCATGGCCACGGAGGGTGCGGGCCTGACGGCGGCGCGGCTCTCGGTCATCGAAAGATTGAATGGCGAACTCGAAATCCGCGGGATGGAAGGCGCCTTTCCCTGTGCGCATCTGTCCCTTCAGGATTCGTTGCAAGGATGCGCCAACGATCCGGCGCGTCTGCAAAGCGCTCTCGCGGCGTCACGCGAACGCGACGCCGAGGCTGGGCGCACAAACGCTGGCCCCCACCTTGCCGATCTGGAGGTTCGCCACACGGCCAAGCGCTCGGACGCGCGCGATTGCTCCACCGGCGAGCAAAAGGCGCTGCTCATCTCCATCGTGCTCGCCAATGCCTGGATCCAGAAGAGGCGCCGTGACGGCATCGCGCCCTTGCTGCTGCTGGACGAAATCGCGGCCCATCTGGACGTCCAGCGCCGCGCAGCCTTGTTCGCGGAAATCCTCGCGCTGGGAAGCCAGGCCTGGCTCACGGGAACCGACAGAAGCCTGTTCGCACCGCTGCAGGAGCATGCGGCCTTCTTTTCCATCGACGCCGGCCGTTTCGTACCCATGGAGCGCTGATGGCAGAACAAGACAATCGACCCAATCCCAACGGCAACGGCAGCAGCGCGCAATCCTATGACGCGGACTCGATCAAGGTCCTCAAAGGTCTGGATGCCGTGCGCAAACGGCCGGGCATGTATATCGGGGATACCGATGACGGTTCGGGCCTGCATCACATGGTCTATGAGGTCATCGACAACGCCATCGACGAGACGCTTGCCGGCTATGCCGATCGCATCGAGGCGGAGCTGAATCCCGACGGGTCCGCCACAGTGCGCGACAATGGGCGCGGCGTGCCGGTCGACATCCATAAGGAAGAAGGCGTGTCGGCGGCCGAAGTCATCATGACCCAGCTCCATGCGGGCGGGAAATTCGAGCAGAACGCCTACAAGGTTTCGGGTGGGCTGCATGGCGTCGGCGTGTCGGTTGTGAACGCGCTGTCCGAATGGCTGGATTTGCGCATCTGGCGCGACGGCGATGAGCATTACATGCGCTTTCGCGACGGCGATCCGGTGGCGCCGCTGACAATCGTCGGCAAGGCGAATGGACGTCGTGGCACCGAGGTCACATTCCTCCCCAGCACCAAGACCTTCACCAAGACCGAGTTCGATTTCGCGACGCTGGAGCACCGGTTGCGCGAACTCGCCTTCCTAAATTCCGGTGTCACGATCCGGCTCATCGACAAGCGCGGCGTCGAAAAGAAAGAGGTCCTGCTCCACTATGAAGGCGGGCTGGAAGCGTTCGTGCGCTATCTCGACCGCGCCAAAACCGGGCTCATCCCCAATCCGATTTTGATCGGGGCGGACCGCGACAACATGCGGGTGGAAGCGGCGCTTTCGTGGAACGATTCCTATCACGAGAACATGCTGTGCTTTACCAACAATATCCCCCAGCGCGACGGTGGCACCCATCTCGCGGGCTTCCGCGCGGCGCTCACGCGCGTGGTGACGAAATATGCCGATGAGTCCGGCATCGGCAAAAAGGATCGCGTGCCGCTGACCGGCGATGATTGCCGCGAGGGTTTGACCTGCGTGCTGTCGATCAAAGTACCGGACCCGAAATTCTCCTCCCAGACAAAAGACAAGCTAGTGTCGTCCGAAGTGCGACCCGCCGTGGAAGGCGCGGTGCTGGAACAGCTCGGCCGTTGGTTCGAGGAACATCCCGCCGAAGCACGCGGCATCGTGGGCAAGGTGATCGAGGCGGCCACCGCGCGCGAGGCGGCCCGCAAGGCGCGCGAGCTGACACGGCGCAAAGGGGCGCTCGACGGCGTAGGGCTGCCCGGCAAGCTCGCCGATTGCCAGGAGCGCGATCCGGCCAAATGCGAGATCTTCATCGTCGAAGGCGATTCCGCCGGCGGCTCGGCCAAGCAGGGGCGCAATCGCGCCAATCAGGCCGTGTTGCCCTTGCGCGGCAAGATCCTGAACGTGGAGCGCGCGCGTTTCGACAAGATGCTGGGCTCGCAGGAAATCGCCACTCTCATCACCGCGCTCGGCACCGGTATCGGGCGCGAGGAGTTCAACCCCGACAAACTGCGCTACCATAAGATCATCATCATGACCGACGCCGATGTGGACGGCGCCCATATCCGCACGCTGCTGCTGACATTTTTCTACCGGCAGATGCCCGAGCTGATCGAGCGCGGCCATCTCTTCATCGCCCAACCGCCGCTCTACAAAGCCGCGCGCGGCAAATCCGAGCGCTATCTCAAGGATGAGCGCGAGCTGGAAAACCATCTGATCGAAGAGGGCATCAAGGACAGCGCGCTCACGCTGTCCGGGGGCGAACGCATTGGCGGCGCCGATCTGGCGCATCTGTTGGAGCGCGCCCGCGCCGCGCGCACGGCGCTCGATGGATTCCCGCGCCATTATCCGCGCTTCGTTCTGGAGCAGGCGGCGATTGCGGGCGCGCTCAATCCCGAAGTGCTGTCCGATGCCGAGAAGGCGGAAGAAGCCGCCAGCTATATCGCACGCCGCCTCGACTCCATGTCGGAGGAAACAGAGCGCGGCTGGAAGGGAGAGCCGACTCCGGATGGGGGGCTGAAATTCCGCCGCGAAGTGCGCGGGGTGACAGAGACGATCGCGATCGACGGCGCGCTGATCGCAAGCGCCGACGCCCGCAAGCTCGACCGCATGGCCGTGGAATTGCAGACGACCTATTTGAAAGCCAGCCGTTTGACCCGCAAGGATCAGCTTCACGAGGTTCGTTCGCCCACCCAATTGCTCGAAGCGATCCTGGGATGGGGCCGTCACGGGCTCGCGTTGCAGCGCTACAAAGGCTTGGGTGAGATGAACCCGAACCAGCTCTGGGAAACCACGCTGGACGAGAATGCGCGCACACTGCTGCAGGTGAGGGTCGAGCACGCGGACGCGGCCGACGATCTGTTCGCCAAACTGATGGGCGATGTGGTCGAGCCGCGGCGCGAATTCATTCAGGACAACGCGCTCAACGTCGTCAATCTGGATGTATGAGAGGGTTTGCCATGTCGGCGTATGATTTTGAATTCACCGCCATCGACGGCACGCCGCTGAAGCTGTCCCAATTCGCCGGCCATCCAGTTTTGATCGTGAACACGGCGTCCCAATGCGGGTTGACGCCGCAATATAAAGATCTCGAAGCGCTGTGGCGGAAATACCGGGATCGCGGTCTGGTCGTGCTCGGCGTGCCGTCGAACGATTTCGGCGCGCAGGAGCCCGGAACCGAAGCCGAGATCGCTGAATTCTGCTCCACCCGCTACAATGTCAGCTTCCCAATGACGGCGAAGAATCCGGTGATCGGGGCCAGCGCGCACCCGTTTTACAAATGGGCGGTGACCCAAGCCGGCGAGGCCGCGGCACCGCGCTGGAACTTCCACAAATATCTGATCGGCCCCAAGGGCGAACTGGCGGGCACGTTCGGATCGAAGGTCGCGCCCGGCGATGCGGCACTAACCGATGCGATCGAAACCGCGTTGAACGCTTAGGCCACCGCCATGATGACGCTGTATTTTGCGCCGGGCTCGAGTTCGATGGCCGCTCATATCGCACTGCACGAGGTCGGCGCGGACTTTGAAAGCCGCCCCATGTCCTTCGCCAAAAAGGACATGCAGTCGCCCGCCTATCTCGCCATCAATCCGGAAGGAAAGGTTCCCACGCTCGTCATCGACGGGCGGCCGCTGACCGAGGTCGCCGGCATCCTCGTGTATCTCGCGCGGAAATTTCCCGAGGCCGGTCTGCTGCCGGCGGACGATCCGGAAACCGAAGCGCAGGCGATTTCGTGGATGTCCTTCACCGCATCCACACTGCATCCCGCGCGCAGGCGGGGGCTGGACTACACCAGGAATGTATACCGGATCGCCGACGCGCGGCTGGGAAACCGCCAATGGGCGTTGGGCCGCTATTCCATTGCGGACATCCACCTCTTCCGCCTCTATTGGCGGTTCACCAGAGCCGTGGATGTTGCCCCGGAGATGTTCCCCCATCTCGCCGCGCACCATGAACGCATGATGGCGCGTCCGGCGGTGCAGCGGACCTTCGAGACCGAAAGCGCAATCGGCTATGAACTGCCGCATTGGTTCCCCGGCCAAACACCGGCGGCGTGAGGCCTATTTCAGCCGCATCAATTCCGCGGTCGCGCCCATGCGTTCGAACGACGCGAACGGACAATTGCCGGCGGCATCTTGCAGCAATGGCTTGGCCGCCGCCGCGTCATTGTGCGAGAGATCATATTCTCCGATATAGAAATTCACATCGCATACGCGTTCGGTGAGTTTCGCCGGATCGCCTTCATTGGCAGCGGCCGCAACCTCACCAGTCTGCGCCTGGCCCATCAGGAATTTCACCACCGGTCCCGGCCACTGCTTCAGATCGAGTGTCATGGCGTTGTTCGCGAGCGAAACATCCCCGTTGTCCGCGATGCCCGCTCTCATGCGCGCCAGCGCCAGCCACAGCGCGTTATAGGCCCAGACCTTCAGGCCTGCGCTTTTGGCAAGATCGGCGGCGGCCTTTTGCGGCGCACCCGTCACCAGCGCGATATAGCCGCGAAACGCATAGGCATCGGCATTGTAGGGGCTGTCGAGCGCGACCGCGAAATTCAAATCCTCCCGAGCCGCGTCATAATCTCCGAGCGTGGCTTTGGCGATGCCGCGATAGGCGTAGGCCTGCGCGCGTCCGGTGAGGTTGAGTTCGTCGCTGTTGATCGCCTTGGTGAAAAGTTCGATGGCATCGTCATATTTGCCGGCGCGCGCCGCCACGACGCCCGCATTGGCGTCTTCGACAGCCGCGGCATGCGCCATTTCTGCATACGGGAACATCAGCGCCACTGCCAGGAATGCTTTGCCGGATGTGCGCATGACGTCCTCTCGCCGAGCTGGACGCGCATTCTAGCAGAGATCAGGCACGCGCGCGCACCAGCCAGGCGGCGGAGGTGAGATAGATG
Organism: Micropepsaceae bacterium; assembly: GCA_036499145.1. GTDB lineage: Bacteria > Pseudomonadota > Alphaproteobacteria > Micropepsales > Micropepsaceae > CAIYRG01. The sequence goes on along the minus strand of DASYEG010000133.1, from coordinate 10,432 downwards.
CCCCCCGGGCCCATCTCGCGGGCCAGGCGTTCCGTCACGGCGGCGCGCACCCGCGCGCGCGTGGCGTCATCCATGCCGGTTAGCGTACGCTGCAGCGGACCGGCTTCGATCAGCGAAGCGGCGGCGGCTTCCGGCGTGGCGCCGGCAAAGTTCCGCGCGTCCAGTTTCTCGAATTCGGGGGCAAGAAAGCCCGCCTGCAGCAGCACGCTCTTCACGTGATCGGGATTCTGAAACGCATAGCGCCCCGGCGCATTCGGATCGGCGGGCGGAGATTGCGGGAGGAAAGGCTTGGCCGCGCTTTCGGGGACGAAAGCCCAAAGATGCTCGAAGGGATGGCGCCAGCACGCGAAATGGAGACGGCCGCCCGGTTTCATCGCGCGATGCACATTGCGGAATGCGGCGACCGGATTGGCAAAGAACATCACACCCAATTGCGAAAAGGCGAGATCGAAACTTTGCGGCTCGAAATCGCAAAGGGCCGCGTCCTCTTCGAGGAATTGCGCGCCACTCTTGGCCGCCACGCCCCGTCTTCGCGCGACGCCGAGCATCGGTCGGGAAATATCGACACCCAGCACATAACCTTTCGGTTGCACCAATTCTGCGAGCTTCAGCGTCGTGGTGCCGGAGCCACAACCGATATCGAGCACGTGCTCGCCGGGCCGCGGCTGAGCCCGATCGATGAGCGCCGCGGTCAGGAAGGCATGGTCGCTGTCGCGCTTTTCGCGCACTTTCGCCCAGGCTTCCCCGTTGGGGCCGTTCCAATAGGCGATCTGGCTGGCATTATCGGGGCCGCTCACGTCTTTGTTTTTCGCTTGCGCTGGCCGAGCGTGCGCAGGCGCAGCGCGTTCAGCTTGATGAAGCCTGCCGCATCCTTCTGGTCATAGGCGCCTTGATCGTCCTCGAAGGTGACGAGATCCTGGGCATAAAGTGAATTGGACGAAGAGCGTCCCACCACCATGACATTGCCCTTGTACAATTTCAGACGCACCGTCCCGGCGACATATTCCTGGCTCTTATCGATGGCGGCCTGCAACATCTCGCGTTCGGGCGAGAACCAGAAACCATTATAGATCAGCTCCGCATAGCGCGGCATCAGCTCGTCCTTCAGATGAGCCGCGCCACGGTCGAGCGTGATCGATTCGATGGCGCGATGCGCGGCATGCAGAATCGTGCCGCCCGGCGTCTCATAGATGCCGCGCGATTTCATCCCCACGAAGCGGTTCTCGACCAGATCGATGCGGCCGATGCCGTTGGCGCGGCCTAGCGCGTTCAGCCGCGTCAGCAGCGTCGCGGGCGAAAGCGGCGCGCCGTCGATGGAAACCGCGTCGCCCTTTTCAAAACCAATCTCGACGGTCGTCGCCTTGTCGGGGGCTTCCTCCGGCGACAGCGTGCGCTGATAGACGATCGATTCCGCTTCGACCGATGGGTCTTCCAGCACTTTCCCCTCGGACGAGGAATGCAGCAGATTCGCATCCACCGAGAACGGCGCTTCGCCGCGCTTGTCCTTGGCGATGGGGATCTGATGGGCCTCGGCGAACGCCAGCAGCCGGGTGCGCGATGTCAAATCCCATTCCCGCCAGGGCGCGATGATCTTGATGTCGGGTTTCAGCGCGTAATAGGCCAGTTCGAACCGGACCTGGTCGTTGCCCTTGCCGGTCGCGCCATGGGCCACCGCATCGGCGCCGGTTTTTTCCGCGATTTCGATTTGTTTCTTGGCGATCAAAGGCCGCGCGATGGAGGTGCCGAGCAGGTAAACGCCCTCATACAGCGCGTTGGCGCGGAACATCGGAAATACATAGTCGCGCACGAATTCTTCGCGCAGGTCCTCGACGAAGATGTTGTCCGGCTTGATGCCCAGGAGTTGCGCCTTAGCGCGCGCGGGTTCCAGCTCCTCGCCCTGGCCGAGATCGGCGGTAAACGTCACGACCTCCGCCTCATATTCGGTCTGAAGCCATTTGAGGATCACAGAGGTGTCCAGCCCACCCGAATAGGCCAGGACGACCTTCTTCACGTCTTTCTTCGCCACGCACCCCTCCACGCTCTCAGATGCGGTCTAATGGATCGGGCTTTTCCGTGCAAATGCGAAGCCTACAGCGCGCAGCGATGTGCAAATTTCCTGCGTCTGGCGTAAAAAGCGCCGACGCACTCTTTTCCGAAGCCCGTGACGGATGCCGTCCTTGAGCCAACCTCCCGCGAAGCGTGGCCGCATCCGTCCCGGCGCGGTTCTTCTGTTCCTGGCCGGCATCTGCGGATTTCTGACGGTCCCGTTCTTCCTCGAACGCGCCGCCTCCTCTCCGGCGCCTGAGGCCAGCGTCGCGGGCCCGGCCGCGGTGAGGCCGATTCAGGTCCGCACCCCCGACGGGCAAACCATCGGCTGGCTGCAGATCAGCTACCCCGAAAGCATCCGGCAAAACGAAGAACAGCAATTGGACGTCAAATATATCGGCGACAAGGGCAAATGGGGCCGCGTCAAGGACATCGCTGCGATGTCGGTTCTCATCCAGGCCGCCAATCTTGGGTTGTTCCCGGAACCCTTTGAATACCGCTTCAATCTGGCGCGAATCCTTCGGACCGGCGAGGATTCGCATGTCTGGACCGTGTCGCCCAAGCAGGAGGGCGATTACCGCCTGCTGGTGAAATTCAATGTCGAACCGGACAGCTTCACGGTGCTGCCCGTGGCGGTGAATGGCATCGACGTCAGCACGAACGGGGAAACCTCGCTGCCGGTCCGGGTCAACACGCGTTACGACGTGCCGCAGGCCTGGGTCGATGGGCTGAAGGCCTTCGGCTATGTGCTCTCGTTCATTTTGACTCTGCCGCTGCTGAAGACATTTGTGGAACGCTCTTGGAATCGCGGACGCAGCGGCGTTGCCGGACCGGGTGTGTGAGTGCTGCGTCAGCGCCCGTGGAACCAGCCGGTGATGGAATAGCGAAAGCCGCCATAGAAGGCGACCTGGCTGACCGCGTGCAGGATGGGCACCTGGAACACATTCAGGGCGTTGTAGGTGGGCACAAACCCTTCCGCGATATGCCCGCGCTCATCGATGAATTGCAGGATGCCGCCCCAATCGTGCCGCCAGCCGGGCGTCATGTTCAAGACATAGGCGGCGAGCCGCTTATGGCCACCGGTCTTGTCGTCATGGGCGGTGAGAAAATCGCCCTGCCGATACAGCGTCGCCTGCGCATCGGCCCAGGCGATGTCGAAGAGTCCCGTCACTTCGCGCATGAATTGCAGCACATGCGGCGCGTTGAGGAAGGTCACCACGCGCGCGAGATAATGCATGGGATCGGCATAGGGCTCGCCGTTCCGCGACAAGCGGTGATTGTCATAGATATAATTGAAGCCCGGGGACCGCGCCCGCTCGAATGCCGCACGCGACAGCCGCGCGCGCTCCTCGTTGGAGACGTTTTCGACGTCGAGGAAATCCGCGCCCTTGTTGAACGTGACGGTCCACGGCGTTTCCTGCTGCAGGGCGCGGAACAGCCTGGCCGCGGACGGCTCGGTCAGGACATTGGGGATATGGATGCGCCGGGTGCTGCGGAAATCCTCGGCCAGCCGCGCGCGGTCGAGAAGCGGGTTCAGCTCCGGCGGCGTATCGGTGGAAGGCGCGAAGGGCGGATAGGCGCTCATGGCTCAATCACTCGCGCATTCGTGAGCGTGGCGCAAGATCGAACGGCTACTCCGGCATCCGGGCGAGTTCGGCCGAGCGCAGCGCCGCCATCCGGTCCGAGGCGCGTTCCTTGAGACTGGCGCTTTTGAGCTGACCGCAGGCCGCCATGATATCGCGGCCGCGCGGCGTGCGCACCGGCGAGGCATACCCCGCGCGATTCACGATCTCCGCGAAGGCCTCGATCGTCCCCCAGTCCGAGCATTCATAGGGTGCGCCGGGCCAGGCATTGAACGGGATCAGATTGATCTTCGCCGGAATGCCGGAGACGAGTTTCACCAGTGCGCGCGCGTCGGCGGGCGCATCGTTCACGCCCTTCAGCATGACATATTCGAAAGTGATGCGCCGCGCATTCGAGACGCCCGGATAGGTCCGGCAGGCGGCCATCAATTCGGCGATCGGATATTTTCTGTTCAACGGCACGATCACGTCGCGGATTTCGTCGCGCGCGGCGTGCAGCGAAATCGCCAACGAAGAGCCGATCTCGGCTCCGGCGCGCGGGATCATCGGTACGACGCCGGCCGTCGAAAGCGTGATGCGGCGCTTGGAAAGCGCCAGCCCATCGCCATCGGCGACAATGCCAAGGGCGGTTTTCACATGGTCGAAATTGTAGAGCGGCTCGCCCATGCCCATCATCACCACATTGGTGACGCGGCGGTTTTCCCTGGTCGAGGGCCAGTCTTCCAGGGCATCGCGCGCCACCATCAATTGGCCGGCGATCTCATAGGGTGTGAGGTTGCGCACGAGCTTCTGCGTGCCGGTGTGGCAGAAACGGCAATTCAGCGTGCAGCCCACCTGGGAGGAGACGCATAGCGTGCCGCGATCTTCTTCGGGGATGTACACCGTCTCGAATTCGATGCCGGGCCCGGTCCGCAGCAGCCATTTGCGCGTGCCGTCTTCGGAAATCTGCTGGGTGACGATCTCGGGCCGCGCGAGGCTGAAATTCCCCGCCATAAGCTCCCGGAAATCCTTCGCCAGATTGGTCAGTTTCGCGAAATCGCGCGCGCCATGGACATAGATCCAGTTCCACAATTGACGCGCGCGCATGCGGGCGGGCTTCGGCTCCAGGCCGATCGCTTCCAGTGCCGCGGTCAATTCCACGACCGATAGACCAATGATGGGAAGTCCCGAATTCATTCAAAACCTTTGTGTCATGGTCCGCATCAGCGGGCCATGACAATGAGGGAATGGATGCGACTCATTTGCAGCTTGAATCGAGCTTGTCGAGGGCGGCGGAAATCCCGGCCAGCGAATAGGTGTCATGGGTCATCGTGCCCAGCGAAGAAATGCCGGTGATGTTCATGCCCGAACCCTTCTTCATGGCATCGATGAGCTTTTTCTCGTCCTTGGAATCTTCCAGCCAGGCACCACCGGCCGAACCGTCATTCTTGGTGAAGAAACTGAACTTGTCGGACCCTACCTGCACGTCGGTCTTGGTGCCGTCCTTGTAGGCATAGCCCGGGACCACCGAGGGCTCGTTGCGGACTTTGCGGCCGGGCCAGGTCGAAATGAGGAAGAATGCGGAATCGCGCTTCACATTCTTGGGATCCATCTGCTTGGGTTCCGACAGCGCATAGCAGAGACGATTCGGCCCTTTGCCGGTCTGATAGACGTGCCAATCGCGGAACGATTCCAAAAGCGTGGGCTTTTCTTCCGCGGCCAGGGCCGTGTGCGCCGCCGTCAGGGCCATCAGCATGCCGGCAAACGCAATGGCTATCGATATCGGACTCATCGCAATGTCTCTAATGTTCAACGATTGGTCTTAGAGCATGATTTGGGCCAAAAGTTGAAGCACCTAGACGGAAGGGGAACTTCGCCGGCGCATGATGGGTTTGCCCCAGCGCACGGGAGGCGGAATCTCAGCCGCCGCCGGCCCACCGGCCCTGAGAGGACGCTCCGCGAATGTTCCGAGCGTCAGCATCCGGTCATACAAAACGATGGCTCCAGCCATGCCCACATTGATGGAAAAACGCGTGGGAATCTTCACGACATGGCGGCAGCGCGCGAGCATGGCCTCGGAAAGCGACAGCCGCTCCGAACCGAACACATAAGCCGCCCGCAATGGGTGACGGAAGCTCGGCAGAGCGACCGCGTCATCGGTGATTTCCACCCCCACCAGCTCGCAACCCTGGGGAAGGCGCAGCTCCTCGGCCGTGCCGAATTGGTAGAGGGGCATATGGCCGGCCGCGTCGGACGTATCGGACAGCGCATCGGCGAGTTTTACGCGGCCCGCGACGGTGAAGAAGAAGCTGCCGCCGAACGCATGGGCGATACGCAGGAGATTGCCGAGATTCATCGGCTTGGAGAGTCCGTCCGTGCCGACGGCGAAATAGCCACGCATTCCCAACCTCTGTCATCCCGCCCTGTCATCCCGCCCAGTCCTGGGTACGGCAGCGCAACGCTAACCCGTCCGCCCGGGATGACAAACACTGTTGTATGGATTACGCGTCCTTGCCCATGACCAATCCCGTTCTTGTCGAAATCACGCGCGGTCCCCTTGTCGAAAGCATCCATCGCGGCGCCGTGGCGGTTGCCGATGCAAGCGGGCGGCTGCGCCTTTCTATCGGCGATGTGGAGCGCCCGGTCTTCCCGCGTTCGGCGCTAAAACCGATCCAGGCGGTTCCGCTCCTCGAATCGGGGGCGGCCGATGCGTTCGGCCTCTCCGACGAGGAGCTGGCGCTCGCCTGCGCCTCGCATTCGGGCGAGCCCCGCCACACCACGCGGATCGCGGCCTGGCAGGAGCGTATCGGCTGTTCCGCCGCCGATTTGGCGTGCGGCCCCCATCGGCCGATGCATGAGCCCACCGCGACCGCGATGATCAGAATTGGCGAGAAATGGACGCCGCTGCACAACAATTGCTCCGGCAAGCATACGGGCTTCATGACGCTGGCGCGCGGAATGGGCGCCGACGTCGCGGGCTATCAGGATCTGCGACATCCGGTCCAGCGCGCTGTGGAACAGACGCTTAAGGAGATGGCCGGAATATTGGGACCGCTACCGCACGGCATCGACGGCTGCACCGTGCCGAATTTCGCGCTGCCGCTCGCGGCGCTCGCGCGCGCCATGGCCGGATTCGCCGATCCGGGAGCGCTGGGTTCGGATCGCGCGAAGGTCTGCGCGCGCGTTCTTCGCGCCATGACGGCCAATCCCGATCTGATCGCGGGGACCGGACGGCCCTGCACGCTGCTGATGCGCCAAGCCCCGGATATCGCGGTCAAAACCGGCGCGGAGGGGGTTTACGCCGCCATCCTGCCCACACTCGGTCTCGGTGTGGCGCTGAAGATCGACGACGGGGCGGGACGCGCCGCCGAAACGGCGATTGCCGCGGTGCTGATCGCGCTGGGGGCGGTGACTGACGAAGCCGCGGCCCATGCGCTCGCCCACGCACCGGTTCTCAACACGCGCGGCGTCACGGTTGGCGAGCGCCGTGTGCCCCAGGGATTGTTCGCCTAGCCCCCGCCGGCGCTGTCGTAGCGATGCTCCTGCCGTCCGGCACCGGGATCGTTCAGGCCCGGCTGGTAAGGCTGGACGTTCCGCACGAAACAGCTCATCACCCCCAGAGCCGGTGCCCGGTAGCTGACGCGATCGCCCTGACGAAGACAGCCAAGATTCGTCCACGTCCGGAATTCCAGTGCAACGATCGCATCGTTCAGCCCGACACAGCCTCCACCGAGCTGCACCAGAAACGGTTGATCATTGAGATCGGTGACGATGAGCGTTTTTTCGTTGACCGCGCGCCAGCCCCAGATGCGATTGTTCTGCAGGCACGCTCGCGCGTCATGCGATGGATCGGCTGGCGCCGTGGCCCTGGCCGGTGTGAATGCGACCAGCAGGACTGCCGGAATCGCGAGGGCTGCTGCTCTATTCACCGCAAACCGCTCACTTGCCCGGCGCGGCGGGCGCATCGGTCACGTTCGTGACGACGCATGTGAGCGGTCCCAAACCCGGAGCCCGAAACGCAATCCTGTCGCCCTGCCCGATGCAGCCCAGGCTGGTGCGCGTGCTGACCACCAGCGCAGAAGCGGCATATTTATCGAGTCCGACGCAGCCGCCTGTCAGGTGCACCGTGTAGCGCTTTTCATTGCGGTCCGTCACGATGAGGGTGTGATCGTCGAGCGCTTGCCAGCCCCAGACGCGATTGCTTTGCAGGCATGCATTCTCCGCGGCCAATACCGGCGAGGCGAGGGTCGCGCCCATCATCACCCCCGTAACCAGAACGCGCTTCGTATTCATGCCTTCACCCGCCCGCTTGGATATTGTCGATGGAGCAGGTCACGAAACCCAACCCCGGCGCCTGCACGCCGATGATATCGCCGCGATCCACGCAAGCGAGATTTTGCCACGTGCGGAACACCAGATGCGCCGCGGCATTATCGAGGCCCGTACATCCCGCATTCATATGGATCGTATACCGGTGATAATTGCGATCCGTGGCAAGCACGGTGCGGCTGTCAATCGCGCGCAAGTTCAGGATTCGATTGTGCTGGAGGCAAACCTCGCCGCTCGCCGCCATTACCGGCGTCGCCAGCATCGCGCCCATCAGCGCACCCACCAGAATTGCATTTTTCGTTTTCATGTCCGTATCCTTCGGAGTTGCCCCTCCTCCGTTTACGCTTCATATCATAACGTATCATGGGAAGCGCTGTTCCGGCAGAGGTTACGCCGGCCCTGCAGATCACCAAGTTTTGTGGTCGATTCGGAGGTTTTTGGCCTATGTCCCTTCTCGGCTGGATCATCTTCGGCCTGATTACTGGTTTTATCGCGAGCCGCGTGGTGAACCGGCGAGGAGAAGGCTGCATCCTAAATGTCTCGCTGGGCATTGTCGGCGCCTGCGTGGGCGGCTTGATCTTCACCAGCATCGGGGGCCGTGGCATTACCGGCTTCGACCTCTATTCGATGTTCGTCGCGATCATCGGCGCTATTGTGGTGCTGCTGGTCTTCCACGCCGTCACCGGCCGCAAAGGCCTGCGATAGGAGATATATAGGAGCGATATGGAACGTCTGATTGAGGGATATCGGAGATTTCGAAGCGCACAATGGCCGGAACGTCGCGCCACCTATCAAGCGCTCGCCCGCGACGGTCAGGCCCCGGAGGCGGTGGTGATAGCCTGCTCCGACAGCCGGGTTGAACCTGCGGTGATTTTCGGAGCGGCGCCGGGGGAATTGTTCATCATCCGCAATGTCGCCAATCTCATACCGCCCTACGCCCCGGACGGAGCCTCGCATGCGACCAGCGCGGCTCTCGAATTCGGTGTGCGCGTGTTGCAGGTGAAGCATCTGGTTGTGCTCGGCCATGCCATGTGTGGCGGCATCACCGCGCTGCTGAAGGGGCTCCCCTATCCCGCCGGGGAATTCCTCGGTCCCTGGATGCATAACGCCGAGCAGGCGCTGGACAATGCCTTTGCAGACGCGACGGTAGACCCCCAAACCGCCTGCGAATTGGAAGCGGTCAAGCTGTCGCTGTCGAATCTGCTGACATTCCCCTGGATCAGGGAGCGGGTGTCCAGCGAAGAACTTCGCCTTCATGGGGCTACGTTTGACATCCGCTCGGGGGTGCTTTCCGTCCTCCAGCCGGACGGCCGGTTTACCCCCGCCGAGGTGTGACACGCGCAAAAAAACGGGAACATTCCCGGCCGGAATCGGTTTTCGCCGTGCAATCTCTGAAGGACGGCAAACATGGCGCAAGCACTCGATAAATCGCAATGGGCCCATTATTGCGACCGTCTGTCCGACGTGCTGGAATCCAGCAATGCGGAGATCGAAGTGGCCTCCCTCGACCTCGGGAACCAGATCGAAGCGGAATGGCTCCCGTTCCACGGCATTACTTATGACGACAAGGACGACATCATCGACATCGAACTCGAAGGCTTGGATCACATCATCAACCATCCCCAAGCATTGCGCATCGACGAGGATTTCGCGGGCCTCACCACCCTCGAGATCAAGGACGGTGACGGCATCCAGCATGTGGTGCGCCTGAAGGAGGCGCTGGCGCTACCCCGGCAATGAGGCGCGGTCGCGCCACCAGCGGCTGAAGGCGATGGCGCCCCAGACGGCCTCAAGAATCCCGAACGGCCAAGTCCCTTGCAGGAAGGCATAAAACGATGCCGCCATGCAGGACATGCCCATTCCGAAAGTGAACCACGCGTTCCTGCGTTCGAGCGCGTAACAGACAAGCATGATGGTCAACGACACCACGCCGAACAGCGTGAGCGCATCGAAACGCATGGCGATTCTTCCTATTGTGCGAGGAAATCCATCACCAGTTTGGTGGTCGCGGCCGGATTTTCTTCCATGATCCAATGGCCGGAATCCGGCACGATGCCGGCTTTGACGTTGGTGGCGACGAATTTCAGTTCCGTCTCCATGCCGGCGCCATAGGATTTCGCACCGCCCACCGCCAGAACCGGCATCATCAGTTTGCCCTTGGCGAGGAAGGCGCGATTGTCGATCCCGTCCTGCGGAAACGCCACGAATTGTTCGAGCGCGTCATGCATCGCATGGGGCCGCGCATAGAACGCGGAATAGTGCGCGCGCGTCTGTTCGTCGATGCGTCTGGGATCGTCCGACAATTCGTTCCAGAAGCGATCGAGGAAGATGCGCTCGCGGCCCGCGACCAGACGTTCCTCGTCGGGTCCATGGAAATTGAAGTGCCAAGTTTTGGGATTGCTGAGCTGGGCCGCCCAATTGCCCACGCCCGGCAGGGGCGCATCGATGACCGCCCATTTGGTGATGCGTTGGGGATATTGCGCGGCGAGCGCATA
>DASYEG010000132.1:0-14142 GCA_036499145.1 Micropepsaceae bacterium | reverse complement strand
CACGGCCAGCGCGCGTTCGCCTTCCTGCACCGCGCCCGCGGAATAGACATTGATCTCGATCGCACGCGCCGCATCCGAACCAGCCAGCGCAACTGCGACGACCCCGGCGAAGACAAGCCTTTTGGACATCGTTTTCCTCATCTCGAGGTTCAGGCGAATTGCACTTTCAGGATTTCATAGGAACGCGCGCCGCCAGGGGCGGCAACCTCCACCGTATCGCCAGCAGCCTTGCCGATGAGCGCGCGCGCGATCGGTGAGGAAATGGAAATGCGGCCATGCTTCGCATCGGCTTCCAGATCGCCGACGATCTGGTATTTCACCTTGGAATCATTGTCCTCGTCGGCGAGCGTGACAGTCGCGCCGAATTTCACGGTCTTGCCCGAAAGCTTGGACACGTCGATCACGTCGGCGCGCGAAAGCTTGTCCTCCAGGTCCATCACGCGGCCTTCGATAAAGGCCTGGCGCTCCTTGGCGGCATGATATTCGGCATTTTCCGAAAGGTCGCCGTGAGCGCGCGCTTCGGTGATCATTTTGATGACGGCAGGACGCTCCTCCAGCTTCAGGTGCTGAATTTCATCCTCGAGGGCCTTGTAGCCCGCGGCGGTCATCGGAATACGTTCCATCCTCTTCCACCTTGACTCGACAGAATTTCCTGGCTCCGGCCAGCCGTTCTAAAGAACGGACACCCAGAACGCTCAACTCAACGCTTGAGATTTGTCACCGTTGCCGGCTTCGGTTTCGCCACATTGGCTCAAGCCAGCTCTTAAGCATAGGACTGGAGGGGGGCGACTTCAAGGGAGCCCGACTTCAAGGAATGGATCGCCTGGGTGACCGCGGCAGCCCCGGCCATGGTCGTGCAGTAAGGAATCTTCATCTGCAGCGCGGTCTTGCGGATGGAGGCCGAGTCCGACAGCGCCTGAGTCCCATCGGTGGTGTTGAAGACGAGAGAGATGCTGCCGTTTTTCATCGCGTCCACGATGTGGGGACGTCCTTCCAGGACCTTGTTGACAATGCGGACCGGCAAACCTGAAGCCTGAAGGTATTTTGCGGTTCCCCGCGTGGCCACGATGTCGAAACCCATGGCGATGAGCTGTGCGGCGGGCCCGGATGCCCCGGCTTTGTCGGCATCCCGCACGGAGATAAATACGGTCCCGGAAAGCGGCAGCTTGGCCCCGCTGCCGATCTGGCTCTTGGCGAAAGCGCGGCCGAAATCGGTGTCCAGACCCATCACCTCGCCGGTGGATTTCATTTCGGGCCCAAGGACCGTATCGACGCCGGGAAAGCGGGCAAAGGGAAGCACGGCTTCCTTGACGGCGATGTGCGATTTTTTCGCTCTCGCCAGCGCCATTCCGGCAAGGTGTTCGCCGGCCATGACGCGCGCGGCGATTCCGGCCACCGGAAGCCCGATCGCTTTGGCGACGAATGGGACCGTGCGCGAGGCCCGCGGGTTCACTTCGAGAACGAAAATCTCGCCATTCTGGATCGCATATTGCACGTTCATGAGACCGCGCACTTGAAGGGCACGGGCCAGCGCGACGGTCTGGCGTTCGAGTTCGGCGATCGTCGCGGCGTCGAGCGAATGGGGCGGCAGTGCACACGCCGAATCGCCGGAATGGATTCCCGCCTCCTCGATGTGCTCCATGATGCCGGCGATGAACACGTCCCCGGTCTCATCGGCGATGGCGTCGACATCGACTTCCGTCGCGTGCTGCAGGAACCCGTCGATCAGCACCGGGTTGGCGCCCGAGATACGGAAAAGCTCGCCCGATTGCAGGGCGGCTTTCAGCGCGGGCTCGTCGGCGACGATGATCATGCCGCGCCCGCCCAGCACATAAGAAGGACGCAGGATCGTGGGATAGCCAATTCCACGGGCGACATTGACGGCGGTATCGATGTCGAGTGCCGTGCCGTTCTGCGGCTGCTTCAGACCGAGCGTCTTGAGCAATTCGAGGAAACGCTGACGATCTTCGGCCAGGTCGATGGCATCGGCCGAGGTGCCGAGGATCGGAATTCCGGCCTGTCCGAGAGCGCCCGCGAGCTTCAGCGGCGTCTGGCCGCCGAATTGCACGATCACGCCCGCGAGCGTGCCTTTGGTTTGTTCGAGCCGGATGATCTCAAGCACGTCTTCGGCCGTCAGCGGCTCGAAATAGAGCCGGTCGGAGGTGTCGTAATCCGTAGACACCGTTTCGGGATTGCAATTGACCATGATGGTTTCATAACCCTCGGCGGAGAGCGCAAAACACGCATGGCAACAGCAATAATCGAATTCGATGCCCTGACCGATACGGTTCGGCCCGCCGCCGAGGATGATGACTTTGCGCCGCTCGCTGGGACGCGCTTCGCATTCGGCCTCGCCGTCAACCGGCGTTTCATACGTCGCGTACATATATGACGTCAGGGCCGCGAATTCGGCCGCGCACGTATCGATGCGCTTGTAGACGGGGTGAACGCCGAGATGCGCGCGTGCCATGGCGACGTCGCTCTCTTTCAGGCCGGTGAGCGTCGCAAGCCGCGCGTCGGAAAAGCCCATCGCTTTCAGCCGTCGCAATCCATCGGCGTCCTTGGGCAGACCGGATGCGCGAATGGCGGCCTCGGTGCGCAGGATTTGCGCGATTTCGCCTATGAACCAGGGATCGTAAGCGGTGATGCGCGTCAGCTCCTCTTCGCGGATACCCAGCCGCAGCGCTTGCGCCGCGACGCGCAGCCGGTCCGGTGTCGGGCGGCCGAGGGCGGCGCGGATCGCGTTGGCGTCATCGCCCTGACCAAGATTGGGGATGGCGATCTCGTCCAGTCCCGTGAGACCGGTCTCCATGGAACGCAGCGCCTTCTGCAGCGATTCGGCGAAGGTGCGTCCGATGGCCATTGCTTCGCCGACCGATTTCATGGAGGTCGTGAGGATGGGATCTGCGCCGGGAAATTTCTCGAACGCGAAGCGCGGAATTTTCGTGACGACATAGTCGATGGTCGGTTCGAAGGCGGCCGGCGTCACCTGCGTGATGTCGTTGGTGAGCTCATCCAGCGTGTAGCCGACGGCAAGTTTGGCCGCGACCTTGGCGATGGGAAATCCCGTCGCTTTGGACGCGAGTGCCGAAGAACGCGAGACGCGCGGGTTCATTTCGATGATGACCATGCGGCCATCTGCCGGATTCAGTGCAAATTGTACATTCGATCCGCCGGTCTCGACGCCAACCTCGCGCAGGACCGCGATGGAGGCGGTGCGCATGCGCTGATATTCCTTGTCGGTCAGGGTCAGCGCCGGCGCGACCGTGATGGAATCGCCGGTGTGCACGCCCATCGGATCGATGTTCTCGATGGAACAGATGATGATGGCGTTGTCGGCGCGGTCGCGCACGACCTCCATCTCATATTCCTTCCAGCCGAGCACGGATTCCTCGATCAGGATGCCGTGGCCCCGGGAGGCTTCGAGTGCGCCCGCGGCAAGTTCGGCGAATTCTTCGCGATTGTAGGCGATGCCGCCGCCGGTGCCGCCCAGCGTGAAGGAGGGGCGGATGATGGCCGGCAGGCCGATGCGTTCGAGCGCGGCCAGTGCTTCTTTCTGGTCCATGACGAAAACCGAGCGCGGCGATTCCAGTCCGATGCTCTCCATGGCCTGGCGGAAGAGCTGGCGGTCTTCGGCTTTGGCGATGGCGCCCGCCTTGGCGCCGATCATTTCGATTCCGTGGCTTGCCAGAACGCCGCTTTCGTAAAGATCGAGTGCGGTGTTGAGCGCGGTCTGGCCGCCCATGGTCGGCAGCAGCGCAAAGATGCGTCCCGCCGGTACGTTCGCCTTTTCGCGGACGATGATCTTCTCGACGAATTCCGGCGTGATCGGCTCGATATAGGTGGCGTCGGCGAGGCCGGGATCGGTCATGATCGTCGCGGGGTTCGAATTCACCAGCACGATGCGATAGCCCTCGGCCCGAAGCGCTTTGCAGGCCTGGGCGCCGGAATAATCGAATTCACAGGCCTGGCCGATGACGATGGGCCCGGCTCCGATGATCATGATCGTGTGGATGTCGGTCCGCTTCGGCATCGTCACTCGCGCGTACGCAGGCCCGCGCCGGGGAAGCGCTTCGGGACCGCCAGATTGAAGGTTAAGCGGATCGTCTAGAGAGTCTGCCGCATCGCCGCAACCCCCCACCAGGGCTTATGCTCAGCTTCGCCACCGAAGTGTGCGCTCCTGCACCGGATTCTCGAAGGGCTTGCCCGTTTCCACCGATTCCGCCCAGGCCTTCTTGAGCCGGTGGTACCATATGGCGGGCACATCGGAGTCCTGAATCAGCATCAGTGGCGGGTTGAATTTCAGGCCCTCTCGCTGAAGCGCAACGATCTTGCGGTCATCGCCCAGGAAGGTGGGGCCAAGCGCCATGAAAAACGGCCGGATGAAACCGAGCCAGGCCGGCCAATAGAAGATCTGTGTCACCTGTGTCGTCTCCGCGTCACGCGGGGTGCAGACCGTGAGCCCGATCACGTCGATGGGCCGGCCGAACAGTTTTCCCGAGATATTCTCGAAGCGCGTGCTCGGCAGCTCGAAGGTGATCTCGGTCGAGACATCCCCGATCATGGAATAGACTGGTTTCGTAGGCTTGTGCCGGGTCATCACGAAGCCGTTCGGCAAGGGCGCGTAGTGCTTCACCTTCTCGCGGGGTGCCTTGTGCCACCACCAATGGGCGTGGACATAGGGCCCATGCGCGGGGTCCATCAGGCCAAGGACGGCATGATCGATGCCGCAGGGAAACATCTGGCTCTCCACCCAGCGCGGCGTCGCGTTGGCAAGGGGCACACGCGGCGGCTCGCTCGGCGATGCCGCGTCGCGCTCATTGGCGGCCATGTAAATCCAGATCAGGCCGTCCTGCTCGCGCAAGGGATAGGAGCGCACGCGGACCTTGGAGGGATCGATACCGTCCTGGCCCTCCACGGTCGAAGGGATCAGCGAGCACACCCCGTCGGGCTTGAAGCGCCAGCCATGATACGGGCACTGCACGGTGTTCTCCGGCAGAATCTTGCCCGCCGAAAGCGGAACGCCACGATGGGGGCAGATGTCGCGCAGCGCGAATACCAGGCCATCGCGTCCCCGGCCGAGCAGCACCGGCTCGGCCAACAGCATCTCGCGGCGCAGGGCCCCCGTCTTCAAGGAGGAAGACAGTGCGGCCATGTACCATTGATTGCGCAGATAAAGCGGTTCTTCGGCCAATACGGGGTGCGCCCCAAACGACGCGAAGCTGCTTACGTGAGAATCTCCTCCCCCGAAAGGGGGAGCGAAGACGTCAGCGCGACGGAAAGGCCGGGGCGCGTCCCGGCGCGGCTGCGGGAGTCGCCGGGCCACCGGGGGGCTTGAGCAGCGTCTCGCGCGTGGCCACAAACTGATCGGCTTTCGATGGCTGAAGCTTGAACGCCCAGCCCGAAAGCCGCGCATCGATGCCCATGGCTTCATTCTGCGTCATCGGATTGGTGCCCGCCGCCGCAATGCTGGCCCAGCGATCCATGCCTTTGGTCGCGATCTTCACCGTGATGTCCAGACCGTCGAAGGTGTGGGTCACCGATTGCGGCGCCTTGCTGAAATCGATGGAATCGGCCTTGGCCACATCGTCGAAGTCGAAGCCGATGAGCGCGCTGCCCACCCCGTCAGGCGAGCCTTCGAACGAAAGCTGGCGGCCCGCCGGCATATCGAGCAGCTTGAAATCCTGTTGGTCCTTGCTGTCGCGCGAGAGCGTATAGGCCGGCCCCATCGGGGGCGTGACCGTCGCACCTTTGACCCGGTCGCGCGCGATGTTGATGACATTCTTATCCAGCCAATCGGCCGCGTTCGGCTTTGGCGTGAGATTGCCGCGCACCAGCCAGGCCTGGGTTTCGTCCGGCTTGCGCACATAGAGCTGCGTACGCCCCAGATCGTCGGCGGCCCCCTGATTCTTTCCGGCCAGGATTTCGGCCATGGGCTTGCCCATGTTGTCGGTCAGCTTCACGTCAATCGCGTTGCCGCCCTTATCGGGCGCGTCCAGGTCGACATATTTGAGCCAATCGGCGCGATTCGTCTTCGGTTCCAGCGCGGTCAATCCTGCCATGCCGGCCGCGACGCTGCGCGCCTGCGGGGCATCGGCGGGAAAGCCGCCCTTTTCGACCACCGACCATTTGCCCTGGTTCAGCCGCACATGGAACGTGCCGGTCTTCGACGCGATGGCGATCTCGCCCACATTGTTGATGCTGTCGTTAAGCCCGGGGAAGAACGGACGCTCCGCGAATTTCGGCGCGACCAAGGAGGCTTGCTGCAGCACGGCGGCCACCGCGAGCACGACGAACAACGCCGTGACGCCGCCGAGGATCATGAGGCTCCGGCGCCGTGGGTCCTGCCGCGCACTCATGGCCATGTCGCTCATGTGAGGGCCTTTGCTTTTCTGCGCCGGCGCTGCCGCAGGACCGAAAGCCCGATCGCGGCGGCGCCGATCCCAATCGGTACCAGCGCGATATTCAGGAAAGCGAGCATCGTGCCCAGCCGCTCGACGTCCTGACGCAGACTGGCCTGCACTCCGCGCAGACTCGTGCGTGTCGTCACGAGATCGCGGCGGAATTTGTCGATCTGGGCCTGCTGTTCCTTGGAGAGCACGGGCGCCGCGCCGCCCTGCGGCTGGTTCTGGCCCTGGAGCGCGCGCAAGGACGCTTCGGTCGCCGTCACCTTTTGCTGAAGCTGCTGTTCCTCGGCGAGGAATCGAGTTTCCGCATTCCGCCGGATCTGTTCCACCACCACGAAGGGGCGCGCCGAGCGCTCGCGCGTGCGCAGCGAGATCAAGTCGTTCGAGCCCATCATGTTTTCGACCGCGTTCATCACCAGCGCGCCATTGTCGGCGGTGGGCACCGCGATCCTCTGGCCGACGACGTTTTGCACCTGCACCCAGAAGCGGTCATCGAGCAGATCGCTGTCGGCGATCACCACGACGTTGATGTTCTTCGCCTCTTTGATCTGAGCGGGGAGCGCGCCGGCATCGGGCTTGGGCGGTTCGTTCGAATCGGCCGGGGGCTTGGGCGGCGCGGCCGGAGCGCCGTTCGGGAACGCGGTCTTGGCCGGACCCGTGATCCGCGCGCCGATGGTGAAACGCGCGCCCGTGGGTGAGAACCGGCGCAGCAGATCGGAAGGGTTCTGCACCGTCCGCACCAGGATGGAATCCAGAAGTGCCGCCGTCGTGGAACTGGTCAGGAGCGGCTGGAACTTCGTCGTCGCGCCCTGATGCGGCTTGAGGGAGCCCGCGCTTGCGATGTTCAGCACCTGCAGATTGGAGGTGATCGGATCGTTACGGTCGAAATTCGCGGGCATCATCCGCAGCCACGCGATGTAATCGATCACCCGCGGCTGGCCGTTGGGACCGGCGACCTGAACGGCCTGGGCGAGGTCGGCGTCGGCGACCACCTTGGTCGGGTCGTAATCGAGACCCCACGCTGTGAACACCGGCCCCAGTGTCGAACTGGATTTATCGCCTTGATCCTGGGCGCCCGGTCCCTGCTGCACCGAAGATTCCGACAGCGGATCGACGAACACGATCGCATGGCCGCCCTTCAGCACGAACTGGTCGATGGCGTACTGCACCGAGCTGGTGAAATTTGCCGGATGAACCACGAGCAGCGTGCCCACATCGGCGGGAATGCGATCGGTGGTCATCGGGTCCAGCATCTGCACGTCGTAATTGTCGCGGAGCTGCTGATAGATCGCATAGGGCTGCGCGTTCCCGGCCAGCGCCGCCTGCAGGCCGCCCGCTCCCTGTTCCAGCGGCAGCGCCGACAGGATCCCGAGTTTCGGCTTCGCCGGCTGCGAGAGCTTGTAGATCATCGAGGTCAGATCATATTCGAGATATTCCTCGCGTGACTGATCGAAGAACGGAATCACCTCGTGGCCGGCCAGCGTGTTGGTACCGACAAGCCCGAAATAGACATTGTCGCCTTCCTGAGTCGGCGCGCCGGTCAGGCCTTGAGCGACCGCATCGTCCTCGGCCTGCGTAAAGGGCGTGGGGTCCAGTTCTTCCAGGATGATCTTGCCGTGGGAAAGCGCCGCATATTCCTGCAGGAGATCGTGCACGCGGCCCGCATAGGCGACAATCTGCGCATATCCGGCCGAGGACTGCCGTGAAAAATAAAAGCGCAGCGTCACCGGCTCCGGCAATTTGGAGACGATGGCCTCGGTGCCCGGCGACACGGTGTAGAGCCCGTTCTGGGTAAGATCGAGCCGTGCTGTGCCCAGCCATTGATTGGCGACGATGTTGATGGCCACGAACAGCACCACGGCGAGCGCGATGGCCGAGAGAGCGAACACGCGATGGGACAGCGGTTTCATCTCAGTTCGTCTTCTTGAGGTCGACCAGCACGACATTCACCGATAGGAACAGCGCGATCAGCGACCCGAAATAGATGAGGTCGCGAAGATCGATCACGCCCGAGGAAATCGCCTGGAAATGGGTCAGGAAACTAAAGCTGGAGATCGTGTTCACCAGCACGATGGGCGCCCAGGCCTGGAAGACATCCAACACCAAGGGCGCGCCCGAGATGGTGAAGAGGAAGCACACCACCACGCTCACCACGAAGGCGATGACCTGATTGTTGGTCGTGGCTGAAATCGCCGCCGAGATCGCGAGATAGCCCCCTGCCATCAGGAAGCTGCCGACATAACTCGCGACGATCACGCCATTGTCGGGATTGCCAAGATAATTGACCGTGATCCAGATCGGGAAGGTGAGGGCGAGCGCTACGCCCACAAAGGCCCAGGCGGCGAGGAATTTGCCGAGCACGCTCGCCCAAATCGGGATTGGAAGCGTCAGCAGGAGTTCCATGGTGCCGAGCCGGCGTTCCTCCGCCCAGAGCCGCATGCCGACGGCCGGCACCAGGAAGAGATAAAGCCAAGGGTGATAGCCGAAAAAGACCGAAAGATTGGCCACGCCATTGTCGTAGAAATGACCGACATAAAATGTGAACGCCCCCATCGCGAGCAGGAAGATCACGATGAACACATAAGCGAGGGGGGTGGCGAAATAGGCGGCGAATTCGCGTTTGAAGATGGCAAGGACCGGTCTCATGCGGCGGCTCCGTTGCGCTCGCGGACGCGCTGCGTGTCATGGGTGGTCAGTGCGCGGAAGACGTCGTCGAGTCGCCCGGCCTCGGCGTAGAGTTCCTTGACGTCCCACTTCTGCGCCGCCACCAGCGTGCTGACATTTTCGATGATGAGTTCGTTCTCACGCGGATAGGCGGTGATGGTGGCGAGCCCGTCGGCCTCGGAAACCGTTTCCGCGGAAGCCACGCCTGGCAGCCCCTGGAGGGCCACCTTGGCCGCGGCTGCCTGATCTTTATGCAGAGTGAGCGTCACCGCATTGTGGTGGCGGGAGCGCGCCAGCAGGCTCGCCGGCGTTCCGTCCGCGACAATGCGGCCGCGATCGATGATCACAGCGCGCGTGCAGACCGCATCGACCTCCTCCAGGAGATGAGTCGAGATGATGATGGCCTTGTCGGCCGCCATGCCCCGAATCAGTGTGCGCACGCTGTGCTTCTGATTGGGATCGAGGCCGTCGGTCGGTTCGTCCATGACGAGGACGGGGGGATCGTGCAGGATCGCCTGTGCAAGCCCGACGCGGCGCTTGAAGCCTTTGGACAGCGTCTCGATCGGCTGCTCCATGACGGATTCGAGTTCGGTCAGAAGCGTGGCCTTATTGACGCGCTGTTTGGCCTCCGCGCCCCAAAAGCCGCGCGCATGGGCGATGAAGGTCAGGAATTGGCTCGGCGTCATATCGCCATAGGCCGGCGCCCCTTCGGGCAGATAGCCGAGTTGGGCTTGGGCCGCGATGGTATCGTTCTCCACATCGTGGCCGCAAATGGAGACACGTCCCGACGTCGGCGTGAAATAGCCCGCGATCATTTTCATGGTGGTGGATTTGCCCGCGCCGTTAGGTCCGAGAAAGCCCAGCACTTCGCCCTTCCGCACGCTCAGGTCTATTCCTGAAACCGCGGCGATGGAGCCGAACGTCTTGGTCAGTCCATTGAGTATGATCATGGCAGCAGGTGGCTTGAATGACCCTGAACGCGTGGGTCTGTTCCCTTAGAAAAATCGCCTGTCCGCTGCAAGGGCTTCCTGCAGTCTGGCGATTACAGATGATTCACGCCTGCGCGAGGAGCTATAGCCGAAAAAACGTCCCGAGGGCGGCAAATCGCCAAAAAGGGTTCGTCAGCGCAAGGCTCTATAAAGACACCGGCCCAAAAAGATACCGGCCCAACGCGGGCCGGTGAGGAATTGTCTCTGAAAGCTTGCTTGGAAAAGTCGGCTGGCGGACTTCCCGTCCGGCAGGGGCTGGGGGGCTGGGTAACTCCCGGTCAGGCTTTCTCGCCAGCCGACTATGAAGAACATGGGGGACCAAAGCGGCGCACGCTTGTCCCCAATGCGGCATTTTCGTGGCGCCGATCAACGGCTCGTGAGGCTCCTTGCATGAGGACGCACGTGCTGCGGCGCCTAGGCCCTTGTCCGCCGCCGTCTGAGAGGCCATGCTTCGCAAGATGGTGGACGAACCTATAGTTTTCGGCCGTGCGAAAGGGCCTCACTTCGCACGGACCTCATCCAGGGGCACGGTTTCGGACAATGGTCCGGCGAGTGGACCGGAGACGCGCGATACGCGCATTCGTTTCGACAGGTCCGAGCTCAAGCGAATCCTGAACACCTATGGCCGCATGGTGATGGCGGGCGAATGGCGCGACTACGCCATCGACTTCCGCGAGGACGTGGCGGTGTTCTCGGTTTTCCGGCGCAGCAGCGAGATGCCTCTCTATTCCATCGAAAAGCGCCCGAAACTGAAAGAGCGGCAGGGACAATATTGCGTGGTCGCAGCGGGCGGGCAGGTGCTCAAACGCGGGCCCGACCTCGAGCAAGTGCTGCGCGTGCTGGACCGCAAGCTATTGCGCGCGGTCGCTGCGGAATAAACGGAAGTCCGGGCGAAAAGCGCCGGCGGAAGCGAGAGCCTCAGAGGCCTGGGCTAAGACATTACGGCAAGTTAACACAGGGATTTGTTCTGCCCGCTTTGGGCCATTTTCCCGAATAGTGGATTCTACCCGAGAACCTTGAGCCTGCCGGGGCGTTTCCATAACGAAGCTGAATCGGGAGATTGTTATGCTCCATTACGCCCTTGTATTTCTGGTGCTCGGATTGATCGCGGCCCTGTTCGGGTTTACCGGCATTGCCGGCGCGTCGATCGGGATCGCCAAGATTTTGTTCTTTGTCTTCCTTGCGCTGTTTGCCATTGCGTTGCTGATGGGCGGCATGCGCGGCAGAGGGACAATGACCTGATCTTAAACGCGGCAAACAAAAAACCCCGGAAGCGATGCTTTCCGGGGTTTTTTTATTGCAGGCGTTTTATTGCAGGGGCTGAAGATCAGCGCCGGTCCCCCATCAGGCGGAGCAGCATGATGAACAGGTTGATGAAGTCGAGATAGAGGCGCAACGCACCCATCACAGCCTTCTTGCCTGCCACCGCGCCGTCGTCCCCGACGTAATAGGTTTCCTTGATCGACTGCGTGTCATAGGCGGTCAAGCCGGTGAAGATCAGCACGCCCATCACCGAGATCACCCACTGCATCATGCTGGACTGCATGAACATGTTGACCAGTGAAGCGATGATGAGACCGATCAGCCCCATGAATAGAAACGAACCGAGGCCCGACAGATCGCGCTTTGTCGTATAGCCCCACAGGCTCATGGCCCCGAATGTGGCGGCGGTGACGAAGAAGACCTGCTCCACGGAGGCGCCGGTATAGAGATACAACACCGGCGTAAGGCCGATGCCCATCAGACCGGCGTAGACCCAGAACGTCATCTGAGCGGCGGCGAAACTCATTTGCTGGATGCGCCAACTGAGGAAGAAGACCAAGCCCAGAGGGGCAAGCAGTACCACCCACCCAAGCGGCGCCAAGGTATAGCCCCGCGCCGTGACGGTGAAAAACAGATTGGCGAAGGCGGGCGTGCTCAGTGTGAACCATGCGGTCAAGCCGGTGAGCCCAAGCCCCATCAGCATGTAATTGTAGACACGGAGCATATAGGCCCGAAGACCCACATCGATGGCGGTGGCATCGGCGCCACCCCAACTCCGAACCCGATTGTCGTACTCAGCCATATGGGCGAATCTCCTGGAAAAGTCTGATCACGAGGATCCCGTCTAATATCGGGCTTCGCGCCTCCAACATCAAGCCATAGTGCCGCGTCACGATTAATTGCCGTTAAGGGTTGCGCAGCCGCGCGGCAGGCTTGGCGGCAAGCGCGGCGAAGCCGCCGGAAAGTCCCAGAATGAGTGTGCCCAGCGCGCCTCCCGCAATTGTGAACAACAGCGCGGTGGTTGCGAACACGAACGGGATATCGAGCACGAATTTGGCGACCGCCCAAGCCGCCAGCGTCCCGGCGAGAAGGGCCGCACATCCCGCGAGCGCACCGAGCACGCCATATTCGACGGCATAGACCGCGCCCAGACGTGCGCGCGTGGCGCCTAGCACTTTCAACACGACCGCATCGTAGAGCCGTGCGCGATGTCCCGCCGCGATGGCGCCCGCAAGCACCAGCACGCCGGCCAGGATGGTGACGAGGCTGGCGATTTCGATGCCGCGCGCAAGTGCGGCAAGCAATTCGCCGACCTGCGCCAGCGCTTCCTTCACGCGCACGACGGTCACGTTGGGAAATGCCTTCGAGACGGCCGCGAAGGTGGCGTCTTCCTGCGCCGGAGCGGTGCGCAGCGTGGCGAGGAACGTATGAGGCGCCTGCGAGACGATTCCCGGCGACACGGTGAGGACGAAATTGATTCCCCCGGTGCGGAAATCAATGTCGCGCAGGTTGAAGATGGTGAGATCGATATCGCGGCCGATGAGGTTGATCGTGATGGTGTCGCCGATTTTCAGACCCATGCCGCGCGCCAGATCGCGGTCGAAGGAAACAAGCGGCCGGCCGTGATAACCGGCGGGCCACCACTCGGGGCCTTCGACCACCCGTGCATCCTTGGGCTTGGCCGCCGTATAGGTCACGGCGCGGTCGCTGTTCACCGCCCAGCGCGAATCGGCCGCGATATTGACCTGCTCCACGGGCACGCCGTTCAGTTTCACGATTCGTCCGCGAAGCATCGGGGTCGCGTTGAAATCCGCCGAGCCGGGAATCGCGGAGACGAGGGTGCGGAAAGCATCGATCTGATTCTGCTGGATATCGATGAAGAAGAAGCTCGGCGCGCGCGACGGAAGCTGATCCTCGATCTGGGCTTCGACGCTGGCCTGCATCAGAACGATGGTCGCCAGCAACGTCAGACCGAGGCCAAGCGCCACAATGATGCTGGCGGTCGGCGTGCCGGGACGCGTGAGATTGGTCAATGCCAACCGCAGGGTTTGCGATTTCGGGCGCGGCAGTTGCACGAGACCGAGCCGTACTCCCGCCGCCATAAGCCGCAAAACGGCCAGCACGGCGATAGTGCCGCCCAGGAAGCCCAGACTGAATCGGGGATAGGGCGACAAGGCGACTGCCAGCGCCGCGATGATCGCGAAGATCGCACCGGCCGCTGCGCGATAGGGCCAGCGCCCGCCCCGCGCCGATGGCGCGACCAGATCGCGGAACAGCCCCGCGGGCGCGATCTCCCGCGCCCGGGCGAGCGGGGGAATGGCAAAGCCGAGCGCGGCCAGCGTGCCGAAGACCGCCGCGAGCGCGAGCGGCCCCGGATAGACACCGTAATGCGCGGGCGCCGGGATCGACGCGCCGGCGAAATATTCGACGGCGAATGGCATGGCCGCACCCAATGCCAGTCCCAGCGCCAGCCCCAGCGCGGCCACTGTCATGATCTGCAGAAGATAGATGAAAAATATCAGATCGCCCTCGGCGCCCAATGCTTTCAGCGTCGCGATGGTGGCGCGCCGTCTTTCGAGGAACGCCTCGACCGCCTGACCGGCGCCGACGCCCGCGACGATGAGCGCCGTCAAGCCGACGAGCGTCAGGAACATGGTCGCCTGCTCGACGAAGCGAGTCACCTGCGGCAGCGCGTTGCTGCGATCGTTGAACTCCCAGGAGGCTTTGGGAAAGGCGGCTTCCAGATTCGCGTGGAACAGTTCGGGCGTGGCATCGCGCGCGAATGCCACGCGGTAGGCATAATTGATGAGGCTGCCTTC
>DASYEG010000131.1:0-28601 GCA_036499145.1 Micropepsaceae bacterium | reverse complement strand
GAACGCGCTGGGGACGCTGGCCGGGTGCCTCTACATCCCGACGCTGATGACGGCGGTCTACAATCAGGCCAAGCGCTCGCCCTGCGCGCTGCGCTTTCACGTCGCGACCGAAGGCGGCTGGGACATCGGCTGCGCGGCGGGGTGTCTGGCGGTGGCGGCCTTGTCGTGGGCGGGCGCGCCCTTGCCGGTGGGAATTCTGCTGTCGCTGGCCGGCACCGTCCTGTCGCTCGTTCTGCTGCGCCGCTATTACGCGGGCCTTGGCGTTCCCCGGGACCTGATGATCGTTCCACCCCCGGGCGGGGCGCTGCGCGAACCCTGAACGGGTCGCACAGCTATAAACGGGTTGCCGCCAACATCCGGGGATCGTTTCCGGTCTTGGGCTCCTTTGGGCATGACGATACTATGGCACCCGTCCGAGGAGAGGGAGAGCCCGAGTGGAAAACGCGACGATGCTTCGTTTGGCCGGAGAGGCGTTGCTGATTCTTGGGGGCATGATCGCCGCGGCGCGCATTTTCTGGCCAGGCCGCCTGGGAAAGAACCGAATTGTGTATAGAGCACCGCTATTCATTGGTCTCATATTCATTCTGCTCGCCACGTTGCGCGGATCGTAGAAATTCAAAACTGAGACACCACCCACGAGGATGCCGCATGGGGACTGACGCTCAGACGCCAAATCGGGATGTGCCGGCCACAGGCACCGGCGGTTCGCGCCTGCGCCGCTGGGCGAAATCCATCACCGCGGTTGTCGCGGTCCTCGGCGTCGTTTCGGCGACAATCGGCTACATCAACAATGGTGCGAATTTCTTCTCGCATGTGACGGAATATTTTCAGGGCCAGTCGGAGGTCCGCACCCTGACGCAAACGGCCGACGAGCGCCTAGCGCACAAGGACTACGAGGCGGCATGGACCGCCAACGCCAAAGCCCGGCAGATCGCGCCCCGAAACGCGGAGGCGTCGGCGCAGCAGGCGCGCGTCGCGATGAGATGGCTCGAGGACGTGCATACGGGGTCCGCGAACGGGCCAAGGACGTTCAGCTCCATCGTCGACCCGCTGAAGGCGGCGCTGATCGAACATCTGCCCGGCACCGAGGACGCGGAAAAGGCCGATCTCGAGGCCCATATCGGCTGGGCGAATTTCCTGCGTTCGCGCGACGGCAATCCGGAAACCGACATCACCGAAGAATTCAACGCGGCCATCGCGGACGATTCGGCGAATATGTACGGCCACGTCATGCGGGGTTTCTGGATTCTCTGGAAAGGGGGACCGGTCGACAAAGCGCGCCCCGATCTCGACGTGGCGCTCGCCAGCTTCAGCGATCCTGCGTTCTCCGACTCGATGATCATGGCGGGGCTCACCAACAATACGTCTTCGCCTTTCATCGCCGGCGCAATCGAATATGCCGATAAAATCCGCGTTGCGGGCCGCAATATCGACGACCACACAAAGGGCACTCTGCTTTGGTATTATTCCGTCTCTCTGCACGACACGGAGCTGATGGCACGGATTTCCATGACCCTGCCGGCGGACAAGCAGATCGTCTTTCTGGATTGGCTCAAGCAGGGTGATATTTCGGACAATTACAAACGAGGCGTGGCCTATCTCACGGCGCATTTCACCGAGGCCCAAGGCAAAAAGGATGAAGCCCTCGGTCTCTACAAGGATCTGGTGGGGCCGAAGCCGGACGCGAACGAAATCACCGGCCTCGCGCAGGCCGGCGTGGCGCGGCTGCAAAAACGCTAGCGGGTTTGATGGGAAGGGCTGAGTGCGGAGCGGTAGGACGCCAGCTCCGCGACGCGCGCGCAAAAGAACAGCGGCGTGCGCCGGTCCTTCGGCTGCGCGCTTGTTTTGGTCTTCAGCATCCGTCGCAGCCACAGCAGCAGTTCGGCGCGATAGGCGGCCGGATCGCACAGCACCAGACCGCAGAGACGTCTGCTCGAATGCACGACCTCGACCGGCACCGCGCCGAAGCCCTCGATCCATAGCTCGACGGCGTTGCCGACGGGCGGCGGCGAATCGGTGAACACGAGCGCGCCCGAACCGGGTATTTCACCGATGAGCACGGGCCAGGATTTGCGTCCCATGCGGATTTCACCGCGTAACTCGACCGCCGGGCGGCGTTTTTGACGCCGGTCCGCGCTGCGCCGCTCGCGCTTGGTGAACGGAAGAGGGGATTTGTCGTTCATCGCCTGACGCTGTCTTCTAAAAAGAGACAGCCTGTCTTAGCGCGATTGTTTTTACTGCCGGGTTAAGACCGTGACCGGTCTGGTTTCCAGGGCCGTCACCATGGACTTCAGGAAGTTCGCGGCCTCGATCCCCGTGACCACGCGATGATCGAAGGTCAGCGACAGCGGCAGGGTGCGGCGCACCGCGGGGGCCCCGGCGCGCGCGACAATGCGCGGCTTGATCGTGCCCGCGCCGACAATGGCCACTTGTGGCGGTACGACGATGAGGTTCGCGAAGCGTCCCGCACCGGAGACGCCGAAATTGGAAAGCGTGATGGTCGCGCCGCGCAATTCCTCGAGCGGAATCCGGCGCGCTTGGACCGCGCGTTTAAGATTGTTCAGCCCCTGGCGCAGATCGGTGTCGTCGCGCCCCGCCACATCGCGCATCACCGCGACGAACAGGCCGTCGGCGGTGTTGATCGCCATGCCGACGTGAATCTTTCCGACGATGCGCACCATCTTGTCCGCGCCATTGTACCAGGCGTTCAGGATGGGCGAGACGCGGCAGCCCGCCACCAGGGCGCGGATCAGCGCGACCGTGACGTCGCCGCCCTCCACCCAATCCTCGACGTCGGCTTCGTCATAGACAGAGGCCGGAACGATCTCGGCGTGGGATTGCTCCATTTTCTGCGCCATGGCGCGGCGCACGCCGTGCAGCGGCTCGCCCGGACCGGCGTCCGACATGGCCGAGGCGTAACGCGTCACATCTTCGGCGGTGACTGCGCCATTGGGCCCGCTCGGTTCGACCCCCGCGAGATCGACACCGAGCTTGCGGGCAAGCGCGCGCACCACCGGCATGGCGCGCAATGTCGCGCCCGGCACGGGAGTGCGTTCGGCGGTCTGTCCGGTGGTGGACGATTCGGCGGGCGGGACGGCGCCCACCACCGTGCCTCTGTCTTCATGGGCGCCCGCCTCGTCGAAATCGGCAAGCTTCGCGCCGATGCGCACGATATCTCCGGCCGCGGCATGCAGCGCCGCGACCGTGCCCGAATAGGGCGAGGGCACTTCGACCACCGCCTTGTCGGTCTCGACCGAGACCAGCGGCTGGTCGGTCACCACATGATCGCCCGGCGACACATGCCAGGAAACGATCTCCGCTTCGCTCAGCCCTTCACCGAGATCGGGAAGAAGAAAAGTCCTCATTGGAAGCTCACGGCGCGGCGCGCCGCCTCCACGATGTCCTGTTCGGACGGCATATAGGCTTTCTCCAATCTGAGAAGCGGCACCACCACGTCGGGCGCCGTCACGCGCTCGATGGGGGCCTGCAGCGACAGAAGCCCGCGCTCGGCCATGCGCGCGGCGATCTCCGCGCCGATGCCGCAATTGCGCGGGGCTTCATGCACGATCACCAGCCGGCCGGTCTTTTCGACCGACGCCAGGATCGTCTCGAAGTCGAGCGGGCTGACGGTCGCCACATCGACGACCTCCGCCGAGATACCCTCGGCGCCGAGCAATTCGGCGGCGGCAAGCGTTTCCTTCACCGCCGCGCCCCAGGTGACGAGCGTCACATCGGCGCCTTCACGCAAGAGGAAACACACATCGAGCGGCAGACCCTGGCCATTGTCGCCCACCTCTTCTTTCGCCGCGCGATAGAGCCGCGTGGGCTCGAAGAACATCACCGGGTCCGGGTCCGCGATGGCGGACAACAACAGGCCGTAGGCGCGTGCAGGCGACGAGGGGATCACCACGCGGATGCCGGGAATATGCGCGAACAGGGCTTCGGTGCTTTCCGAATGATGCTCGGGCGCGTGGATTCCCGCACCCATCGGCGCGCGGAAGACAAGCGGGCAGGAAAGACGCCCGCGCGTGCGGTTGCGCAGGCGCCCCGCATGATTGATGACCTCGTCGAGCGCCGGATAGATGAATCCCATGAACTGAAATTCGGTCACCGGGCGAAAACCCTGCGCCGCCAAACCGATCGACATGCCGGCGAGAACGGTTTCGGCGAGCGGTGTGTCCATGACGCGTTCTTCGCCGAAGCGCTGCTGCAGCCCATCGGTGGCGCGAAAGACGCCCCCATTGGCGCCGACATCCTCTCCCAGCACCAGCACGCGCGAATCGCCGGCGAGGCTGCGCGCCAGCGCCATGGCGATTGCGCCCACCATGGTGATCTCGGCCATATCAGCGCCTTGCCATGCGGTCGCGCTGCCATTGAAGCGAGGCAGGCAGGGTTTCGAACAAATGGTCGAACATCGATTCCGGCGCGGGCGGCGCAATCGCGAGATAATCGGCGACCGCCGCGTCCACTTTTTCGCGGGATTCGCCGATCAGGCGTTCCTCGTCGGCCTTGGTCCACCAATGCCGGTTCGCGATATAGGTGCGCAGCCGCGCCAAGGGATCGAGCTTCCACGCCGCGCTCACCAATTCCTCGCGGCGATAGCGGGACGCGTCGTCGGCGGTGGTGTGGTCGCCCATGCGGTAGGTGATGGCTTCGATGACACTGGCGCCTTCGCCGGCCCGCGCCCGCGCCAAGGCTTCGTCCATCGCGGCGCGCACCGCGATCACGTCGTTGCCATCGACCTGTATCCCCGGGATGCCGCCGGCAATCGCTTTTTGCGCGAGCGTTCCGGTTGCGGTCTGTTTCTCGCGCGGTAGCGAGATCGCCCAGAAATTGTCGATCACCAGGAAGACGGCCGGCAGCCTCCAGACGCCCGCGAGATTGATCGATTCGTAGAAATCGCCCTTGGACGTGGCGCCATCGCCGAGCGCACAGACAGCCACGCGTTTCTCATGGCGCAGCTTGAAGGCGGTGGCTGCGCCGGCCGCGTGGGTCGCCTGGCTCGCGATGGGCACGGCGGGCGGAAAATCCTCGCGCGGGCCCGCATAGTTGCAGCCGCGTTCATCGCCGCCCCAGAATTGCAGGAGTTCCGTCAGCGTGACGCCGCGCCAAATCTGCGCGGCCTGTTCGCGATAGGTGATGAACATCACGTCGTCCGCCGCCATGGCGCTCGCGTAGCCGATCCCGGTGGCTTCCTGACCGGCGCAGGAAGGATAAGTGCCGAGCTGGCCGGTGCGCTGCAGCGCGATGGCCTTGGCATCGAAGATGCGGGTAAGCGTCATGGCGCGATAGAGCGCGATCATGATGTCGCGATCGTGCGCGAATGCGGGCGGTTCACCGATGAGGGTTCCGGTTGCATCCAGACATTGCCGATGCCGGATTTGAAATTCTGCGACGATGCGTTCGATGCCGGGCATGCCGTGTTTGTTCACTCTCAAAATCCCGGCCCGGCATCAAAACCCATTTGCCACGCTTGCGGTTCCATGAATCCTCGAAAACTCCATTCAGCCTGAAGGGGAAGTCCGGTTCGACAGCGCGATGTTGGCTTTGGAGCCGGGCGGTCTGTGGAATGCGCCGGCGATGAAACGTCCGGTTTCCACCAGGAGGCCGAGGTCGACGCCGGTTTGGATACCCATGCCGCTCAGCATGTAGAGTACGTCCTCGCTCGCCACATTGCCCGATGCGCCGGGCGCGTAGGGACAGCCGCCCAATCCCGCCACCGACGAATCCACCACCGCGATTCCCATTTCCAGAGCGGCCAGGATATTGGCGAGCCCCTGGCCGTAGGTATCGTGGAAGTGCACGGCGAGTTTCTCGCGGGGACATTCCGCGCTCACGGTCTCCAGCAGGATTTGCGTCTTGCGCGGGGTCCCCACTCCGATCGTGTCGCCGAGTGAGACTTCATAGCAGCCGAACTGCAACAGCCGCTTTGTCACCGCGGCCACGCGCGCCGGTGCGATTTCGCCTTCATAAGGGCAACCCAGCGCGCAGGAAACATAGCCGCGAATCTTCATGCCCGATGCGCAAGCGGCGGCGCAGACGGGCTCAAAGCGTTCGAAGCTCTCCCCAATGGAACAATTGATGTTTGCCCGCACGAAACTTTCGGACGCGGCGGTGAAGATGGCGATCTCGTCCGCGCCCGCCGCGCGAGCGGCCTCGAAGCCCTTCATATTGGGCACCAGGACGGGATAGCTCGCGCCGGGCGCACGTTCGATACGCGCCAGGACCATTGCCGTGTCCGCCATCTGCGGCACCCATTTGGACGAGACGAAGCTTCCGGCTTCGATGGTCTTCAGCCCGGCCGCGCTCAGGCGGTCGATCAGTTCCACCTTCAGGGCGGTGGAAAGTGCCGCGGATTCGTTCTGCAGGCCGTCGCGCGGACCCACTTCCACCATGCGGACGGATTTGGGAACGCGCATCGTCACATCCGGAAGACGCCGAATTTGGTTGGAACCTTGGGCGCATTGCCCACAACGCCCAGACAGCGGCCAAGCACGTCGCGCGTCTCGGCCGGCGCGATGATGCCGTCATCCCACAGCCGGGCGCTGGCATAATAGGCCGCGCCCTGCGTTGCATATTGATTGCGGATTTCATCGGCGCGCGCGATCTGCGCTGCGTCGGGCTGGGTTTGCCCAGGCTCGCGCTTGATGCGCGAAAGCACCTGTGCGGCCTGCTCGCCGCCCATCACCGAAATGCGGGCATTCGGCCATAGGAAAAGGAAGCGCGGAGAGAAGGCGCGTCCGCACATGGCATAATTGCCCGCGCCGAAACTGCCGCCGATGATGATGGTGATCTTCGGCACCTGGGCATTGGCAACCGCCATCACCATCTTGGCGCCGTGCTTGGCGATGCCCTCGGCCTCGGCTTTGCGCCCGACCATGAAGCCGCTGGTGTTCTGCAGGAAGATCAGCGGCACGCCGCGCTGGCAGCACAACTCGATGAAATGCGTCGCCTTCAGCGCCGCCTCCGACAGCAGGATGCCATTGTTGGCCACGATGCCCGCGATATGGCCGTGGACATGGGCAAAGCCGCAAACCAGCGTGGCGCCGTAAAGCGGCTTGAATTCGTCGAATTCGCTGCCATCCACGATGCGCGCGATCACTTCGCGCACGTCGTAGATCCAGCGCAAATCTGCCGGCACGATGCCGCCCAGTTCCTCGGCATCGTAAAGCGGCGGGTGCACCTCTTTGGGCGCTATGGTTGCAGGCGGCGCGGGCAGGTTGCGGATGATGCCGCGCATCTGGCGCATCGCGTCCGCATCGTCCTTCGCCACATGGTCCACCACGCCGGAGAGTCGCGCGTGCGTCTCGGCGCCGCCCAATTCCTCGGCGCTGATGGTCTCGCCGGTCGCGGCTTTCACCAGCGGCGGCCCGGCGAGGAAAATCGTGCCCTGGCCTTTGACGATGATGCTTTCTTCGCACATGGCCGGGATATAGGCGCCGCCCGCGGTGCAGGAACCGAGTACGGCGGCGATTTGTGCAATGCCTGCCGCCGAGAGCTGGGCCTGATTGTAGAAGATGCGTCCGAAATGATCGCGGCCGGGAAAGACCTGATCCTGCAGCGGCAGGAACGCGCCGCCCGAATCCACCAGATACAGACAGGGCAGACGATTCTCGATCGCGATGTCCTGCGCGCGCAGATGTTTGGTCACGGTCAGCGGATAATAAGTGCCGCCCTTCACCGTGGCGTCGTTGACCACGACGACGCAATCGCGGCCCGCAATCGTGCCGATGCCGGTGATCAGCCCGGCGGCGGGCAGGGGATCGTCGTACACGCCATCAGCGGCAAACGCCGACAGCTCCAGCAAATCCGCGCCTTTGTCGAGAAGCGCCGCGATGCGCGCGCGCGCCAGCAGCTTGCCGCGTTCGGTGTGCCGGTTGCGCGCGGCTTCGCCGCCGCCCAGACGAATCCTCGCGAGCCGCGCCTGGAGATCGTCCACCAGCGCCTCCATCGCGCGCGCATTGGCGGCGTATTCCTTGGAAGCACGGTCGAGGCGCGTGGTGAGAACGGCCATGTCAGATCAGTTCCACGGCCATCGCGGTGGCCTCGCCGCCGCCAATGCAGAGGCTTGCGATGCCGCGCTTCAAATTCTTTTCCTGCAGCGCGTTCAGCAAGGTCACGACGATGCGCGCGCCCGACGCGCCGATGGGATGGCCGAGCGCGCATGCTCCGCCATGCACGTTTATCTTGTCGCGGGGAATGTCGAGATCGCGCATCGCGGCCAGCGCCACCACCGCAAAGGCCTCGTTGATTTCATAAAGGTCGACATCGTCGGGATTCCAGCCGATCTTCTCGCGCAATTTCTGGATGGCGCGGACCGGCGCGGTGGTGAAGAGAGCCGGCGCCTGCGCGTGGCTCGCGTGACCGGCGATGCGCGCCAACGGTCGCACATTGCGCCGGTCGGCTTCGTCCTGGCTCATCAGCACCAGCGCCGCCGCGCCGTCCGATATGCCGCTGGAATTGGCCGCGGTCACCGTGCCGCCTTCGCGGAAAGCCGGTTTCAGACGCGGAATCTTCGCGGCATCGGCGCGGGCGGGAAGCTCGTCTTCGGTAATCTCCGCATCGCCCACGCGCACTCCGGCGATCTCGCGGGCGAAAATTCCTTCGGCGGCCGCATGTTTCGCGCGCTGGAGAGACAGCGTTGCGAATTCATCCTGGACCGCGCGGGTGAATTGATATTTCTCGGCGGTGTCTTCGGCGAATTGTCCCATCAGCGTGCCCGGCCGATAGGCGTCTTCGAGCCCGTCGAGGAACATGTGGTCATAGACCGCATCGTGACCCAGGCGGTAACCGCCACGCGCTTTCTTCAGAAGATAGGGCGCATTGGTCATGCTCTCCATGCCGCCCGCGACGACCACATTCGCGCTGCCGGTGAGAATGGCGTCATGGGCGAGCATGGCGGCCTTCATGCCGGAGCCGCAGACCTTGTTCACGGTGGTGCACCCCACGCCGTATGGAATGCCTGCGGCGATCGCGGCCTGCCGCGCCGGCGCCTGACCGAGGCCCGCGGACAGCACACAGCCCATGAAGACTTCGCCAGGGGCATCCGAATCCAGGCCGCTGCGTTCCAGCGCCGCGCCAATCGCAACCGCGCCGAGCGCGGTCGCGGACAAGCTCTTGAATTGGCCTTGCAGCGAACCGATGGGCGTGCGCGCGGCACCGGCGATGACAATCGTCTCAGCGGACATTATTCCCGTCCTTCGAACAATTCGCGCCCGATCAGCATGCGCCGGATTTCCGATGTCCCGGCGCCGATCTCGTAGAGCTTGGCGTCGCGGAGCAGACGCCCCGCGGGCATCTCGTTGACATAGCCCATGCCGCCGAGCGCCTGGATCGCCTGCAGCGCCATCTGCGTCGCGTGCTCCGCGGTGAAAAGGATGACGCCCGCCGCATCCTTGCGCGTGACCGTTCCGGAATCGCAGGCCCGCGCCACCGCGTAGACATAGGCGCGCGCCGCGTTCAGCGTCGTATCCATGTCGGCAAGCTTGCCCTGCATCAGCTCGAATTCGCCGACGGCCCGGCCGAACTGCTTGCGCTGGCGCACATAAGGCAGCACCAGATCGAGGCACGCCTGCATGATGCCGACCGGCCCCGCGGAGAGCACCACCCGCTCATAATCGAGACCGGACATCAGCACGGAGAGCCCCTTGTCCACACCGCCGAGAACATTGGCGCCGGGCACTTCGCAATCCTTGAAGAGCAGCTCGCCCGTATCGGACCCGCGCATGCCCAATTTGTCGAGCTTCTGCGCGGTGGAGAATCCCTTGAAGCTCTTCTCGATCAAAAAGGCGGTGATGCCGCGCCGCCCGGACGGATCGCCGGTCTTGGCGTAGACGATGAGAAAATCGGCCACCGGTCCATTGGTGATCCACATCTTGGTGCCGTTCAGGACATAGCGCCCGTTCTGCAATTCCGCGCGGGTGGTCATGGCGAGCACATCCGAACCCGCGCCGGGCTCGCTCATGGCCAGGGCCCCCACCCATTCGCCCGACAGCAGTTGCGGGAGATAGCGGCGCTTCTGCTCCTCGGTGCCGAAGCGGTACAGATGATTGATGCAGAGCGTCGCATGCACGCCATAGCTCAAGCCGACCGAGGCCGAAGCGCGGCTGATCTCTTCCACCGCGATCGCCTGCTCGACATAGCCCATGCCGGCGCCGCCATAGTCCTCGGCCACGGTCACGCCGAAGAGGCCTAGGCCGCCGAGCTTGGGCCACAGATCGCGCGGGAATGTATTTTCGCGGTCGATAGCCTCGGCACGCGGCGCGATATGATCGGCTGCGAAGCCCCGCACCGTTTGCCGCAGCAGATCCGCGGTTTCACCCAGTGCGAAATCCAAAGCGCACCTCCTGCGCCGCCCGGCCCGATAGATACAATGTAGATCTAAATCGCGAGGTTGGAATGGCGACGCTCCGGCTGGCGCGAAATAAAGAAGCCCGGCTGCGTTAGCCCCACAGCCGAGCTTCAGTTGTCTTCTGTGTTCCGGGCTATTGCCCGTGATTCACGACTATTCGTTGGAACTCGAACGGCCTGAACGCTGACCCTGTTTGCTGGTCTGGCCCTGTTGACCCTGACTACCCTGGCCCTGTTGGCCCTGGCTGCCCTGACCCTGTTGGCCCTGACTGCCGTGTCCCTGGCCGCTCTGGCCCTGTTGCTTTCCTTGTCCTGACTGACCCTGGCCCGATTGACCCTGGCCGGACGGGCGATTCATATTGTCATTTCCCATGGAAATTTCCTCAGAGTTTGTGGAAGTCTCGCCCCCATGGTTAAAAACCGGCGGCTGCCGGATTCGTTCCTTGTTGCGCCGCACTTTGTCGAACGCAATAATATGACAAAATCAAGCACTTGTATGGTTTACGGCTGAGCCGCGTAACATTGCCAAAACCAGGACAATCAAGGAGTCCGGAGTGGATTTCAGCAATCCCGTTCGCTTGAATGCCATGCAATGGACGTACTCGCATGCCTGATCTGGCGGGACGAAAAATCGCCTATCTGGGATACACCGGGCCGATCGATTCCGAGGGGGTGTCGCGCATCGCCACATCATTGAACGTTGCGGTGAACGGCAGCGCCGACGAAGCCCATCTCTGCTTCAGTTCACTTGGCGGCTACGTCTCGGATGGCATCTATCTTTACAATCATATCCGCTCGCTGCCGATCAATGTGGTTATCCATAATACCGGCAGTGTCAGTTCCATCGCGGTGACCGTTTTTGTGGCTGCCCATGAACGCTATTGCTCACCGCACGCGATGTTCATGATCCATCCGACCGTCATGCCTTCGCAGGAGGGCATGACCTCGGAACGCTTGCAAAGTTCGCTGAATGCCGCGCTCGCGGACGACACCCGCACGGAGAGCATCCTGCGCGAACGTGCTGCGATTCCGGAGGAGATTTTGGTCGCCCGCCGCTTCAAGGACCTTTACATCACGCCGAAGGAAGCAATGATCTACGGGCTGGTGCACGCGGTAAAAAATTTCTCGCTGCCCAAGGGCCACCAGATCCTCCAGATTTGAGGCGCCCAGATATGAGGCGGCGACAGCGATATTTTCCCGCTCAATGGAATACGAAAGACAGGATCGCGCCGACCACCACCACAAGTCCCACCAGATAGATAATATTGTTCATTGCCATCACCGTTTTCCGTTCGACAATAGAATGGTCAGGCCCCGGCAAGGTTCCTTAGCCGCGTTCGCGTGACCGATTTGTCCTGCGTCTGGAGCGCCGCGATCCGATGTGTGGAAAATTCACGCAAATGATGGGCTGGGGCGCCCATGTCCGGCTCGCCGATCTCATTGGCAATGCGGGAAGCGCGTCCGAAACCGTGACACCCATGCGCTTCGCCACGCTGATCCACCTGGCTGCGGACGGCCAACGCCAGGCCGCGCGCATGCGTTGGGGGCTCGTCCCGCCCTGGGCGAAAGACCCGAACATGGCCTCCTTCATTCACGCACGCGCCGAATCCATCGACGAACGGCCAACCTACCGCGACGCGTTCCGGCATCGGCGCGGAATCCTGGCCGTGCAGACGTTCAACGAGGGCAAG
Organism: Micropepsaceae bacterium; assembly: GCA_036499145.1. GTDB lineage: Bacteria > Pseudomonadota > Alphaproteobacteria > Micropepsales > Micropepsaceae > CAIYRG01. The sequence goes on along the minus strand of DASYEG010000131.1, from coordinate 16,560 downwards.
GAGATCACGCCCCATAAAACCGAACAGCACGTTATCGCGGCCAACGATGCCGCGCCCATTGCGATCGCGGTCATCTGGGAGCGATGGGGCGAGGTTCGTTCGGGCAAGGGGCTCGAGACATTCGCGATGGTGACTGTCCCGCCGAACCGGTTGATCGCAACGATCACCGACCGCATGCCCGCGGTGATCCAGCCGCATCGATGGAGCCGATGGCTTGGAGAAGAACCGGCGAGCGTCCAGGCCCTGAAGGACATGCTGGTGCCATGCGAAGGCGACTGGACGATGCGGCCCGCGCCGCAGGCGGGCCGGGCAAGGCCGTCGCCGGACGAATCCGATCCGCAATTGCCGCTGCTTTGATGGAACCTCACAAGCGTTATTCTTGCGTAGGAACCACGCGCGAATTCATCTGTTCCGGGAGAACGGCAGCGTTTAGCATTCGAGCGCGCAAAACGATGCGGGGTGTGAAGACCCCGATGAGGTTTGACGCGCCTGCCATGGCCTGACCGCAACCGAACCCGAAAGGTGCCCCATGAACCTATCGCGCCGTGAGACGATCCAATCGGCAACCGCCATCGCCGTGCTTTCCGTGGCGGCGATGCGCCCCGGCTCCGCTATCGCCCAAACGGACGCGGCGCAGCCCGATGCCTTGGTGGACACGCGGCTGCGCACGATCGCGCCTCTGCCATTGCGGGGGGATGGCTCGGCCGTCGAATATTCGCAAGCCGAAGCGGGCGCCATCGATGGCGTCCTGTGGAAGACCAAGGACACGCCCGACATCGAGTTCGATTATCGCAAGATGAAAGTGAAGGTCGATGGACGCGGCACGTCGACATTGTCCGGCACGCTTTCGTTCGGCGATCTGGAGAAGCTGCCGCGTCATTCGCAGATCACGCTTTTGCAATGCGGCGCGGTGAAGCCCCATGGCATCGTGAAATGGACCGGCGTGCGCTTTTCCGATTTCGCGGCGTCCGTGGGCGCGCAGAGTTTCGCCAATTATGCGCGCTTCACCGCCTCGGACGATTATTACCTCGATGAGGACATGAAAACCCTGATGCATCCGCAGGTGATGCTGGCCTGGCTGGCGAACGACGCGCCCCTGCCGCCGCAGAATGGCGCGCCCCTTCGCTTGGTGATGCCGTTCCGCTATGGTGCGCGCAGCGTCAAGGCGATCACGGCCATCGCCTTCACGGCCACGTCGTTTCCGCCGCAAAAAGCCTGGGCGGCGTGAACGGCCAGGAAAATATCCGGGAAGAAAATACGGGAGGAAACATCATGCGTCATGCATACGCCGCCAAATCCGCGTTTGGCATTGCCGCCGCTGCCTCGATTGCATTTTCCGTCCAAAGCGGTTTCGCGCAAATCACGCCGGATCCGAACAGCGCGCCGCAGACCTATCGCGAGGATTCCGGCTGGGCAAAGCTGACAGGCGGGCGCAAATGGGGGGCGGTGTCGGCAGTGGACACCGATCGCGACGGCAAGAGCATCTGGGTGTTCGACCGCTGCGAGACGGCGGACGATTGCTCGGCCTCCAATCTCGATCCAATCCAGAAATTCGACGCTTCCGGCAAGATCGTGTTCAGTTTCGGGAAAGGCCTGTTCAATTATCCGCACGGCATCTATGTGGATGCGCAGGACAATATCTGGGTTTCGGACGGCCGGGTCGTCAAGAACAACGGCAAGGGCCAAACGGTGATGAAATTCTCGCCGCAGGGGAAATTGCTGATGACGCTGGGCACACCCGGCGTGGCGGGCAATGACGCCACCCATTTCAATGCGCCCTCGGACATCCTGGTCGCGCCGGACGGCGACATTTTCGTCGCCGACGGCCATGGCGGCGATACCAATGCGCGGATCGTGAAATTCGACAAGACCGGCAAGTTCATCAAAACCTGGGGCAAGCACGGTACGGGCCCCGGCGATTTCGACGCGCCCCATGGCCTGGCGATGGATTCGGCGGGGCGCCTTTTTGTCGCCGACCGTTCCAACAGCCGTATCCAGATTTTCGATCAGGACGGGAAATTTCTCGCCGAGTGGCGGCAATTCGGTCGGCCGAGCGGCGTCTACATCAACAAGAACGACATCATCTATGTGGCGGATTCGACGTCCAGCGACAAGGTCAACCCAGGCTACAAACAGGGCATCCGGATCGGCAGCGTCAAGGACGGCAAGGTGACGGCATTCATTCCATGGAATGAAACCAACACGCTGGAGGGTGTCGCCGCGGACGATGCGGGGAATGTCTATGGGGGCTTCACCAACACGCTCAACTTCCGCCGTTTCGTGAAGAAATAAGCACGGGCGCAGGCGCGGCCATAGCCGATGTCCTACACGTCTGTAGGGTATGGCCTTATTGGTCCTTCGGAAAATCGCGGCAACAGACCAATCATTCGCAGGCCAAACATTTGCGCTATCGTGCCGGTATCAAATTCCGACAAGATGCCGCCGGCAGAGTTCACCGGAGAAGGCGTGTCATGGGGTGTCAAAAAATCTTTGCATTATGCGTAGCGACTGCGGCAATCGGTGCGGCGGTCTCGCAACAATTCACCGGTCCGGCGCACGCGGCGGGGCCGATCGTTCGGGCCTCCTACCAAGGCGTCGGCTCCGGCGTGAATGAGAATGTCGCGGTGCTGTGGCTCCTGGGTTCGGATGGAGGACTCAAGATCTGCACGCACGCCGCGACGGGAAGCAACGCGGATGCGCCGATCTGCAGTGCAGCGGTAACACCGTAAAGTAATCCCTTAAAGATTGTTTAAGACGAGCACCAATTGTTCTGCGTGCGCGGACAATGATGAACGATTCGTTTATTGTCCCCCCGCTCAATTTTATCACAACACAATCGGTATTTCGGCGACTATAAAAAAAATTGGGAGGATGCTCCGTGCCCGGATCATCCTGCGGGAGCGAACGGCAATCTTTAGCAAATCACATCTAATGATGCAGCGCACCGTTTCTGGTGGTCATGTCCTCTTGGATCCAAATGTGCTCGATGGAGGGAAATGACTCATGTTTCAAAACGAAGCTTTCAATTCCACAGACGATGCACCTTCGACCTATTCAAATTCAAGCGTAGCGGAACAATCGCTTCTTCAATGTTTCCAGTCCCATTTCATGACCGTGGATGCGGACAAGCCGCCCTTCGTCGGCGCAGCCTACCGGCTTCGATACCAGATCTACTGCGTCGAGAAGCAGTTCGAAGACACGAACGCCCACCCAAACGAACTCGAACACGATGAATTCGATTCCCATGCGGTCCAGGGGCTTCTGCTCCACAAGGACACGGGAATAGCACTCGGCACCGCGCGCCTGGTCCTGCCGCTGTCGAACGCGCCGGAAAAGAGCTTCGCCGTCCAGCGCATGTTGCGGGAGGAATCGACGAAGATCGCTGCCTCGGTGCCCCTTCATTCGACGGCGGAAGTCTCGCGCTTCAGCATCTCCAAGCAGTCCATCCGCCGCCTTTCCACGACGACGAATGCGACGCCCGCGGATTACCGCACCGGACCGCTGATGCGTCTGGGATTGATTCAGATGCTGATCCGGATGAGCGCCAAAAACGGCATAACCCATTGGTATTGCATGATCGAACCGTCGCTGAAGCGGATGCTGGACGCGATGGCCTTCTACATGGAGCCCGTGGGGCCGCTGGTCGATTTCCACGGAATGCGTCAACCCTGCTTCTGTAGCCTTTCCAAAGTCCTGGCGGCGATGAAGCTGGAGCGGCCGTCATTCTGGGACGTTCTCACCGAAGACGGAAAATTCGCGATCGCTTAAGATTTCCCAACCGGCCTGGGGCGGCGGCGAATGCGCTAATGCCGTACCCAGCGTTGGAGGTCTTTGATGCGGTCATTGTAAGAGACGACCAGGCATTGCTTGTCGGCGCAGACGTCGCGCTGGGTTAGCCATCCCACCTGTTCCCCGCGGAATTCATTTGTGTCCGTGACCGATTTCAATCCCAACTGATAGAGATCGGCCATCGTCACATCCAGCGCCGCGAGCTGACTGTCCGTGCACACCAGGCGTTCGGCATCGTTGCCGGCCTTTGCGCAATCGAAGCTTGGCCGGAACGCGGGCGCAGGCGGAGGCGCGGGAATGGCTTGCGCGGCTTGGCGCTCTTTCGGCGCTTCGGCGTGCGGCGGGAGCGCCGGCGACGGCGCGGGGCGTGATGCCGGTGGATTGGCGGCAACGTCCGGTTTCGGCGCCGCGACGCTTGGAACGGGCGGCGAAGGTGCAACCGATGCGATCTCGGGCGATGGCAGGACCGCCCCGGCGCTTTGGGTCACGGCGTTCTGGATCGCGACGCTCTGGGTCGCGGCGCTTTGGGACGCCGCGGTCTGGGACGGGCTTGGTCCCCGCAGATAGAGCCAGCCCACTGCCGTGAGCGCGAGCAGAAGGGAGGCGGCAAGGCCAAGCACGGCGGGGAGCATTCCTGGCATGGAACGTCTTGGCGTTACGGGGGATGCTGACGGTGGCGCCGCCGGTATGTCGCGCGCCGGAGAGACGGGGGCCAAAGAGACGGGGGCCAAAGAGACGGGCACTTGAGAAACAGGCGAGGCCGCTCGTGGAGCCTCCGGTTTCATCACGCGGGTCGCATCCTCGGCGTCCGATGGCGGTGCGCCAGCAGGGATGATGCCGGAAATGCGCGCTGCAAACTCGTCGATGCTCTGCGGGCGCTGGTTCTCGAAGACCTGCAGGGCCGTTTCGATGGCCGAAGCGAATTCTTTCGAGACCGGCTTCTTCGCGGCGATCGCCAGCGGTATCAGCGGATCATTGCGCAATCGCGATGTGGCGGGGGGCGGCTTGTTGCCTGTCAGGCATTTGTAGGCCACCCCGCCAAGCGCATAGATATCGGTCCACGCGCCCTGATGGCCGGTGGTGTCGTATTGCTCCAGCGGGGCATAGCCTTCCGTGACGATGGAGGTGATCGCCCGGCTCTTGGTCTCGATGGCCTGGCGGGCCGCGCCGAAATCGATCAGCACCGCGCCGCCCTCCTCGCGAATGATGATGTTGGCCGGTTTGATGTCGCGATGCAGGAAGCCGAGTGCGTGCACGCGCTTCAGCCCGTCGAGAATGGGGAACAGGATGTCCTTGGTCTCGGGCTCCTTCAGCGTACCGGCGCGTTTGAGCAATGCGTCCAGGGTCTCGCCCTTGGCATATTCCATCACGATGTAAGCGGTATTGTTGGCTTCGAAGATCTGGTTCACGTGCACGATATTGGGGTGGCGGAATTTCGCCAGCACGCGCGCTTCGTCGAGGAAGGCGCTCAAACCCCAGTCGAAATCGCCCTTGGAGGTGCTGGATTTCGCCGTGACCTGCGAATCGCCCTGCCGCACGGCAAAGTCACCGGGCAGATATTCCTTGATCGCGACCAGCGCATCGAGCGTCGTGTCGCGGGCCATGTAGGTGATCCCGAAACCTCCGGCGCCCAGAATGCCGAGCATCTCGTATTGATTGAGGCGCACACCCTTGGCCAGCGCCTGAAAATGTTCGACCGACATGACACGTTTTCCGTGGCGGCGATTTGCAGAAAATCGATGTTTGATCCGCGAATCTAGAAAAGTTTCTTCGCCACATCGGCGATCGTGCAGTTTCCGCTATAGGAAATGTTGAGGTCTTCGCTGCGGATGGCGCCGGTCAACCGGTCCAGCGTCGTCACGATCCGGAAACGCTGCCAGCCATTGCGGATCCATTCCTCGTTCACCATTGTGATCTCCGTGTCCGACCATCGGGTAATGACGCGCCCCGTTGCGCCGCTGGGGTCGGCGCCGATGCGGTAAAGTTCACCGCCCGAGGTCACGGTCTTCTGTCCCGAATCCACGACGTAATATTGGATGACGGGGACATCCGATCCTGCTTCGTGCAAATTGCACCGCAGCGTCACGGATGCCGCGCCGCCGGCCCCCGCCGGGGCTGCGGAGGCAGCGCAAGCGGCGAACAGCATGCCGGCCGTTGCCGCAGCCAAAAGGAACCGATGCGATTCGCACATGCTCCAGCCCCGAACCATCCCACCCCTCCGTCAAGTCTGGTCTTTCGCGATCCTACTAAAGTTCGCCGCTCCATGACAGATGCCCTTCGGTATTTCCGGCCCTATCGGTGTGCTATGGGGTCTGGTCCGGCTTTGGAGGTTGCCCATGCAGCGCGTCACCATCACCCTCGATGACGAATTCGTGGAAACGCTCGACCGCGTAATCGCCGAGCGGGGCTATCAAAATCGTTCCGAGGCCATTCGCGACCTGGCGCGTGCGGGCATCCGCCAGGCGGCGGAGGAAAGCGATCTTTCCGGCGATTGCGTCGCGGCCCTGGTTTATGTCTACGACCATGAATCGCGCGAATTGGCGAAACGGCTGACGCGTGTCTTCCACGATCATCACGATCTCACGCTGTCTTCCATGCATGTGCATCTGGATCATGGCAGCTGCATGGAGCTTGTGGTGCTGCGCGGCCAGGCGGGCGCGGTCGGGCACCTCGCCGATCACGTCATCGCCGAGCGCGGGGTGCGCCACGGACGCGTCGTCATGGTGCCGGTCGCGGTGGAGAACGAGAAACATCCCCATGGCGGCAAGCCGAGCCACGGGCACATGCATGTGCATGTGCAGAAAACCGGTTAAGCCCCATGCCGTTTGCGGTATGATATTTTTATAGCGATGTCATATTTTCCCTAGCCGACGGTCATGCGATATGTATGATGTTTTGTTATAGACATCATACTTTGGGGGACTGTCGTGGAGCACATATCCTATCCGTGCGCGGGTCGCGCGCGCGCGATCCTATTTGCGGGCACCGCGTCGTCTTTCTGCGCGGTTGCGGCGCTCGCCGCGCCTGAAGATTCCGCGGCGCCGGCTCCGACCCTTATCGCCCCGGAAAACAACCCCGCCGGCGAATCGGTTTACGTGTGGGGCCTGCGCGAGAACACCATCGGCCAAGCCACCTCCTCCAGCGAAGGGACCGTCAATTTCGCGCTGTTCGAGGACCGGCCGCTGCTGAGGCCGGGCGAACTCGTGGAAGTCATTCCCGGTCTGGCGGTGACGCAGCACTCCGGCTCGGGCAAAGCCAACCAATATTTCATGCGCGGCTTCAATCTCGATCACGGGACGGATTTTTCCGTGAGCTTCGACGGGGTGCCGCTCAATCTGCCGACGCATGCGCATGGGCAGGGTTATCTCGATCTGAATTCCATCACGCCGGAATTCATCCAGGTCATTTCCTATCGCAAGGGGACTTATTTTCCCGATGCCGGCGATTTCTCGGCTGCCGGTACCGCGACGTTCGAGACCTTTTCCGCGCCTCCGGCTCCCTATGCGGAGACCGATGTCGGAAAGGACAATTATTATCGTTTGCTGGGAACCACCAGTCTGGGAAAGGACGGCTATATCGGGGCCGATTTGACCTATTCGGACGGCCCATGGTCCAGCCCGGAAAATCTCCGCAAGGTGAACTTGCTGGGCCATTTTGCGCTCGGGAATGATTGGACCGTCACGGCTCTTGCCTACACGGCGAAATGGAATTCCACCGATCAGGTGCCGGAGCGCGCCATCGATTCCGGCCTCATCACCCGGCTGGGCGCCATCGATCCGTCGGACGGCGGCAAGACGTCCCGATTCATCGGCGTCGTTCGCAATCGCAATCCCGATGGCTGGGACGCTGTGGCCTATGTTCAGAAATACGATCTGAAATTGTGGTCGAACTTCACCTATTTCCTCGACGACCCGGTAAACGGCGACCAGTTCGAGCAGGCGGACAATCGCTGGATCTTCGGCGGTTCGGTTGCCAAGACCTGGCCGAATTCGCTGGCGGGATGGTCGCTCACCACCGGCGCGCAAATCCGCGACGACGATATCGGCAAGGTGGCGCTGTATCGCACCGATCGACGTGTCGAGATCGGGACCGTGCGCTCCGATGCGGTGAATGAATGGGCGGGGGCGTTGTGGGCGAACGGCGAGCAAGCCTTCGGGACAGTGCGGGTTTCGCTCGGTCTGCGTCTGGATGTCATCGGCGCCAATGTGTCGTCCGACAATCCGCTGAACTCCGGTTCGACCTCGGATTCGCTGCTCAGCCCCAAATTGACGCTCGCCTGGCAGGCCCTGCCCAATCTCGAACTCTATGCCGACGCCGGACGGGGATTTCATTCCAACGATGCGCGCGGAGCGACCGAAACGATTGCACCGAAGACGGGTTTGCCTGCCGATCCCGTCGAGCTGATCGCACCGGCCTTGGGCGCGGAAACCGGACTGCGCTGGAATCTTGGCGGCTTCACGGCCACGGCGACCCTGTTCTGGCTGCATCTGGATTCGGAATTGACCTATTCGGGCGATGCCGGAGACACGGAAAGCTCGTCCGCCACGCAACGCCTCGGTGGCGAGGTGCTGTTGGATTGGCACCCCATCGACCGTATCGATCTCGATCTTTCCGCGGCCACGACCCATGCGCGCTATCTCAGCCATCCGGCCGATGGCGACCGCATTCCGAACGCCATCGAATACATGGTGACGGGCGGCATATCGGCGCTGATCACCGACCGTTTGAGTACGACGCTGACACTGCGCTATTTGGGGCCCTCACCGCTGACGCAGGATGGCTTGGTGCGTTCGAAAGCCGATCTCGATACCAATTTCCTGATCCGGTATCAGTGGGGCCGCTTCACCTTCACGGGGGAGATTCTGAATCTACTCAACAATTCCGACGACGATATCGAATATTTCTACACCTCGCGTCTGCAGGGCGAGCCCGCCGAGGGCGTCGACGATTTCCACATCCATCCCATGGAGCCGCGCACCTGGCGCCTCGGCCTGCGGGTGGCGCTTTAGCGGAGTGGAATCGGCGCCGCCGCGTTCCGCAATTTGCAACCGGGACCGTACGCTAGCGAACCATGATTCGACTCGCTTCATGCTAGCGATGGCCGGATAGTAAACATGGTTAAAGCATGCAGGCGACATGACCGATTATCGAATCTACACTCTGGATTCCGCCGAACACATTGTGCGCGGTGTCGAGCTGCAACTTTCCGATGATGAAGAGGCCGTCGCCGCGGCGAGGCAACTCGTGGCAGGCAGCCCATTGGAAGTCTGGTCGGGCGCCAGGCGTGTCGCGCGCATAGATCCGGCGGATTTGCCTTCCGCTCACGTACGTTAGTTAAGGCGTGGCATGCGGCGATGATTGCACGATTCGCTTCAGCGGAATTTCTCGGCGCCAATACATCCGAACGTCTCGCGAAGTGCCGCCAGATGGCCGAGGAGGCGTCCGAACTTGCCGCCAGTGCAACCACCGAGAAGCAGCGCGCGAGCTATTTGGAGCTTGTGCGGCAATGGGGCATTCTCGCCGAGGAGATCGAGCGCGCCGGGGAACCCGGCCAAACCGGCGAGCGAAATCCGCAAGACGGCGGCTGAGGGCGCCTGGCGGCAATCCCTGAATCCTCGAGAAAACTGGGTTTTTCGTCGCCCCGCCGGCAAAAATAAGGGGGGCGGGAATGACGGCAATCCGTCCCCGAACCGGCCATAGAGCCAAGCCACCGGTGTGGAATTCCCTGAGCCCGATGGCTATGCTCCGGCGCCGTCATCCAAGGGTCTCGCACGGGACCTGAACCCACCCATGGGAAAGATTTCATGCTGAAGACAATCGCCGCCGCGAGCCTCACGCTGGGCCTCGTCACCACCGCCCTCGCGCAGGATCGTTCGCAATCGCGCTCCATGGTGGGGTCGCAAGCCGGTGTGGTCGCGAGCGAATCGGTGCTGGCCTCGGAGGTCGGCGCGCGCATTCTGGAATCGGGCGGCAACGCCATCGACGCGGCCATCGCGACCAACGCGGTGATGGGCCTGGTCGCGCCGATGAATGACGGCATCGGCGGGGACCTTTTCGCCATCGTCTACGAAGCCAAGACCGGCAAGCTCTATGGTCTCAACGCCTCGGGCTGGGCGCCTGCGGCGCTCACCGCGGATTATCTCCTCGGCAAGGGCATCAAGACGATGCCGCAGCGGGGGATCAATTCGGTGACGGTGCCGGGCGCGGTGGAGGGCTGGGATCAGCTTTCCAAACGCTTCGGCACCAAGAAATTCGCCGATCTGCTCGCTCCCGCGATCGCGATCGCGGAAAGCGGCTTTCCCGTCGGCGAGGTGGTGCAGGCCTATTGGCGCGATTCCGAAAAAATGCTGAAGGAAGACGAGCCGGCCACGAAGATTTATATGCCGTTCGGCCATGTCCCGGCGGTCGGTGAGGTGTTCAAGAATCCCGATCTGGCGGCCACCTATCGTCAGATCGCGGCGGGCGGGCGGGATGCCTTCTACAAGGGCGAGGTGGCGAAAAAAATTCTCGCGACCGAAGCGGCGAATGGCGGCGTGATGAAGGCGCCCGATCTCGCCGAATACAGCGCCGAATGGGTCGAGCCGATTTCGACGACCTATCACGGCTGGACGGTGTTCGAATTGCCGCCGAACGGGCAGGGTATCGCCGCGCTCGAAATGCTCAACATCATGGAGAAATTTCCGCTGGCCGAGATGGGGCACAATTCGGTCAAGGCGCTGCACACGATGATCGAGGCGAAGAAGATCGCCTATGCGGATATGATCCGCTATGACGCCGATCCGCGCTTTGCGAAGATTCCGGTTGCGGGCCTGAAGTCGAAGGCGTTCGCCGATTCCCGCGCCAAACTGATCGATCCCGAACACGCGGCCTGTGACGTCGGGCCGGGCGTCCCACCGGAGACCGATAAGGGCACCACGTACCTGTCCGCCGTCGATAAGGACGGCAATATGGTTTCGCTGATCCAGAGCAATTATTCGACGGTCGGATTTGGATCGGGCGTCGGCGTGAGCGGTGCGGGCTTCGTGCTGCAAAATCGCGGCGGGTTGTTCACGCTCGACAAGTCCCATCCCAATGTGCTCGCCGGGCGCAAGCGGCCCGTGCACACCATCATTCCCGCTTTCATGCAGAAGGGCGATGTGCGCATCGCCTTCGGCATCATGGGCGGCTGGAACCAGGCTCAGGCGCATGCGCAATTCGTCTCCAACATGGTGGATTTCGGCATGAATGTGCAGGGCGCGATGGATGCGGCGCGTTTTTCGAAGGAGACGTTCGCCGGCTGCGACGTGAATTTCGAAGCGCGCATTCCCGAACTGGTGCGCAAGGAACTGACCGCGATGGGCCATAAGATCATCATGCGCGGAGATTATTCCTCCACGCGCATGGGCTCGGGGCAGGCGGTGATGCGCGACTTCGCCAAGCGCGTGAACTTCGGCGCCTCCGATCCGCGCAAAGACGGCGCGGCCGTGGCCGAATTGCAGGCGTTCGCCAAACCCTGATTGCGATGATGATTATTGGGCCGCGTCGAGGAGGGGGCGGCGCCGGTTGCGCCGCTGATCCAGTTCGTCCACATCCTCCGGCGAGGGGGACGCCCCGCGCAGCAGCACTTTTTTCGCCTGCCATTCGTCGCTCGCTTCGAGCGTTTCGAGGAATTGCACCTCCCCGCCTGTGAGCAGCGCAATCGGCAGGCCATCGCGATAGAGCAGGCGATTTCCCGTCAGCGCCGACAATTTCGGCCCCGGCGTCAGGATGCCGGCGAGATTGAGCGGATCGGCACCGGACACCGAAACCCACGCGCCGGTGGGTTCCTGGCGCCGCATGTCCCGCAACGCCCCGATGGCCTCGGGCAGCGCAAATTGCTCGCCGGAAAATCCGGCCACGAAGCGCCCGCCGCGGATTTCCCCGCGCCCTTCGAGGCGGCGGAAGACGCGCAGCAGATCGCGCCAGGGCGGCAGCCATTCGGCTTCGCGCGCCAGTAAGCGCCAGAACACCACGCCATAGCGCTGCAACAGTGTGCGCGCGACGTGCTCGACCGCGTCTGCTTCGGCCTGCGGCGCGGAATGGGTCCGGCGGATCAGCGCCCAGCGGCCCGAATCCTCCATGCCGAATTTGACCGCGCGCCGGCGCCGGCCCGATGGCGATTTGCGTTCGCTGGCGGGCACGAGCAGCGCGCGCAAGCCGCCGAAACTGTCCGAATTGACAAGACCCTGCGCCACCAGCTCGGCCAGTGCCCCCTCGACCTGGATGCGCAAAAGCCCCGTGCCGTCGAAGATCTCGTCGAAGAAGGAGGCGCCGTGCTCACGGATGAAACCGGCCACGGTCTCGGCATGCGGGCTCAATGGGATGTCGTCTCCCGTCGGGGACAGCATCGTCCATAGGCGCGCGTGACGGCGTGCCAAGAGCGCAATAGGTGTCGTGCGCACGGGCGCGGGCTTTGCTTCGCCGCTGTTCGCGCGCGGGCGCAGCCGCGTCCAGGTGACGTGGCCGGCAAGGCAGCGATCGTCCAGCCAATTGGGCTCATAACCCCTGATGCGCGCCCGCAGGATTTCCGCTTCCCAGGCGGCGGCAGGCGCCTCGAACCCCTCAAGCTGGTGGATGATGGTGTCGAGCGCATCAGGCCCTTCCATCCGCGTATCGGGCGAGACGCGTTGCCAGGACGCGAGGAAGCGTAAGTAATCGCGCGCAGGCACGGGTTGGATTTCGGCACGCAAACGCTTGACCGTGTAGCCGTGAATGCGCGCGAGCAGACGGCGCTCGCACCATTCCTCGGTTTCGGCGCCGGGCGTGAAACGTCCGCGCATGGCGAAGCCTTCGGATTCGAGCGACACCAGTGCGATGGCGATATCGCTCGCGGAGAAGCCCAGCGCGGCAGCCAGCGCCTCTTGCGTGACTGGACCCAGACCCTCGAGTCGTCCGCGCAGGATTTCCACCAGTGCCTCTTCGGGCGGCCACTTGCGCGCGTAGGTCTCGGGTACCGCGATCGCGGGATGGAGCGTGGCCGTTGGCCAGACACTCAAGAATTGCGGCAGGCGCTCGGCCGGTACCCAGATGTTTCCACGCGGCAATTGCATCCGCGCCACGCGGTTCTGAAGCGACAACTCACCCAGCCATTCTGTCCAGCCGGGTTGAGCGGCAACCTCTTCGCTCGTGAGAAAGCCCAGCCAGACGAGCCCATCGTGCAACTCGTCCGCGTTGACCGCTTCCGGCCAGGCTTCGGCGCGCACCCGCGCAATCGCTTCGGCGTCCAGGCGGCCGAGATCGGATGCGGCTTCGGGCGCGGTCCAGCGCCGGCTCATCACGGCTTGGGTGCGGCGTTCCTCCAAGGGCGCGTCGTCGAGATAGGAATAGGGCCGCGCGGACAAAACTTCCTGCGCCAGCGGCGAGGGTTCGGTGAGATCGCAGGTGACGATGCGAATGTCGCCGGATTCGATGCGCTTCAGCACCCGGATCAGACCCGCCAAATCCATCGCTTCGCTCAGGCAATCGGCGATGGTCTGATTGACCAGTGGATGATCGGGAATCTCCCTCTCGCCGACGAGATTCTCGGCGCAAGCGATCTGATCGGGGAACACCGCTCCCAACAAATCTTCCGCCGCCATGCGGGCGAGCTGGGGCGCGATTTTCTTGCCGCCGCGAAAACGCGGCTCGGCCAGCGATATCCCGATCACCCATCGCCAGCGCGTGGCAAACATCGGCGCGTCGAGCAGCGCCTGAATCAGCAAGGTCTCGATGCTGGCCGAATTGAGATAGCGCGCGACATCGGCAAGATCGAAACTGTGCGCGGTGGTCAGCGACAGGATGATGTTGTCCTCGGTGGCCGCCGCCTGCAGCTCGAAATTGAATTTGCGGCAAAAGCGTTTGCGCAAGGCCAAACCCCAGGCGCGATTGATGCGGCTGCCGAAGGGCGAGTGCACGACGAGCTGCATGCCGCCGGCTTCATCGAAGAACCGTTCGAGAATGATGATGTCCTGCGTCGGCAACGCGCCCAAAGCGGCATGACCTGCCCTCAGATAATCCGACAATTCACGCGCCGGCGTTTCAGCAAGGCCGATGTCTTGCGTCAGCCAGGCTTGCGCATTCTCGCCTGACGGATCGGCGGAGAAATGCGCGGCCAGATCGGTACGCAGGCGCGACACCGATTGGGAGAGTTCGTCGCTGCGGCCCGGTGCCTCGCCCAGCCAGAACGGAATCGTCGGCGGCTGGCCATGGGCGTCTTCCACGCGCACCGTGCCGCGTTCCACCCGCATGATGCGATAGGAATGATTGCCGAGCTGGAACACATCGCCCGCGAGACTCTCGACCGCGAAATCCTCGTTCACGGTGCCGATGAAATTGTTCTCCGGCTCCAGCAGGACCTTGTAATCGGCGTTGTCGGGAATGGCGCCGCCCGATGTGATGGCCGTCAGCCTCGCGCCACGCCGCGCCCGCAGCATATGATTGACCGCATCGTGATGGATCAGCGCGCCACGCCGTCCCCGGCGCGTCGTAAAACCTTCCGCCAGCATGGTCACGACGGCGTTGAAATCCTCGCGGGGTAGCCGCCGGTAGGGCCAGGCGCGGCGCAGGAGCGCGAAGAGCTCGTCCTCGCTCCATTCGCGCGCTGTCAACTCGGCCACGATCTGCTGGGACAGCACATCGAGGGGACTTTCCGGAATGGCGAGCCGGTCGAGTTCGCCGCGATGGACCGCGGCGATCAGCGCCGTGCATTCGACAAGCTCGTCGCGCGAGAGCGGGAACAGCCGGCCTTTGGGTGTGCCCGCGACGGCATGGCCCGAGCGTCCGACACGCTGCAGGAACGCCGCAATCGAACGGGGCGAACCGATTTGGCAGACCAGATCGACATCGCCGATGTCGATCCCGAGTTCCAGCGAAGCCGTCGCCACCAGCGCTTTGAGTTTGCCGTGTTTCAGGCGCTGTTCGGCATCGAGGCGCTGTTCCTTCGCAAGGCTGCCATGGTGGGCGGCGACGGCCGTTTCGCCCAACCGGTCGGAAAGCTGGGCCGTCACGCGTTCGACGAGGCGGCGCGTGTTGACGAAAATCAGCGTGGTGCGATGGGTGTCTATGAGCTGCACGAGCCGGTCATAGATCTGCTGCCAAACCTCGTTCGACATCACCGCTTCGAGAGGGGCGGGCGGTAGTTCGAGTGCGAGGTCACGGGCGCGCACATGGCCGGTGTCGATGATCTTGCACGTCGCGCCGGGATCGGCGCCGACCAGGAAATGCGCGACATCTTCGATGGGCTTCTGCGTCGCCGACAAGCCGATGCGCAGGAGCCGGTGTTCGCAGAGCGCCGCCAGGCGTTCGAGCGACAGCGACAGATGCGAGCCCCGCTTGTTGGGGGCAAGAGCGTGGATTTCGTCGACGATGACGGTCTTCGTCGTCTTCAGCATCGCGCGGCCCGATTCGGAGCCGAGCAGGATGTAAAGCGATTCAGGCGTGGTCACGACGATGTGGGGCGGACGTTTGCGCATAGCGCTACGCTCGCTCTGCGGTGTGTCGCCGGTGCGAACCCAGGTACGGATTTCGACATCCGGCAGAGATCGCGCCCGCAGCTCCTCGGCGATGCCGGCGAGCGGTACGTCCAGATTGCGCTGAACGTCGTTGGAGAGCGCCTTCAGCGGTGACACGTAGACGATTTGCGTTTCGTCGGGCAGTCCACCTTCTAGACCTCGCCGGACCAGGGCATCGATGGCCGCGAGGAACGCGGCGAGTGTTTTGCCCGACCCCGTAGGCGCCGCAATAAGAACATTCTCGCCCGCTCGAATCGCCGGCCAAGCTTGAGCCTGCGCCGCCGTGGGGCCGGCGAAGCTTTTGTCAAACCAGGCGGCGACGGCCGGATGAAACAGTTCGGTCGGGGTCATTTTGGGTATCGGCAATATGGGGCCCGCGGCCAGCCGGATCAACCTGAGTTCGGCCTAGTGCGACTTTCGCTGGATCCGCTCCAGGACGCGCTGACGCGCAGCAACCCTGTCGGCATCCGACACGTAAATCAGTCCCGCGACCCGGCGAACGAGCGCGTCTTCCTCGGGATCGAGAATGCCGTCCGCATAGGCCACCTCCCACAGCATCTCTATGAGGCGTATGCGCTGCTGCGGGTCCATGCGCTCGACGGCGAGCCGCGTGAAAGGATGGAGTTGGGACGTGCGGTCCGCGGTGGCTTCGGCTTGCGCCAGCAATTGCCGTGTCGCGTCCGGCGACAGCGCGAATTTGTCGCTCAGCAAGCGCTCGATGGCCGCCCGTTCGATTGCGTCGAACGTGTCGTCCCGCCGCGCGGCTTCCACCAGCAGAACCGCCACGGCGATCTGCAAATCGTCGCGATGGGCGGATTTTGGCTCCGGTGAGCCCAATAGTTTGAGGATTTGATCGAACATGGAAAAGACCTGATTTTTGCGAGGGATACATAACCCGCATTCCCGCCTCCCGCTAATGAAGCCGAGGAAACAATAACGGGAGTGCACAACCCTCCCGAAAATCGGCGATATTAGGGCGGCTTACCCCAGGATTCGCATGGACAGGTTTTGCCGCGATTGTTTCGCCGATGTGCCGCATGATGGGGTGCGCTGCCCGGGCTGTCATGGCGAACGCATCCTTTTCCACGCCGAACTCGTCGCGCTCGCAATTGCGCATCTGGACTGCGACGCCTTCTACGCCAGCGTGGAAACGCGCGACGATCCCTCGCTGAAAGGCAAACCGCTGATCGTGGGAGGCGGCAAACGCGGGGTTGTGCTCACGGCCAGCTACGAGGCGCGCAAATTCGGCGTCAAGTCCGCGATG